>NZ_JBHTTU010000029.1:54466-100496 GCF_042794375.1 Kitasatospora sp. NPDC056531 | reverse complement strand
GCCACGACCGCCTGATACCCCTGTCCGTCGCGGAGATCCGCCGACTCATCGGCCTGCTCCTCCACCCTCACTGCCTCACCGCCGCACACCATCTGTGCTGGTCATACTGGCGACGGCGTAGCCAGACCCGGGCCCGCCGCAGCCACTACAAACGCCGAGGCCACACCCCATAACTGCGGTTGCAGTATTAGGCCGTGCCGCGTCAGGGCCCCACGCAAGACGCTGCAACACTTCGGGAGACACGCACGTGGCAGACCGCAAGCCCATCGAGTCCTGGCTGACCGACATGGACGGTGTCCTCATCCACGAGGGCACGCCGATCCCCGGGGCGGAGGGGCGGTTTCTAGCGGTCGTTGCAACACGTGGTCGGTTGTCTAGATGAATGATGCGAAGGGTTAGTGGTCGTAGGCGGTCAGCGAGCGCATGACGGGCTGGCAGGCGTCGTCGTTGTGCCAGATCGCGCAGGTCAGGGCGAGGACGCGTTGCAGGACGCGGACCATCACTCCGCCCTGGGTGCGGCCCTGGTGGCGTTCGAGGTCGAGCTGGGCCTTGAAGGTCTGGTTGACGGACTCGATGATCTGCCGCAGTGGCTTGAACAGAGCGGAGCCGGCCCGCAAGGGCTCGCCCTTGCGGGCCGGCCGCAGCAACCGGACGCCCCACTCGGCCAGCTCGTGTTCGAAGGCGCGGCCGTAGTACTGCCGGTCGCCGATCAGGGTCTGGCCCGGGCGGGAGGCGGCGAGGTCGGGCTCGGCATGGAGCAAGCCGAGCAGGGTCTCGCGCTCGTCCGCCTTCGCGCCGGTCAGCGCGAAGGCGACGGGCAGGCCGTGCAGGGTGCACACCAGGTGCAGGCGAAGTCCCCAGAAGTAGCGGGAGTGGCTGGCGCAGTAGCCGTACTCGGCCCAGCCGGCCAGGTCGGAGCGCTTGGCCGTCTCACGTGAGCGCCCGCATTCCACCGGCGTGGAGTCGACGACCCACACGCTGTCGGTCCACATCGAGGTGTCGGTCGCGAGTAGGCGGTTGATCTGAACTCTTGGGCGCAGACCCCCTGCTTTGGCTGGGGGTTAGCCCATCTTTGGCTCGGAGCCGCGAAGCGGCGGAGATCGCTGCGTTGTCGGTGGCGTGCACTATGTTGGTCGCAGCTACCGAAGGGGGGTGTTCCTATGCTGTCGGGGCGACGTTACCGTCTTGAACTCAGCGGTGATCAGGCCGAGTTGTGCGAGACGTTCGGCAACATCTGCCGGTCGGTATGGAACACTGCCCTGGAGCAGCGGCGGGAGTACCGGCGGCGTGGGGCGTGGATGAACTACGTGCCGCAGGCCGCCGAGCTGGCGGAGGCGAAGCGGGAGTTCCCGTGGCTGGCCGACGCCCCCTCGCACGTGTTGCAGCAGACTCTTCGGGATCTGGACCGGGCGTGCCGTGAGCATGGCACGTTCAAGGTGGGGTGGCGCTCTCGGCGTCGCTGGTCGCCGTCGAGGAGTGCGCCGCCCGGGACGTCAAGGGTCTGTACGGACGGTACGCGGCCGGCGAGCTCACCGGCCTGACCGGTGCCGACGACCCGTACGAGCCACCGACCGTTGCAGACCTGCGCATCGACACCCGCGGACAGACGGTCGAGGAATCGGCGGGCCTGCTCCTCGACCTCCTGATCGCGAAGGGGCTGGCATGACCGCAGTCCTCGACACCCGCGAGCCCGATACCGAGCAGAAGCTCACCCACTTGGATCTACTGGAGTCGGAGGCGGTCCACATCCTCCGGGAGGCCGCCGGCGGTTTCGAACGGCCGGCGATCCTCTTCTCCGGTGGCAAGGACTCCATCGTCATGGTCCACCTTGCCCTCAAGGCGTTCGCCCCCGCGCCTCCGCCCTTCACTCTCCTGCACATCGACACCGGCCACAACTTCCCCGAAGTCATCAGCTTCCGCGACCGGTTCACCGCCGCCCACCAGCTGCGCCTGCTCGTGGTCGCGGTGCAGGAGTCGATCGACCGTGGTCTGCAGCGGGAGCGCCCGGACGGGATGCGCAACACCCTGCAGACCCTGCCACTGCTCACCGCGATCGAGGAGAACCGCTTCGACGCCGTCCTCGGCGGCGGACGCCGTGACGAGGACAAAGCTCGTGCCAAGGAGCGCGTTTTCTCGGTCCGGGACGAGTTCGGCGGCTGGGACCCACGCCGGCAGCGCCCCGAGTTGTGGCAGCTGTACAACGAGCGGATCGCACCGGGTGAGCACCTGAGGATCTTCCCGCTGTCCAACTGGACCGAACTGGACGTCTGGCAGTACATCGCCCGGGAGGGAATCGACCTGCCGAGCATCTACTTCGCCCATGAGCGCGAGGTGTTCGCCAGGTCAGGCATGTGGCTCGCCCTCGGCGACTGGGGAGGCCCGAAGCTCGACGAGGCTGCCCGAACGCTCATGGTTCGCTACCGCACGGTCGGCGACATGTCGTGTACCGGCGCGGTCGAGTCCACCGCCGTCACCGTCGACCAGGTCATCCGGGAGATCACGCTGTCCCGTCGGACAGAACGTGGTGCAACCCGGGCCGACGACAAGCTTTCCGAGACCTCCATGGAAGACCGCAAGCGCGAGGGGTACTTCTGACCATGCCCACCGAGGACATCCGTTCCGACCTCGTCTCCCAGCTTCGGGTCGTGACTGCAGGATCCGTCGATGACGGCAAGTCGACGCTGGTCGGACGACTGCTCCACGACTCCAAGTCGATCCTCAGTGACCAATGGGAGTCCGTCGAGTACGCCTCCCGCACCCGCGGTCTCGACGTCCCGGACCTCGCCCTGCTGACTGACGGCCTTCGCGCCGAGCGCGAGCAAGGCATCACCATCGATGTCGCATACCGCTACTTCAGCACCGCCAGACGCAGGTTCATCCTCGCCGACACTCCGGGCCATGCCCAGTACACCCGCAACATGGTCACGGGAGCCTCCAACGCCGACGTTGCGGTCCTCCTCGTGGACGCCCGCCGAGGAATGAGCGAACAGACCTGGCGGCACGCGGCGATAGCTGCCCTGCTGCGGACGCCTCGGATCGTTCTCGCCGTCAACAAGATGGACCTGGTCGACCACGACGAGGCGGTCTTCAGGGGTATGGCCTCGGAGTTCGCGAGCCGCACCGCCGCACTTGGCCTCCCGGAAGCCACGACCATCCCCATTTCGGCACTCTCGGGCGACAACGTGGTTCACCGGTCCCCCCCACATGGCTTGGTACGAAGGTCCGGCGCTGCTGGAGCTCCTGGAGATGCTGCCCGCACGGGCCGAGCCTGACAGCGGGGCGGCCCGCTTCCCCGTGCAGTACGTCATCCGACCTCGCACCAAGGAGCACCCGGACTACCGTGCGTATGCCGGGAGGATCACCTCCGGCGCCCTGCGGGTCGGCGATGCCGTGGCCGTTCTCCCCTCCGGGAAGACCAGCACGATACGAGGGATCGACATGCTCGGGCGACCCGTGCAGTCGGCGGCGGCGCCGCAGTCGGTCAGCATTGTCCTCGCGGATGAGCTGGATGTCGCGCGCGGTGACCTGATTGCATCGGCCGAGAACGCGCCATCCCTGCGCGATGCCGTCACGGCCACTGTGTGCAATCTGGTCGATCCGCCACTGCGGGCCGGTGACAGGGTCCTGCTGAAGCACACGACGCGCACGGTACGCGCCGTCGTCAGGGCCGTCTCTGCACGGCTCAGGCTGGATGACCTCGTGTACGAGCCAGCCGATGGCAGGCTCGACGTCAACGACATCGGGATGGTCGAGATCAAGACTGCGGAGCCTCTCCCGGTGGACGGGTTCTCCCTCCACCCGGCGACCGGGTCGTTCATCTTGGTGGACCCGCAGGGCGGTGCGACCCGCGCGGCCGGAATGGTAACGGAGGAAGCGGTTGGCGGGGATCCGCCCAAGGTCATCGATGGCCTCTCAACTACCATATGAGCATGGGACCATTGGAGCCGGATGTACCTCAGCTTGTCGTCGGACTTGTCTGCTTTTTCCTGATTTTCGGAGTTCTCGGGAAGCTGCTGCTTCCTCGTATCGAGAAGACCCTGGCGGAACGCCAGGACGCCACCGAAGGCGGCGTCGAAAGGGCTGAGGCGGCCCGCGCCGAAGCTCAGCGCGTCCACGAGGAGTTTCAGTCGGAGCTCGCCGCCGCCCGGCACGAGGCCGCGCAGATCCGGCAGACCGCCACCGAGGAGGGGGCGGCTCTGCTTGCGCAGCTTCGGTCCGAGGGGCAGGAGGTGCGGGACCGCATGGTGTCGGAAGCCAAGGTCCAGCTCGAGGCCGACCGGGTCATCGCCGAGGCCGAGCTGCGTGAAGACGTGATCCGTCTCGCTGGTGACCTGGCGGGCCGCATCGTCGGTGAGCCGGTCGCCGACGGTCCGCGGGCTCGGGCGATCGCCGACGAGTTCTTCGCCGAGCTCGACGCGAAGACGGGCACGCGCGGCTAAGTTCCTGTACCTACTTCCCCGCCAGCGGCTCGGGTCCGCGGTCAGTGGCTACCCCACCGACCCGTGCCCGAGCCGCTCACCGTTGTGGTCGCCGGCGTCGGTGACCGACGCTCGACAGCGACCCTGAAGGAGCTGCCGTCGACGGCCCTGTCTCACGCTGGCAGCACTCGTGTTGGCACGGGCGTCTGCTTGGCCGCGACACCGCAGCCAGCGGCCGGGCCACCTCGCTGCGTGCCCCACCCGGAAGGCGCCATCCGGGTCCCGTAAGCCAGCACGCCGCGCTGGCGGCCCGCTCACTGGTGCGTGGACGATGACGCCTTAGGTGGCACGTGTCCGTCGGGTGCCGGGTAGGTGACTGACGCATTGACAGGCGACCGCGTATCGCCGTGGTGTGTGGCCATGGCGTTCTCACGCGCCTGACGGCGGTCGCGGCCGCATCCCGCCGTTGAGAATTCGGCAGGACGCGATGATGACGCGTGTGTTCGGGTGCGAGCGGGCAAGCGTCCCCGGCGGAGCGAGGCCGGCGGGAGTGCCGCGCAGTTCGAGATCGTTTGGCCCGGAGGGTCTCCGCCGCCAGGGCACTGGAAAGGCGGGTCCAGCTGGAGTGGAGGCAGCGGTCTCCCTGGCGACATCGTGGGGCGACTACGCTGGTCGGCGTTGGGGCAGCCTGTGGTGCCCGGCCGGCCGAGGCTGTCCGGTCCGGAGCGATGTGCGAGATCGTTCAGAACCGTTGCAAGATCGAGGGAGACACCGACGTGGCAGAGCGCAAGCCCATCGAGGCGTGGCTGACCGACATGGACGGGGTCCTCATCCACGAGGGCACCCCGATCCCGGGGGCCGCCGAGTTCATCAGCAAGCTGCGGGAGTCCGGCAAGCCGTTCCTGGTGCTGACCAACAACTCGATCTACACCCAGCGTGACCTCCAGGCCCGGCTCGCCCGGATGGGGCTCGACATCCCGGCCGAGAACATCTGGACCTCGGCGCTGGCCACCGCCAAGTTCCTCGGAACCCAGCGGCCGGGTGGCACCGCGTACGTGATCGGCGAGGCGGGTCTCACCACGGCCCTGCACGACGTCGGGTACGTGCTGACCGACAGCGAGCCCGATTTCGTGGTCCTCGGCGAGACCCGGACCTACTCCTTCGAGGCGCTCACCAAGGCGATCCGCCTGATCAACCAGGGCGCCCGGTTCATCTGCACCAACCCGGACGAGACCGGCCCCTCCACCGAGGGCGTGCTGCCGGCCACCGGCTCGGTGGCGGCCCTGATCACCAAGGCGACCGGCGTCGAGCCGTACTTCGTCGGCAAGCCCAACCCGCTGATGATGCGCGAGGCGCTGAACACCGCCGGGGCCCACTCGGAGACCGCCGTGATGATCGGCGACCGGATGGACACCGACATCGTCGCGGGCATGGAGGCGGGCATGGAGACCATCCTGGTGCTCACCGGGCTGACCTCCGCCTCCGACGTGGAGCGCTTCCCGTACCGGCCGACCCGGGTGGTCAAGTCGATCGCGGACCTGGTCGAGTTGGTCTAGCTGGTCTAGCCTCTGCGGTGCTGTCACGAGCCCCGTTCCGGCCGAGCGCCGGGGCGGGGCTCGTTCCGTACCGGTGGGGAGCAATGTGCGATGAGTTCTACGGGGGAGGCCGAGGGCGGCCCGGGCGAGAAGCGGGTCACCTGGGCGGAGCTCTACTTCGACCTGGTCTTCGTCTTCGCGATCACCCAGGTCTCCGGGCTGCTGCACCACCAGCACGACGCCACCGGCCTGATCCGGGCGCTGGTGGTGTTCGTGCCGGTGTACTGGTGCTGGGTCGGCACCACCGTGCAGGCCAACATCCGGGACGTGGACAACCTGCGCGACCGCCTGGGCATCCTGCTGGTCGGCCTGGCCGGGCTGTTCATGGCTCTCGCCATCCCCGGTGCGTACGGCCGGCGGGGCCTGCTGCTCGGCGCCGCGTACTGGCTGGCCCGGGTGGTGCTGCTGCTCCTGCTGGTCCGCCTCCCGGGCGTCTGGCGCGGCCCGTACGGTGCCGGCGTGCTGGTCAGCGGGCCGCTGCTGCTGGTCGGCGGGCTGCTGTCGGACGGGCCGCGGCTCGCGTTGTGGGCGGCGGCCGCGCTCTGCGACCTGGCCGCGCCGCTGGTGTTCCGGCGGCGGCTCGCGGCGGTGGCGTACCACCCGGCGCACATGCCGGAGCGGTTCGGGCTGTTCCTGCTGGTGGCGCTCGGTGAGTCGATCGTCGGGATCGGCGCCTCGGCGGCCGGGGCCCGGCTGGACGCGGCCGAGCTCACCGCCGTGGCCGCCGCGTTCACCATCTCGGCGGGCCTGTGGTGGCAGTACTTCGTGTTCGCGGCGGACGCGATGCGGCACGCCGTGGAGGTCGCCGACTCGCGACGGGACGTGGTCCGGCGGATCTTCCAGTACGGGCACCTGGCGCTGGCCGCCGGGGTGATCGGGGTCGCGGTCGGCTTCGAGGAGACCGTCGCGGACCCCCGGCAGGCGCTCGGCGCCGGGTCGGTGGCGCTGCTGTACGGCGGGTGCGGGCTGTACCTGCTGACCTTCGGCTACACCCGCTGGATGATGTTCCGTCAGGTCTCGACCACCCGGATCGCCGCCGCGGTGGTGGTGCTGGGCCTGCTGCCCGTGATGGTGCGGCTGTCGGCGCTGGTGGTGCTGGTGGCCCTGGCCGGGCTGCTGGTGGTGCTCAACGCTCTGGAGCACCTGCGGGTGGTGCGGGCGACGGCCGCCGCCGCGGCTCCTGTGGACTGAGTTGTCGGTGGGGCTGTGTAGCGTTCGGGGTGTAAGAGGGCAGGCGGCGCGGCAGCCGCGGTGTGGGAGGTAGATGTCGTGACGGACACGGTCGAGGCGGGCGTGGTCGAGGCCGGCGAGGGCGGCGGGCTGGAACTGCCCGAGTCCTGGCGCGAGGTGCTCGGCGCCGAGACGGAGAAGCCGTACTTCGCGGAGCTGGCGGCCTTCGTGGCGGCCGAGCGCGCGCAGCACCAGGTGTTCCCGCCGAGCGGCCAGGAGTTCGCCGCGTTGGAGGCCACTCCGTACGAGAAGGTCCGGGTGCTCGTCCTCGGCCAGGACCCGTACCACGACGACGGCCAGGCCCACGGCATGAGCTTCTCGGTGCTGCCCGGGACGAAGACGCCGCCCTCGCTGCGCAACATCTTCAAGGAACTGGACGCCGACCTGGGCGTCCCCGCCCCCGACAACGGCTACCTGATGCACTGGGCCGAGCAGGGCGTGCTGCTGCTCAACGCGGTGCTCACGGTCCGCGCCCACGAGGCCAACTCGCACAAGGCGAAGGGCTGGGAGAAGTTCACCGACGCGGTGATCAAGGCGGTGAGCGCGCGCGAGGAGCCGGTGGTCTTCGTGCTGTGGGGCAACTACGCCAAGAAGAAGCTGCCGCTGATCGACACCGAGAAGCACGTGGTGGTGCAGGGCGCGCACCCGTCGCCGCTGTCCGCCAAGCTGTTCTTCGGCAGCCGTCCGTTCTCGCAGATCGACGCGGCGCTGGACGGCTTCGGCGGCGAGCCGATCGACTGGCGGGTGCCGGACCTGAAGCAGGACTGACCTCCGGCCGGGGCCGGATCGACACAGGGCCAGGCCTGGTGGCCGTGGGCGGACGGGATCGGATTCCCGTTCGCCCGCGGCCACTTGCCGTTCACCGCTGTCGGCCGCCGAGCGGGGCCGGGTGTGCTTAGCTGGTGCCGACCGGTCGCCGGACCGGTCCAGGGGCGGGGCCGGCTCAAAGGGGCGGTACGTGCGCGGGGTGGGACGGGCGGGAACGATTCGGTGGGCCGCGCTGGCCGCGGGCCTGACGGCGCTCGTGGTCTCCGGCTGCGGCGGCTCGGACGGCGGCGCCGCGAAGGCCGCCCCCAGCGTCGCGGCCCCGAGCGTCGCGGTCCCCAGCGCGACGGCCGAACCCGGCGGCCCGGACCAGCTCCCCGGCCAGGCCTTCTACGTCTCCGACCAGACCAACGCCGCCCGGCAGGTCGCCACGCTGCGCGACCAGGGCCGCACGGCGGAGGCCGACACCCTGCTGCGGATCGCCGGCCAGCCGTCCTCGCAGTGGCTGGGCGAACAGGGCGCCCAGCAGATCGCCGAGCAGGTCAGCCGCCGGGCCGCCGAGGCGGGCCGGACGGCCGTCTTCGTCGCGTACGACATCCCGCACCGCGACTGCGGCCAGTACTCGGCCGGCGGTGCCGCCGACGCGGCCGCCTACCGCTCCTGGATCACCGGCGTCGCCCAGGCCCTCGGCGACCGCAAGGCCTGGGTCGTACTGGAACCGGACGCCGTCGCTCACACCCTGGACACCTGTGGGATCAAGGGCGACCTGGCCGCCGAGCGGTACGGCCTGCTGGCCTTTGCCGTCCAGGAGTTGAAGAAACGTCCGAACGTCCGGGTCTACCTGGACGCGGGCAACCCGGGCTGGGCGCAGGATCCGGACGACCTGGCCGCCGCCCTGCGCAGGTCGGGCATCGCCGCGGCGGACGGCTTCGCGGTGAACGTCGCCAACTTCTACCCCACCGACCGGAACGAGGCGTACGGCAACCGGCTCTCCGGCGCCCTGGGCGGGAAGCACTTCGTCGTCGACACCAGCCGCAGCGGCAACGGCTCGCTGGGCTCCGACGCCTGGTGCAACCCGCCCGGCCGGGCGCTCGGCGAGCCGCCGACCACCGAGACCGGGCGGCCGAACGTCGACGCCTACCTGTGGATCAAGAACCCGGGGGAGTCCGACGGCGAGTGCGGCCGCGGTGAGCCCCGGGCGGGCGAGTTCTGGCTGCCGTACGCGCTGGGGCTGGCCCGGGCGGCGCGCTGAGCCGCCGCGCCGACCGCCCGGGTGACCTCGTACGGTGAGCCGCTATCCGGTGACCTGGACCCAGCGGGCGACCGACGGGGTGCCGGCGGAGTCCGTCAGGAACAGCATGTACCAGCCGGGCGGCAGCAGGTCGGGGTTGCCCGGGAGGGTGAGCGAGACCCCGTCGGCGGTGCGCCCGGTGATGTCCAGGGCCACCGAGCGCTGCTCGACGTCGGTCACGTGGGTCACCGAACTCGGCCGGATCAGCTTGGCGGTGGTCACCGCGTCCGGCCGGGAGGCGCCGACCTTGAGGGTGCCGCCGAGCTTCGCAGCCCCCGGCGCGGCCGTCACCTCCGGGCGGTCGCCGTGGTACAGGTACGGCGGGGTGTAGATCTCGATCCGCTGCTCGAAGCCGCCCGGCTGGGTCTCGGCCTTGTCCGCGAAGAGCGGGTTGGAGCCCAGTACCGCGATCCGGCCGTCCGGCAGCAGCAGCGCCTCGGAGTGGTAGTCGCGGCCGACGGTGGGTTCGGCGGCGGTCGTGAAGCTGTTGGAATCCGGGTGGTACACCTGCGCCTTGAGCAGGTCGCTCTCGCCCCGGCCGCGGTAGCCGCTGGAGCCGCCGGTGGTGAACACGGTGTCGTCGGGGAGGATCACGCTGTTGAGGTAGCGGGTGCCGCCGGCCGGCAGGTCCGGGCCCGGGGTGAAGGAGGGCTTGGCGGCCGAGAGGTCGGCGATGTCGGTGCGGGCCGTGGACAGCGGGGACTCGCCCACCCCGCCGCCGCCCAGCACCATGACCTTCTGCGCCTGTGCGGGCGGCAGCAGTACCGAGGAGGAGGTCTCGGTCAGACCCGGGTCGCGCAGGCCGGGGACGGGCTGGAAGCTGTTGTTCGACAGGTCCCACACGCCGGGCTCGCGCCCCTTCTCGGCGGGGCCGTAACCGGCGTTGGAGCCCGAGTAGAAGAGCTTGCCGGAGGCCGTCAGGAAGAGCGACGGGTAGGTCGGGAAATAGCGGTCGGGGGCCTTGGCCCAGGTCTTGGTCTTCGGGTCGTAGACCTCGTTGTCGTTGCCGTTGAGGATCTCCCCGGTGTCGTCCAGCCCGGAGACGGTGACCACCCGGCCGTCGCCCAGCCCGGTCAGCGTCGGGTACCAGCGGGCGTGCGCCATGTCCGTGACCTGCTCGTAGAGCTCGGTGTCCGGGTTGAACTCGAAGGCGGAGCGGATGCCCTGGTACTCCTGCTTGTCCAGGGTCATCTTCTCGCTCTGCCCGTACAGGTTGTGCGCGTCGGTGCCGGTCAGGCCCTTGATCCGGTACTGGGCGGGGGAGTTGGCCACGTAGTCCGGGCCCTCTCCGAGTGCCTCGACGAACACGTGCTGCTCGCCCGCGGTGACCACGGTCTGCTTGCCGGAGCCGGTCTTGGTCGCGGCGGGGACGGTCACCGGAACGGTGCTGGCGTACTCGCGGCCGTTCGGGGCGACGAAGACGGTGCCCTTGGGGAAGGTGCGGTCGCGCTCCGGGCTCTCGTTGCGCACCCGCATCACCCCGGCCGCCTTCTTCACCGCGCCGTCCAGCTTCTCGTACCGCTGGGTGCCGCCGGCCACCAGCACCCGGCCGTCCGGGAGGGAGGTGTGGCCGCCGCAGAACATGTCGGCCGGGGTGGGTATCAGCTTGTAGGTGTTCTTGGCCGGGTCCCAGAGCAGGCTCTTGAAGCTGCCCGCGTTGAACTGCTTCTCGTCGTTGCCGGAACCGGCCACGATCAGCACCTTGCCGGTGCGCAGCAGGGTGGCGTGGACGGCGTTGACCCGGAACTCGGCGGGCAGCGTCAGGGTCTGCCAGTGGCCGTACTGCGCCTTGTACTCGGGGCGGTTGATCACGTAGCTGTGGTACTGGTCGCCGGCGAAGCCGAGGACGGCCGGGGCGTTCATCCCGGCGACGGTCAGCGCGACGGTGCTGCCGAGGGCGAAGCGCTTGGCGCGGCCGGTCTTGTGGATCCTCAAGGTGGTACTCCCCTCGGGAGGCGGGCGGGGTGGCTCAGTGGGCGGGGGTGCCGCTCTCGGCGTGGTCGGGCGCCAGGTCGTCCGGCGGGACGAGGCGGAGCGTGACCGTCGGGGAGTCGGGCGCGGCCAGGCGGAGCGTGAGCGTCGGGCTGTCGAGCGCCGTCGTCGCCTGTGCGGGTACTGCCTGTGCGGGTGCGGTCTGCACGGGTGTTGCGAGCGGGGCGGGGTGGGGGCCGCGGGCGTGGCGCGGGTGGCGCTTCTCCAGGACGACCTTGGGGGTCGCAGCCGGGTCGCCTGTCACGGTGAGGGTGGCGGTGGGCCGGGTCCGGCGTCGGCGGACGGCGTCGCCGACCAGGATCAGCAGCGGCAGCAGGGTCAGGGCCAGGGCGATGCAGGCCCAGGTCCGCATCGCGACGTGGTCGTAGCCGGTGTAGTAGGAGGCGGCGACGGCGCCGCCGAAGACCAGCGTCCAGAACAGGTGGAAGCGGAAGGTGCCGAGTCGGTCGGCGCTGGCCTCACGGCCCTTGGGCGTCACCACGAAGCGGCTGCGGCGGCGCACCAGTGCCTGCAGCAGCGAGGCCGCGTAGATCGGGCCGCAGAGTGCGGACATCAGCATGCCCGCGACCCCGGAGGAGCCGGCCGGCTCGTGCGGGCTCACGTTGTGCTTGCGGTTCCAGGTGTAGAGCAGGAGTTGGAGCGCGGCCGCGTCGCTGTAGAGCATCATCCAGATCTCCGAGGAGACGTGGACGCCGGAGGCGCCGAAGCCCAGGTAGAGCACGCTGGACACCCCGCCGAGCAGCCAGGTGAGCGCCGCCATCGGGTAGAAGCCCACCATCAGCGAGTAGTTGAGCAGCCGGCCGGGCGACAGCCGCCACATGACCCGCCAGTACCGGGTGAGCAGGGTCTCGTAGGTGCCGCGGCTCCAGCGCAGTTGCTGGGAGAAGAAGTCGGTCCAGGAGGACGGGCCTTCGCCCACCGCGAGCACGTCCGGGGTGTACACGGACTTCCAGCGGTCCCCGGTCTCCGGGTTCCGGCTCCGGTGGAACTCCAGGCCGGTCGCCATGTCCTCGGTGATGGAGTCGTACAACCCGCCGATCGACTGGAGCGCACGGATTCTGACGGCGTTGTTGGTGCCGACGAACATCGGTGCGCCGTAACGGTTTCCGGCGCGTTGGATGAGGGCGTGGAAGAGGTACTGCTGGCTCTCGCTGAATTTGGTGACGGCCGAACCCGAGCTCCGGTAGTTCCCGTACACCTGGGGGCCGACCACGAATGCCACGTCGGGATCGCGGAAGTAGCCGAGCATGCGCTCGCAGAAGTCGGGCAGCGGAACGTGGTCGGTGTCGACGGACACCCAGAAGTCGTAGTCGTCGCCGTGCGCCTGGAGCCAGGCGTTGTAGTTGCCGTGCTTCGTCTTGGCGCGGAAGCGGCCCTTCGGCTGGTTCCAGTGCGGCCGGCCGGCGCGGCTGAAGTGGCGCACGCCCAACTCCGTGCAGAGGGCGCGCATTGCAGGATCGTTTCCCTCGTCCAGCAGCCAGACGTCGTACGGGCCTTCGTGCCGCACGGCGCGGGCCGCGACCAGCGTGGCCCGGACCATCTCCGGCGGCTCCTTGCCCGGCACGCAGGTGGTGAGGAAGGCGACCCGGGTGCCGGACTCCGGCGTCACGGGTATCGGGTCACGGGCGACCAGGGTCGCGTGGGTGTTGGAGGCGACGTTGACCAGTCGGAACACCTCGACCACGGCGATGATCCCGATCATCACCTTGTCGCCGAGCAGCACCAGGGTGTCGGTCTCGTCCGGGCGCTCCGGCCAGTGCTCCGGCAGCAGCAGCCAGACCAGCAGGATCGCCTCCAGCAGCGGGGCGGCCACCAGCAGCAGGGCGGCCCGGATCCGGTGCGGCTCGTGGCGCAACAGGCTGCGGTACTGGACGCGGTAGGGGGTGGCCGTTCCCGCGGGTCGCCCGGTGCTGCCCGGTTCCGGCCGGTAGACACCGCCGCCGAGCTCCCGGTCCTCGTCGGGATCGACCGCCGGGCCGGCGAGGCGGCTGAAGTGGCCGTAGTCGTACGGGGCTTCGGGCACCGGTACGGCGCGCAGGACCACCTCGTCCAGCTTCTCGGAGGCCCGGTCGTCACCGTTCGGACCGTCGGCGCCACGATCGCCGGCGCCTCGATCGCCGGCGCCTCGACTGCTTGCGTCCCGGCTGCGCCCGTGGCGGGCTGTTCCGTCGCCCTTTCGTCGCGAGAACGGCGTGGTCATAGCTGCTCCCCCCGGAGTAGTGCGCCTTGCTTTGCTTTGCTCGGCGTTGCTGCGCCTCGCCCCGAAGTCGTCCGGGCAGAACACGGCCCGGCGAACCGCCGTCCATCCGGCGGTTTCCGGGCCGTCCAGCACGTGGCCTCCAGTACCTGGAGTGTGTGCGACCGGTTGAGTTGTGGGTCGGCGTGGCGGCTTCGAATGTTGGATCCCGGTGCACTACCCGGCTTCCCCTCCGGGTATGCGGGATCCTCGGATTGCTCAACTCTCCCGGAGGGCAACGGTGATCGCAACCGATCGGAGGAATGATCACCGCGCAAGCGTGAAGATACTACGGTTCCCGGCCACTACGGCTTGTGATGGTGCTAGTGCGGCGAATTCGGCACCGGCGCGCCCCTTCGGCTCGGGGCGGGACAGCGGTTGCTCCCCGGCGGCCCGGCTGGATGTCAACGACGACGGCCGGCAGGGTGCGAACACCCCGCCGGCCGTACCGGTTTCGGCCCGGGACCGACTGCTCCGCGCCCCGGCGCGTCAGCCCGCCGCGCCCAGGAAGCCGTCCCAGCCGCCGGCCGGAGCCTGGCCGACGTTGAGGGTGCGCAACTTGCGCAGAGTGGACTCGTCCTGCACCTCCAGCCACTCGACCAGCTGCTTGAAGGAGACCAGCCGGACCTCGGGCTTGCTCGCGATGGCCTTGAGGGCCCCCTCGACGGCGTCCATGTATATGCCGCCGTTCCACTGCTCGAAGTGGTTGCCGATGAAGAACGGCGCGCGGTTGCTGTTGTACGCGCGCTCGAAGCCGGCCAGGTAGGAGTTGGTGGCCTGGGTGCGCCACTCGTCGTACTTGCCGGGGTCGCCCTTGGTGCTGCCGGCGGACTGGTTGGCCAGGATGTTGTAGTCCATCGACAGGACCTGGAAGGTGTGCCCGGGGAACGGGATGGACTGCAGCGGGAAGTCCCAGACCTTTCCGTCCTGCACCTTCTGCGGCCATATCTGCAGACCGCCCGCGGAGCTGGCGTCGTACTTCCAGCCCAGCTTGGCGATGGTCGGCAGCAGCGCCTTCTGACCCTCCAGGCAGGGGGTGCGGCCGCCGATGAGCTCCTTCTTGTAGTCGAAGGGGAGCGGGTCGACGTCGGTGAAGCCGGTGTTGGTCCGCCACTGGGTGACGAAGGCGATCGCCTGGTCTATCTCGCTCTGCCAGTCGTCCGGGGTCCACATGTTGACCCCGTTCTTGTCCGGCCGGCTGGAGCAGAAGTGCCCGTTGAAGTGGGTGCCGATCTCGTGCCCGGCCAGCCAGGCCTGGCTGACGAGCTTGAGGGTGCTCTTCACCGCGCCGTCCGACAGGTACGGGATGTCGGAGGCGCCGACCGCGTGCTTCGGCGGGTGGTACAGCTGGGACTTGCCCTTGGGCAGGGCGTATATCCCGGAGAGGAAGAAGGTCATCGTGGCCTTGTACTGCTCCGCCAGCTTCAGGAAGCGGGGGAACTGGCCGTCGTCGGTGCCGCCCGCGCCGTCCCAGGAGAACACCACGAACTGCGGCGGCCGCTCGCCCGGCTTGAGCTTCTCGGGCTTGGGCTGGTTCGGCTGCGGGCCGGTGTCCGCGTTGGACCCGTCACCGATCGGGGTGCCCTTGGGGACCACTGCCTGGGTCGGGTCGGAGGTGCCGGTCTTGGCGTCGCCGTTGTTGCCGCCGGAGGAGGGGGAGGAGGAGTTCTGCCCTGACCCGGATCCGCCGCTGGAACAGGCCGCGACCGCGCCGAGGGCTGCGGTCGCGGCGGTAGCACTGAGCACCGTCCTGCGCGAGATGCTGGTCATGGTCTCCCCTGGGTGCCGATGCCGGTGGTGAGGGCGGCTGTGGGCCGAACCGGTCAAATCAGGCAATTGATGAATATTTCGCCGTTAGCATGTCATGTCGCCGCAGCGGCCACCAAGGGTCGCCGAGCTCCCGACGACAGTCAACACGCCGGGCACACCCGGCTGGGCTGCAGGGATCGGTCGTCTGTTGCGGTCCTGTGACGCTTCGCACTGCGCGGTGTCAAGGGAGTACGGTACCGCCGCTCCGCCCGGCCCGGTCAGAGTTCGTCGGCGGTCGGTGCGGTGCTTCGCCTGTAAGGGAAAATTGTGCTCCTGGTGGGACCCGGCGGCCGGAAGACGCCGGTCGGTGCGGGGCCGGTCAGAGTGCGGCCAGCCGCCGGTTGCGGCGAATTATTCGCGCGACCGCGGTGCTGATGGCGGTGGCCGCCGCGCAGGAGACGGCCAGACTCAGCCAGGCCGTGTTGAACCAGTGGCTGTTCAGCCAACCCAGCGTCACGATGTAGGCGGCCCAGACCAGCGCGGCCAGCGCCGACCAGTGCAGGAAACGGTGCGGATGGGCGGGGGAGTGGCCGATGGCCAGGTCCAGGACCGTCCGCCCGGCCGGAACGAAGCGCGCGACCACCACCATCGCGGCCGCCCCGCCGCGCGGGCGCTCGATCAGGGACTGCTGCACCCGGGCCACGCTGGCCGCCAGCTTCGGGCGCCGGGCGAGTCGGCGCTGAAGCACCGGGGCGCCGCGTCGGGCGAGGTGGAGCAGCAGGAGGTCGCCCAGGAACGAGGCCATCGCCACGCCGAGGGCGAGCAGCACCGGGGCGCCACTGATCTGCTCCGTCTTGAGCACGGCCAGGATGACCAGCGTCCCGCTCGGGATGAAGGGGAGGAGGGCGTCGCCGAGCACGGCGAACAGCGCCAGGGCGCAGATCCACGAGGATCCGATCGCCGCCACGAAGTTCAAGGCCCTACTCCCTCCACGCCGCCCGGGGGAGCAGGTGGCTGCTTCCGACCAACGCTAGCGCCTCGACTTTTCATGCCATGAAGCACCCCGGTATGCGGAGGATCACGCCGGGGAGGCGATCGGGCGGAAGGGCCGGAAACAGTACGAGCCCCCGGGGCGGGGTGCCGCGCCGAGGGCTCGCAGGGATCGTTCGGCGCTGGTCCAGCCCGGCGATCTTGCTGGCGGAACGCGGATCCCGTTGGGTGATCCGCTCCTGATCACCAGCCTGCCGGAAGCCGGTCGCGGATCGCGAGCCCAGGGGCTGGCGACTTCCGTTCCTGGCGTGAAGTCGCCATCCGTGTTCGACCGCTGGCTCTCCGTCGACCGAGCGGCCGGTCGGTCGTGCGGGGCGGCACCTGGCGGAACGGTCGAACCGCACCCGGATCGGGCGGGCCCGCTGGGAACAGCGAGCCCGGAACCGTGGTTGACCCCGGTCGGCAGTAGCGACCGCCGGGCCGTCCGCGACCCGTGCGGCCGCCCAGGACGGTCGGCTCGGAGTGCAGCCGGACCAAGAACAGCCAGGAGGGCGGACGGCATGACCACCGAGGACCAGCAGGAGCACGGAACCGAGCCGCCGATCGGCGCGGCGATCCGCGGCAGCGCCCGCGGCACGGCACCCGCCCCGCTCTCGATCCTCGACCTGGCCACCGTCGGCGTCGGCTACACGCCCGCCGAAGCCCTGGCCGCCACCACCGAGTTGGCCCGCCGGGCCGAGCAGTGGGGGTACCACCGCTTCTGGGTGGCCGAGCACCACGGCATGCCCGGGGTGGCCAGCTCGACCCCGGCCGTCCTGCTCGCCCACCTCGGCGCCAACACCACCACGCTGCGGCTCGGCTCGGGCGGGGTCATGCTCCCCAACCACGCCCCGCTGACCATCGCCGAGCAGTTCGGCCTGCTGGAGGCCCTGCACCCCGGCCGGATCGACCTCGGGCTCGGCCGCGCCCCCGGCACCGACCCGGCCACCGCCCGGGCGCTGCGCCGCGGCCTCGCCGAGGGTGCGGACGACTTCCCGCAGCAGCTCGCCGAGCTGACCCACTTCCTCGACGGCGACTTCCCGGCCGGCCACCCGTACGCGCGGCTGACCGCCGTCCCCAAGGGCGAGGGCCGCCCGCCGGTCTGGCTGCTCGGCTCCTCCGGCTTCAGCGCCCAGCTGGCGGGCCGGCTCGGCCTGCCGTTCGCCTTCGCCCACCACTTCAGCAGCGCCAACACCATTCCGGCCCTGGACCTGTACCGGACGTCCTTCCGCCCCTCCGACGTGCTCACCGAGCCGTACGCGCTGATCGGCGTGAGTGCCGTCGCCGCCGACGACGAGTCCGCCGCCCGCCGTCTCGCCCGCTCCGCTGCGCTCGGCATGCTCCGGCTCCGGCGCGGCAACCCCGGCCCGATCCCGACCCCGGAGGAGGCCGAGGAGTACCCGTACAGCCCGGTCGAGGAGGACTTCGTCGACAGCTGGCTCGACAACGTGGTGCTGGGCGACCCGGGTCAGGTCGCGGACGGCCTGGAGGCCCTGCGCAAGCGGACCGGGGTGAACGAGTTGATGGTCACCTCGCACATCCACGGCCACGAGGCCCGGCTCCGCTCCTACGGCCTGATCGCCGAGGCGTACGGTCTGACGGCAACCGCCTGACGGCAACCGCCTGGCAGCAACCCCTTTGCCGCACCCCGCCCCGGCGGAAACCGCCCCGCCCGTGCCCTACCGGCCGTGCGGGGTGGGGCGGCCCTCCCGGAGTATCGCCGCGACCAGCTCGGCCTCGCCGGGCCGGGCGAAGTACCAGCCCTGGGCGGTGTCGCAGCCGGTCAGTCGCAGCCTCTCGGCCTGGGCGGCGCTCTCGATGCCCTCGGCGGTGACGGTCAGGCCGAGGGTGTGGGCCAGCTGCACCATCGCGCCGACGATCTGCTCGTCGGCGTCGCTGCGGCGGGAGCGGAGCTCTGGCATGGGCGGGCGGTCCGTCGGGGCCGGGTCGCGGAAGCCCTCGATGAAGGTGCCGTCGAGCTTCAGGACGTGCACCGGCAGCCGGGAGAGGTAGGCCAGGTTGGAGTAGCCGGTGCCGAAGTCGTCGATCGCGATCCGCACCCCCATGTCGGCCAGCGCCTGCAGGGCCTGCAGCGGGCGCCCACCGGGGCCGAGCAGGGCGCTCTCGGTGATCTCCAGCTGGAGTAGCCGGGCCGGCAGGCCGGTGCGTTCGAGGACCCGGGCGACGTCGGCCACCACGTCGGAGTCCCAGATCTGGCGGGCCGCCAGGTTGACGCTCACGAAGGTCTCGGTGTCGGGGAATTCGGTGAGCCACTGCTTGGCCTGGCGACAGGACTCCTCCAGCACCCAGCTGCCGAGCGGCACGATCGCGCCGGACTCCTCGGCGAGCGGGATGAAGCGGTCCGGGGAGATCGTCCCGTAGCGGGGATGGCGCCAGCGGACCAGGGCCTCGGCGCCGTGCACCGCGCCGTCGGCCAGGCCGACCAGGGGCTGGTACTCGACGCTGAACTCGCCGCGCTCCAGGGCCGGCCGCAGCGCGGTGGCGAGCAGTTGGCGGGTGAGCTGGTGGGCGCCGCGGTCCGGGTCGTAGAGGGTCCAGCGGGCGCGGCCGTCGGCCTTGGACCAGTAGAGGGTGGCGTCGGCGTCCTTGACCAGGTCGGTCGGGGTGGTCTCGTGCACCGAGCGTTCGACGACGCCCACGCTGGCGGTGATCACCAGCCGGTGCCCGGCGACGTCGAAGGGACGTTCCAGCACCTCCAGGATCCGCCCGGCGAGCGCGGTCAGTTGCTCGCTGCCGATGCTGTCGGTGACCAGGACGGCGAACTCGTCGCCTCCCATCCGGGCCACCAGGTGGGCGTCGCGTTCGGCGAGCCCGCCCCGCAGCCGGCTGGCGACGGCGATCAGCAGCTGGTCGCCGATGTGGTGGCCGAGGGTCTCGTTGATCGCCGCGAAGCCGTCGAGGTCCAGGTAGCAGACGCCCACCCGGCGTCCGTCCGCCGCCGCCACGGGGCGGTCGGGGCCCCCGTCGCTTCCGGGAGCCTCGGTGCCGGTGAGACAGGCCGCGTCGAGCCGTTCGAAGAAGAAGGTCCGGTTGGGCAGACGGGTCAGCGGGTCGTGCAGGGCCTGGTACTCCAGGCGGTCACCGAGCCGGCGCTGTTCGGTGATGTCCTCCACCAGCGCGAGCGTGTAGAGCGGCTGCCCGGCGCCGTCCCGGATCAGGGAGACGGTCACCTTGCTCCAGACCGTGTGGCCCTCGCGGTGCTTGAGCTGTTTCTCCACGCGGAACCGTTCCCGCTCACCGTGGACGAGTTCGGTGAAGAGCCGCGGCGGCATGCCCTCCGGGTCGATGATCTCGTGCAGGTGGGTGCGGACCAGTTCGCCGACGCTCCGTCCGATCAGCGCTGCGAAGGCCGGGTTGACCTCGATGATCCGGTCCTCGGGGTCGATCAGGGCCATGCCGATGACGGCGTCGCAGAAGGCGGCCCGGAACCGCGACTCGCTGGCCCGCAGCGCCGCCAGCAGCCGGTCGCTGCCACCGCCCTCCCGGCCGGGGGCGTCAGTGGCGCCCAGGGTGCCGCCGGTCAACGGGGCCGAGCAGGTGGGGCAGAGCAGCACCTCGGGGCCCTCCAGGGTGCCGCAGGCGGTAGCCGACGCGGCCGGGGGAGCAGAAGCCGGATCGAGGACCGGCGCGGTGAGGTGGCGGTGATGTGACGATTCCTCGTGTCGCACGCCTGGGTGGTGTGCGTCGGCCCCCTCGTTCTGGCCCGGCACGGCATGCTCCCGTCCGCTGCTGACGCTTGACGATGGTTCGCCAGGCCGGTCGGGACTCCGGCGGCCGGCTCCGCGCTCTGTCACGGTCCTCGGAGCCGGTCCGCTGCGGGGCGACCGCCGAGGGGCGCTGTCGCGGGGGGACCCACGTGAAGAACAGGGCGCTTCGGCCGATCATAGGACGCGACGACAACGCGCGGTGACCGCCGCCAGGGTGATTCGTCCTCTTTGTGATCATGCATGGTGGAACGTTCAGACGCCCTTGGTGTGCATCACGTGAGGTGCGCAGGGAGCGCGTGCGCCGAGGCCACGCCCCCGGGCGCCGGTTGCGCGCCGGGGGCGTGGCCGGGTGCGCCCCCGGACGAGCCGGGGGAGGGGGTCAGGCCAGCTTGGCGGTGAGGGTGATGGTGGTGCCGGTCAGGGCCTGGCTGACCGGGCAGTTGACCTTGGCGTCCTCGGCGGCCTTCACGAAGCCGGCCTCGTCCAGGCCGGGTACGTCGCCGGTGACGGTCAGGTGGATGCCGGTGATGCCGGTGCCGGGCTGGAAGGTGACGTCGGCCTGGGTGTCGAGCTTGGCGGGCGGGTTGCCGGCCTTGGTCAGGCCGTTCGAGAGGGCCATCGAGAAGCAGGCGGAGTGGGCGGCCGCGATGAGTTCCTCGGGGCTGGTCTTGCCGTTGGGTTCCTCGGCGCGGGCCGCCCAGGAGACGGGGTACTCGCCGATCCCGGAGGAGGCAAAGGTCACCTGACCCTTGCCGTTGAGGAGGTTGCCCTCCCAGGCGGTACGGGCGGTGCGGGTGGTTGCCACGATCGGTTCCTCCACTACTGAGGGACTGCTGAGTCGTCACTTCCGGTCATGCACGCACCAGCCTACGGGCAGCCCGGCCCCGGGACCGGGCGCCGGGGCCGGGTGCCGACGGCCCGTCGGTCGACAGACGCCCCGGCGGCCCGGTGGGACGGCCCCACCGGGCTGTCCGGATGCCGGACGGTTCCGCCGAACGGTGCGGGTCCGGAGCGGGTGCCCTGTTAGATTTGCCGGGGCCCGAGCCCGGCCGCCGTACGGCCGGGCGCCCACCCCAGACACCGGGAGCCGACCCGATGACGGACCAGCCCACGACCCCCGACGCCGGCGTGCCCGAGGGGATCGACGACGCGGTGCGGGCGGAACTGACCAGCCTGCGCGAGAGCATCGACAACATCGACGCCGCAGTGGTCCACATGCTGGCCGAGCGCTTCAAGGCGACCCAGCGGGTCGGCCGCCTCAAGGCCGAGCACAAGCTGCCGCCGGCCGACCCGGCCAGGGAGCGGGACCAGATCGAGCGGCTGCGGGAGCTGGCCGCCGGGGCCAAGCTCGACCCGGTCTTCGCGGAGAAGTTCCTCAACTTCATCATCGCCGAGGTCATCCGCCACCACGAGGCCATCGCCCGCGCCTGAAGGCGCCCCTGAAGGCGATCCCCTGGACGCTGCCCTGATCGGCGGCCCCGTCCGGTGATGTCGGGGGCGGCTAAATGCCGGATTTCGTGAGGCTCCCCGGTTGGCGTAGCGTGCAGGTTTCCCCAGCCGGAGAGGTGGAGCAGCGACGATGGCGGTGAACCTGCCCGAAACGCCCAGCGGAGCCCCCGGCGATCCCGGCGTGCAGGACGTCGAGGACACCCGGTACACCAGCGGCGCAGCCGGCGCGTCGGATGCCCCGGGCGTACCCGACGCCCCCGGCGGCCGCGCCGAGGCCCGCCGCCGGGCCGGCGGTTCGCGCGGTCGCAAGGCGCGTGGCTCGGCCCGTCGCTCGGCGCGTCGCCCCCGGCCGTGGTGGATCGAGCTGCCGGTGATGGTGGTCATCGGGCTGGTGGTCGCGCTGCTGATCAAGACCTGTCTGTTCCAGGTCTTCACCATCCCGTCCGGCTCGATGGAGAACACCCTGCGGGTCGGCGACCGGGTCGGCGTGAACAAGCTCGCGCCGCTCACCGGCTGGAAGCCGGAGCCGGGGCAGCCGGTGGTGTTCAAGGACCCGGGGAACTGGTTGCCGCCGCAGCCCGTCGACTCGAACCCGTTCACCAACGCCGTGAGCTCGGTGCTCAGTTTCGTCGGGCTGGTGCCTCCGAAGGACGACAACTACCTGGTCAAGCGGGTCATAGCGACCGGCGGCGAGACCGTGCAGTGCACGGGCACCACGCTGACCGTCGACGGGAGGAAGGTCGACGAGCCGTACCTGCACCCGGGCGACGACTCCTGCGCGGGCCTGGACTTCGGTCCGGTGAAGGTGCCCGCGGGCTACATCTGGGTCGAGGGCGACCACCGCAGCGACTCGGCGGACTCCCGCTACCACCGGCAGGGCCCGGGCGGCGGCGCCGTGCCGGTGGACAACGTGGTCGGTCCGGTGTCAGCCGTCGTGTGGCCGCTCAACCACTTCGACTGGTTCGGCTGGACCGGCCGCTGACCCCGCGCTCGGCGGCGGCCACCCGCTCCCGGCCCTCCTGAGCTGGTCCGACGGCCCGGGAGGCAGTGGCACCGGACGCAGCGGCACCCGAGGCGGTGGCACCGGCGACCACCTCGGTCACACCGCCACTGTGGCCCGCCGCCCCCGCCTCCACCACCGCCGGCTTGCTGATCTGCGCGGCGAAGGCGCCCGCCAGGACCAGCAGACCGCCCGTGACCTGTGGCAGCCCCAGGTGCTCGCCGAGCAGGACCCAGGCCAGCACGGTGGCGACCACGGCCTCCAGGTTGGCCACCACCCCGGCGATCGGCGGTGAGAGGTACCCGACGGAGATCACGCCGGTCAGGTAGGCGAGCACGGTCGCGACCAGCACCATCCAGGCGGCCGGGATCAGCGCGGGCAGGGTGTGCCCGTTCATCACCACGGATCCGCCGAGCGGGCTCCAGTCGGCCTGCCAGGGCCGGGTGAGGACGGTGAGCAGGACGGCGCCGATGAGCAGTCCGTACGCGCTGACGGCCATCGGGTCGACCGGGCGATCGCCCCGGCGGCCGGCGTCGGCGAGCACGAAGTAGCCGACCTGGCAGCACGCCGCGCCGAGGGCGAACAGCACGCCCAGGGCGTCGAAGCTCAGGCCGTTCCAGACCTCGACCACGCAGGCCAGTCCGGCCACGGCGACGCCGGCGCCGATGGCCGCGCCCCGGGTGATCGGCTGGCGCTGCACGAACTTGACGTAGCCGATGAGCAGCGGCGGCCCGAGGTACTCGATGAGCAGCGCGACGCCGACCGGGATGCGGGAGATCGCCGCGAAGTAGCAGGCCTGGACGCCGGCGACGGCGAGCAGGCCGAAGCCGAGCAGCAGGCCGGGGCGGCGCAGGACGGCGTCCCGGTGCCGGTAGGCGATCGGCAGCAGGGCCACGGCGGCGCCGGTGACCCGGAGCCACACCACGTGCAGTGGTGAGAGTCCGGCCTCGATCAGCGGCTTGGCCGCGGTGCCGGAGCCGCCGAAGGCGAACGCGGAGACCAGCGCGAGGCTGAGGCCGAGGGTTCTGCCCGAAGGGTGGGTGGGCGAGGCCGTTGAGCTTTGCACCGACGCATTGTGACAGTCATACCGGCGCTTCGGTAAGGCGCCATTTCGTCATTCGGTCCTGCTGCCCACTGTCCGCAACGGCGCACTCACCCACCCGAGGACCTCGGGAGCCCGAGGACCCCGGAGCCCGAGGACCCCGAACGTCAGTCGCCCGCCCCCGCCCCCGAGAGCGCGTCCGTCCCGCCGGTCGGCTGGGTGGTCGGACCGGTGGTCGGCCCCGTGGTCGGACCGGTGGTCGGCGTCGGCTGGGTGGTCGGCCGACCGGTGGGCCGCGAGGTGGGCTGGGTGGTCGGCTGGCTGGTCGGAGGAGCGGTCGGCCCGGTGGTCGCCCCGCCCGAGCCCGAGCCCGAGCCCGAGCCCGAGCCCGAGCCCGAGCCCGTGCCCGTGCCAGACCCGGAGCCCGAACCGGAGCCGTTGCCGCCCGACGTGTTGCCGCCGGAGTTGTCGCTCGGCGGGGTGCTAGCACCGGTGCCCGGGGTGGCGGCGCCGGTCGACGGGGCGGTGGTCGGCGTGCTCGGGGCGGTCGGCAGGTCGGTCGCGCCCGCGGAGTCGTCGCCGTCCGCCGGGGTCGCGAAGTCGCTCACCGGCTGGCCCTTGAGCGCGGCCTTCATGTAGCTGGTCCAGATCTGCGCCGGGTACTGGCCGCCCGCCGCGCCGTCGATCCCGCCGACGCCGCTCAGGCTGACCTGGGCGCCGGTGCCCGGGTCCTGGCCGAACAGCGCCACCGAGGTGACCAGCTCGGGGGTGTAGCCGACGAACCAGACGGACTTCTGGTCGTCGGTGGTACCGGTCTTGCCCGCTGCCGGACGGCCCAGTGCCTTCGCCCGCCAGCCGGTGCCGCCCGGGTCGCTGATCACGCCCTGGAGCATCGAGGTGACCTTGTCGGCGGTGTCCGAGCTGATCGCCTGGGTGGTCTTGTGCGCGGGCAGCGCCACGGCCTCGCCGCCGCGGTCCACCGACTGCACCAGCCACGGGGTGATCTGCTTGCCGCCGTTGTCCAGCGTGGCGTACACGCCGGCCATGTCGAGCACGCTCGGGGTGGCCGCGCCCAGCGGGATGGACGGCACCGGGTCCAGGCCCGGGGTGTTGCCGGGCAGGCCCAGCGCGACGCCGGTGTCCTTGACCTTCTGCAGCCCGGTGTCCTGCGCGAGCTGGGCGAAGGCCGAGTTGACCGACCAGTCGGTGGCCTGCTGCAGGCTGATCTGGCCGTAGCTCTTGTCGCCCTCGTTCGGCGGCGCGTACGGGGTGCCCTTGCCGCCGCGGACCTTGCGGCCGCTGGTGCCGTCGTAGACGGTGCGCGGGGTGACGGTCCGGCCGTCCTGGGTCTTGGCGTTGTTCTCGAAGGCGGCGGCCAGGGCGATCGCCTTGAAGGTCGAACCGGCCTGGTAGTCGCGCCGGGTCGCGTTGTCCACGTAGTGCTTCACGTAGTCGACGCCGCCGTACAGGGCGACGACCGCGCCGGTCTTCGGATCCACCGAGACGGCGCCGGCCTGGGCGGCCGCGTCCTTCTTCCGCTTGTCCGGGTTCAGGGTGTCGTGCAGCTGCGCCTGGACGGAGTCCTGCAGGGCCTGCTGGCGGGACGGGTCGATGCTCAGCTTGATCGTGTAGCCGCCCTTGGCCAGCTCGGTCTCGCCGATGACCCCGTTCGAGGTGAGGTACTGGGTGGCCGCGTCCACCAGGTAGCCGGACTGGCCGGACAGGCCCGGGTTGGGCTGCGGGTCCTTGACGTCGGGGAAGGTGGTCTTGGCCCGCTCGTCGGCGGAGAGCCAGCCCTCCTTGACCATGCCGTCCATCACGTAGTTCCAGCGGTTGACGGCGTTCTGCTTGCCCGCCGGGGTCGTGGTGGCCACGTCGTAGGCGCTCGGGGCGTTCAGCAGGGTGGCCAGGTACGCGCCCTGGGCCGGGTTGAGCGCGGAGGCGTCGATGCCGAAGTACGCCTGGGCGGCGGCCTGGATGCCGTACGCGCCGCGGCCGTAGTAGGAGGTGTTCAGGTAACCGGAGAGGATCTCGTCCTTGCTCTCGGTGGCGTCCACCTTGATCGCTATGAAGAGTTCCTTCACCTTGCGGGTGATCGACTGCTGCTGGCTCAGGTACGTGTTCTTCACGTACTGCTGGGTGATGGTGGAGCCGCCCTGGGTGCCCTCGCCGCTGGCGGTGTTGAGGGCGGCACGGACCAGGCCCTGCACGTTGACCGCGCCCTCGTTGTAGAAGTTGCGGTCCTCGGCGGCCAGCGCGGCGTGCTGGGCGGCGGGGGACACCTTGTCCAGGCCGACGTTCTGCCGGTTCATCTGGCCGGTGCGGGTGATCACCGAGCCGTCCGAGTAGAGCCAGGTGTTGCTCTGCGCGGTCGCGGCGGCGTGCGCGTCCGGGACCTTCACCAGCGCGACGCCCAGCGCGAACAGGCCGACGCCGAGCAGCAGGGCGGCGGCGAGACCGAGCAGGCTCAGCCGCCAGGTGGGTATGAGCCGACGCCAGCCGGTGCGCTTGGGCCGGCGCGGCTTCTTGCCGCCGGCCGCACCGCCGGTCGTACCGGTGGAGCGCTTGAACCGCTTGACCGGCCGGAGGCTGATCTTCGGCGTGCGGCCGCCGCCCTGGGTGTTCTCAGACATGGCGCGGCCTTCCTGCGGGCGGACCAGGCCAGCCTGCACAGACGGGGACATCGGTGGTCGGGGACCTTTGTCCCGATTCCGGTTTACTGCCCAGGACGAGCCGCGCGGACCGAATGGCTCCGCCGGAACGGCAATCGAGACCGACATCACACGCAAAACGGACGTCAAGGGCCAAAAAATCAGGGAGCCCCTCGCTGCTGCGAGAGGCTCCCCAATGTCTGTGCGCCGCCAGGGACTCGAACCCCGGACCCGCTGATTAAGAGTCAGCTGCTCTAACCAACTGAGCTAGCGGCGCTTGCTGACCTGGAAAACAATACACGGTTCCGAGAGGTGCCCCGAACCACCCCCGCTCCGCCCGGTGGTCGGGCGTCCGTTTCCTCCTGGTTGGGACAGAGTTCGCCGCTGGTTAGGGTGGAACCGTGCGCACCGGCCAGACCGCCTCCGACCCGCGGGCGCGCTTCCTGCGCGTCGACGGCGTTCCGCTGCACGTCCGCACCGAGGGCAGCGGCCCGGTCTGCCTGCTCACCGGCGGCCTCGGCAGCAGCTGGTTCGACTGGGACCTCGTCGTTCCGTTCCTCACCCCCTACCGCACCGTGGTCCGCTTCGACCGGCCCGGTTACGGGCTGAGCGCCGCCGAGCCCGCCACCGGGCGGCCCGCCCCGACGGCGGCCGGCGAGGCCGGGCGGATCCTGGCGGTGCTGGACGGCCTCGGGCTGGGCGGCCCCTGCACCCTGGTCGGCCACTCGCTCGCGGGCTTCCACGTGGAGGCCCTCGCCCGGCTGCACCCCGAGCGGGCCGCCGGGCTGGTGCTGGTCGACGGCAGCGTCGAGCCGGCGGCCCGCCCGTACCCGGCACCCGTCGCGCGCGACCTGGCGGCCCGGGCGGTGGCGGGCGCCGCGAGGGCGCTGGCGGTGCCGTACCTGTTCGGCCCGACCGCCCGCCGGGTGATGGCCAGGCGGGCCACCGTCCGCCGCGAGGACCTCGCCCCGGCGCCGCTGGCCCGGCACTGCTACCGCACGGGCCGGGCCCTGCGCGCCCTGCTCCGGGAGAACGGGCGCTTCCTCGACATAGCCGCCGAACTGGACGAACTGCGGCGCACCCGGCCGCTGCCGGAGGACCTGCCGATCACCGTGCTGGCCTCGGACGACGGCTGCCGCAACCGCCGCACCGAGAACTGGCTCGCCGAGCAGCGGGAACTCGCGGCCCTGCTCGGCGCCGACTACCGCACGACCGCCCCGGCCGGGCACCTGGTGATGTTCGACCGCCCGGACGCGGTGGCCTTCGCCGTGCTGGACACCCACTGAGGCCGCCGTCGGCGGCCGGCGCGCTCAATCGCTGGACATCTCCCGGATGACCGCCCGCACCGCCCGGGGGATGGGCAGGTCCCAGGCCAGCCGCCGGGCGACGCGTCTGATCGGTGCGCCGTCCCGGCCGGGGTAGAGGCGGCGCTCCAGCCCGGCCACGTCGATCAGGCCGGCCAGCTGCCGGTCCCGCTCCGCCGTCGGCAGGCCCGCCCCGCCGTCGGGCGCCAGCAGGGTCGCCGCCACGCGTGCGCGGATCTGCTGGGCGACGTCGGGTCGGGTCGTGAGGTAGCGCCGCCTCGGCAGGCCGAGGAACCGCGTCTCCTCGAGGGTGTAGAAGCCCTGCGTCACCAGCCGGTCGAGGTAGAACCGGTGGCCGGGCCGCTCCGGCACCCAGCGGACCGCGTGGGAGACCCAGGGCCGGAACCGGCTCTTGCCCTTCGCCTCCAACCGGGCCAGGATCCCGGCCGCGACCTCGTCCCGCGCGCCGAAGGGCTGGTAGCCGGTGATGCGCTCCTTCTCGACCGTGATGGCGCCGGTCACCAGCAGTTCGGCGAGGACGGCGCCGGCGATCACCTGGTTGAGATGGGCGGACGGGTCGCGGAACCGGCCGCGCGCCGGGTCGGCGCAGAGCAGCAGGAGTTCCTCGGGGAGGGGGCGGGCTTCGAAAGGGGTCACGGAGTCCAGCTCTACCCAGCCCGGAAACGCCTCAGGCCGTCCACTGGAGTGGACGGCCTGAGACCTTGCCATGTGCGCCGCCAGGGACTCGAACCCCGGACCCGCTGATTAAGAGTCAGCTGCTCTAACCAACTGAGCTAGCGGCGCTTGCTGACGTGGAAGACAGTACACGCCGCCGCCCCGATCCGCCGAATCGCATTCGAGCGGTGACGGAGGGTGATCAGCTCGGTGATCAGCTCATGGCTTCCTCCGGATAGTGGCAGGCCGCCTGGTGGTCCGCCTCCGCCCGGTCGGCGTCGAGCGAGGGCCGTTCCCGCTCGCACCGGGCCCGGGCCGTCTCCGGGAGCCCGGCGTGGAGCGGGCAGCGGGTGCGGAAGGGGCAGCCGGTGCGGCGCTCGGTGGGGGAGGGCGGGTCCCCGGCGAGCAGGATGCGGTCGCGGGCGCGCTCGGCGGCGGGGTCGGGCAGCGGGACGGCGGAGAGCAGCGCCCGGGTGTACGGGTGGCGGGGGCGGTCGAAGACGGCGGAGACCTCGCCCTGCTCGACCGTTTGTCCGAGGTACATCACGCTGACCCGGTCAGCGAGGTGCCGGATCACCGAGAGGTCGTGCGAGACGAACAGGTAGGAGAGCCCGAGCTCGACCTTGAGCGCCTGCAGCAGGTTGAGCACCCCGGCCTGGATGGAGACGTCCAGGGCGGAGACCGGTTCGTCGAGCACCAGCAGCTTCGGCCGGACGGCCAGCGCCCGGGCGATCGAGACGCGCTGGCGCTGCCCGCCGGAGAACTCGTGCGGGTAGCGCACGGCGTGGTCCGGGGCGAGACCGACCTGGCGCAGCAGTTCGGGCACCCGGCGGGCGATCTCCGCGCGCGGGGCGTGCTGGGCGCGCAGCGGTTCGGCGACGATGTCGCCGATCGGCATCCGGGGATCGAGGCTGGCCATCGGGTCCTGGAAGACGATCTGCAGCTGGGCCCGGAGCCGGTGGGCCTCGGCCCGGGTGAGCCGGGCGGTGTCGTGGCCGAGCAGTTCGATCCGGCCGGTGTCCGGGGCGCCGAGCTTCAGCAGTTCGAACAGGGTGGTGGACTTGCCGGAGCCGGACTCCCCGACCAGGCCGAGGGTCTCGCCCTCCCGCAGGTCCAGGTCGACCCCGTCCACCGCGTAGACCTCGCCGACCTTGCGCTTGAACACCGTGCCCTTGAGGAGCGGAAACGTTTTGCCGAGCCCGCTCACCGACAGCACCGGCGCCCGCGAGGAGCGGTCCTCGGCCGCGGTCGCGGTCGGCAGCTCAGGCACCGGGTACACCTCGCTCGGCGCGGGCCGCCGCTCGGCCAGCTCCGCCGACCGCACGCACGCGGCCAGGTGTCCCTCGGCGCCCTCCAGGACGGGCTCCGCCACCGAGCAGCGCTCCTCCGCCAGCGGGCAGCGCGCGGCGAACGGGCAGCCCGGCGGCAGTTCGGCCATCGGCGCGGGGGTGCCCGGGATCGGCACCAGCGGGCCGCCGTGCCCGTCCAGCCGGGGCAGCGCGCCGATCAGGCCGAGCGTGTACGGGTGGCGCGGCGCCGCGAACAGCTCGTCCACCGTCGCGGTTTCGACCACCCGGCCCGCGTACATCACCGCGACCCGGTCGGCCGTCCCGGCGATCACCCCGAGGTCGTGGCTGACCAGGACCAGTGCCGCGCCGGTCTCCCGCTGCGCGGTGCGCAGCACGTCCAGCACCTGGGCCTGGATGGTGACGTCCAGCGCGGTGGTGGGCTCGTCGGCGAGCAGGATGTCGGGCTGGTTGGCGACGGCCATGGCGATCATCGCGCGCTGGCGCATGCCGCCGGAGAACTCGTGCGGGAAGCTGTCCAGGGCCCGGTCGGGCGCCGGGATGCCGACCAGGTCGAGGAGTTCGGCGGCCCGGCGGCGGGCGGTGGCCTTGTCGACCTTCTGGTGGACGCGGACCGCCTCGGCGATCTGGTCGCCGATCCGGTAGACCGGGGTGAAGGCGGACAGCGGGTCCTGGAACACCATGGCGACCCGCCGGCCGCGGATCGCGGCGAGTTCCCGCCCGGGCAGCCCGACCAGCTCCCGGCCGTCCAGCCGCACCGAGCCGCCGACCCGGGCCGTGCCCGGCAGCAGGCCCAGCACGGACAGCGCGGTGACGGACTTTCCGGAACCGGACTCGCCGACGATGCCGAGCGTCTCGCCGCGCCGCAGGGTGAGGTCCACCCCGCGGACGGCGGGCACCGGGCCGCGCGGCCCGGCGAAGTCCACCCGCAGGTCCCGGACGGCGAGCAGCGGGGTCTCGACAACAGTGGTCACGAGCTCTTCCTCCGTGAACGACCCGAACGGCCGGAAGGGCCGGAACGGCCGAAACGACGTGAACGGCCGAAACGACGTGAACGGCCGGAACCGCGGCCGGCCGCCCCGGCGGTGGGGTCGAGGGCGTCGCGCAGCCCGTCCCCGACCAGGTTGACGGCGAGCACGAACAGCACCAGCAGTCCGGCCGCGAAGTAGAACATCCAGGGGAACACCGGGGCCTCGGTGGTCCCGGCGGCGAGCAGGGTGCCGAGCGAGACGTCCGGCGGGCGGACGCCGAAACCGAAGTAGGAGAGCGCGGTCTCGCTCATCACCGCGCCGCCGACCGCGATGGTGGCGTCGATGATGAGGAAGGAGGCGACGTTCGGCAGGATGTGCCGGCTGATGATCCGCAGCGGCCGGACGCCCATGAACCGTGCGGCGCGCACGAATTCGCGTTCGCGCAGGGAGAGGGTCATCGAGCGGACCACCCGGGCGGTGATCATCCAGTTGAACAGGGCGAGCAGCAGCACGAAGGCGATCCAGCCGCTGCCGCGCAGCCGGGGCGAGACGATGGTGATGATCAGGAAGCTGGGGAAGACCAGCAGCAGGTCCACCAGGAACATCAGCAACCGGTCGGTCCAGCCGCCGAAGTAGCCGGCGCAGGCCCCGACCAGCGAGGCCAGCACGGTGGAGAAGAGGGCCACCAGCAGCCCGATGATCAGCGACTTCTGCAGTCCGCGGACGGTCTGCGCGAACACGTCCTGGCCGACCCCGTTGGTGCCGAACCAGTGTTGGCCGGAGGGCGGTTGGTGCAGCGCGGTGAAGTCGGGGGTGGCGTAGTCCCAGGGCGTCAGGAACGGTCCGCCGAAGGCGAGCACGAACAGCAGCAGGATCAGGACGGCCCCGACCACGGCGCCGCGGGCGGCGAGCAGCCGGGTGAGGACGAGCCGCCCCCGTCCGGCGGCCGGGGGCCGCCCGGCATCGCCCGAGGAGCCGGGAGGCCCGGTCGGGGAATCGGAGTCGGCTGACTCGGCAGTGACGACGGTCATCGTAAGGATCACCTCCGGTCAGGACCGCACGCGCGGGTCGAGGGCGGCGTGCAGGGTGTCGGCCAGGAAGCCGGAGGCGAGCACGACGACGGCGGTGAACAGGTTGATCGCCACCACCGAGTTGACGTCCTGTTCGTTGATCGACTGGATCAGCCATTCGCCCATGCCGTGCCAGCCGAAGATGGTCTCGGTGAAGATCGCGCCGGTGAAGATGCCCAGGAAGCTGTAGGCGAACATGGTCGACATCGGGATCACGGCGGTGCGCAGCCCGTGTTTGAGCAGGGCCCGGCGGCGAGTGAGGCCCTTGGCCTCGGCGGTGCGCAGGTAGTCGGAGCCGAGCACGTCGAGCATGGTGCCGCGCTGGTAGCGGCTGTAGGTGGCGAGGCCGCCGAGGGCGAGCGAGACGGTGGGCAGCAGCAGGTGCAGCGCCCAGTCGGCGAGGTGGGCGCCGAGGCCGCCGGCCAGCCCGGGGGTCTCGTAGCCGGTGAACGGGATGACCTCGTGGCCGGCCGCGTCCTTGGCGGCGATCGCGCCGTTCTTGAGGAACAGCGCGACCAGGAAGACCGGGGTGGAGAGCAGCACGAAGGACAGCACGGTGAGCAGCCGGTCGGAGATCCGGTACTGGCGCACGGCGCTCCAGGCCCCGGCGGCGACGCCGAGGACGGCGCCGAGCAGGCTGCCGAGCAGCAGCAGCCGCAGCGAGACCCAGACCCGGCGGCCGAAGTCGTCGTTGACCGGGGTGTCGTGGATGGTGCGGCCGAGGTCGCCGTGGAGCAGGCCGCCGGCCCAGTGGCCGAAGCGCTCGACCACCGGGGTGTGGTCGTTCAGGTTGAGCGCGGTGAGCTGGCGTTCGACCGACTCGGCGGACGGGCGGGGGACTTTGGCGTCGAAGTAGGTGCGCGGCTGCAGGGCGCTCGCGGAGATCGCGTACGCCAGGAAGACGGCGGCGAGCAGCAGCGCGGCGTAGTAGCTCAGCCGCTTCGCCAAGTAGCGGAGCATCAACGGCCGCCCGGGGTCTGAGCGGGGCCGACGCGTCTGGTGGGCATCGGGTGGTGGCCTTCGGTCGGGGCCCGGTCAGGGCGTCAGATGGCAGGGGAGAAAGGGGAGTTGGAGAAAGCGCAGGTCAGAGTGAAGCACCCGGGGACGGCGGGGGTGTTGCGGCGGGATTGCCCCCTGTGACTTTTGGATCAGGCGTGCGCTCCTCCCCCTGGTGGCGGATCTGATCCGCTGTTACGTTCCTCTGGCTCGGTGCCGGATTGAGTGCCCACGCTCAAGCCCGGTCATGCCTCGTGCGACCCAACTCCTGCCACGAACCGACTCCTGCCACGAACCTCAGGGGGACCCTCATGGACGCTTCCACCCCGACCCGCCGCCTCGGTCGGGCGGCCGTTCTCGCCGCCGCCGTCGCGCTCGCCGTCACCGCGTGCACCTCGGGCGGGAGCGGCTCGGCCGACGACGTGGCCAAGAGCGAGCCGCCGAGACAGGACTCCCAGGACATCAACGCCAAGCCGCTGGACCAGGTCAAGGACGGCGGCGAGGTGCGCTTCTCCCTGGACCAGTGGATCACCCAGTGGAATCCGCTCCAGGTGGACGGCGGTACCTACACCGACACGGTGAACCTGATCCGCGCCGTGGAGCCGGCGCTGTTCGGCACCGACGCCTCCGGCACCTTCCAGCCGAACCCGGACTACCTGGTGGAGGCCAAGGTCACCTCGACCTCGCCGCAGGTGGTCACGTACAAGCTGAACCCCAAGGCCAAGTGGTCGGACGGCAAGCCGCTCAGCTACCTGGACTTCAAGGCGGACTGGCAGACCAGCAACGGCAAGGACCCGGCGTACAACATCAACGACCCGTCCGGTTACGAGCTGATCTCCGCGGTCGAGCAGGGCGCCGACCCGACCGAGGTGAAGGTCACCTTCGCCCAGCCGTACGCGGACTGGCAGAACCTGTTCCGCCCGCTGATCCCGGCCGCGGGCATATCCACGCCGGACGACTTCAACAAGGGCTGGCTGGAGAAGATCCCGATCACCGCCGGCCCGCTCAAGGTCGGCGTGGCGGACAAGACCGCCCAGACCCTCAGCCTGGTGCCGGACCCCGCCTGGTGGGGGACCAGGGCCAAGCTCGACAAGATCACCTTCCGGGTGATGGACAAGTCGGCGAGCATCCAGGCCTACCTCAACAACGAGATCGACCTCGCCTCGGCCGGCACCGCCACCGCGTACGGGCAGCTCAAGAATGCCAAGGACACCGTGATCCGGGCCGCCAGCCCGTGGGACGAGGTGCACATCTCCTTCGGCGGCAACGGTGCGCTGGCGGATCAGAAGGTCCGCCAGGCGCTCGGCAGGGCGCTCGACCGCTCGGCGCTGATCAAGATCGCCAACAACGGGGTGCCGGTGGAGTTCAAGCCGCTCGGCAACCACATCATCATGCCCAACCAGGCCGGCTACCAGGACAACTCGGGGGACTGGGCCAAGTTCGACCTCGCCGCCGCCAAGAAGCTGCTGGACGAGGCGGGTTGGAAGGAGTCCGGCAGCGAGCCGCGCACCAGGGACGGCCAGTCGCTGGAGCTCCACTGGGTGCTCAGCGACGGCACCCCGCAGGCGCAGCTCGACCTCGCCACCGCGGCGGCGGCGATGTGGCAGGCGGCCGGGGTCAAGGTCGACCTGGACAAGGTGCCCGCCAACGACTTCTTCGCCAAGTACGTGACCCCGGGCAAGTTCGACCTCGCGAGCTGGCGCAACACCGACTCCTTCCCGAACTCCAAGAGCCTGGCCAACTTCCGCCTGCCGGTGGGCGACAACTCCTTCCAGAACCAGTCGCGCCTGGGCAGCCAGGAGATCGACGACCTGCTGAAGAAGGCGGCCGGAACAATCGACCCGGTGGAGGCCGCGAAGCTCTACAACCAGGCGGACGCGAAGATCTGGGAGCTCGGCCACACCGTCGAGCTCTACCAGCGGCCGGTCGTGGTGGCGGCGCGCAAGGGACTCGCCAACTACGGTGCCTTCGGCCTCGGCTGGGAGGACTACAGCAAGGTCGGCTGGGAGAAGTAGCCGGGGCCGCCGAGGCGGCGAGGACGACCGCACGGCAGGCGCTGGCGAGCAGCGCGGTGATCACGAGGCCGGTGGCGCGGACACGGGTAGGTCGGCGCTGCCGCCCCCGCTGTCCTGCCACCGGCCTTGACCTTCCGCGTTGCCCGCAGGCCGCCCGTGTCATGGGGCCCCGCAAGGCCCGCGCTCGCTTCCAACCGGGGACGAATCTAGCCGGGCGCCGGGGCCGGTCGCGGTACAGCGCGCGGGGCGCGCCCGGAAACCCGCCGCGCTGTCACCCGGTTCGCGCACCGAAGCGTCAACTACGGCTGACGGTAAGGAGAAAGGGGACATACAAGGGCATCGTGCCCGGGTTTGGGCGGGGCTGCCGTACGGCGAACGTACCCGTGTACGACCCGGCGGGCGCACCGGCGTGCGTACCGCGCCGGTGCGTGCGCCGGCCCCGAGCCGCTGCCAGGATGCGCGGGGATGGCGGGCCCTCCCGGGCCGCTCCCTGCACCGCGTTCGGCGGCTCCGGGGTGCTGGCGGCGGGCCTGGTCTGCGCGCTGGCGGTCGCGGTGGGCGTGCTGATCCACAGCCGGGAGAGCCGGGCCTCAACGGGGCTCTAGAGACGCCCCAGCAGCACCGGTTCGTGCCGCGCCAACCAGGCCAGGTAGACCGGGTTGACCTTGGCCAGATCCAGGTAGGCGGCGCGCAGTTCGCCGTACAGCGCGTCCAGGGCGGGCGGGCTGAGCGCGTGCGGGCGCCAGGTGAACAGCAGCCGGACGGTCAGCGGGTCCCCGTGCACCGGGCGGACCACGGTGCCGGGCCCGGGCAGTGAGGTCGGCTGGCAGGGGCGGACGGCCTCGCCGGAGGCGACCAGCTCGGCGGCGGTGGCGTTGTCCCGCACCTGCACCACCCGGGGGTTGAGCCCGGCCTCGCTGAACACCCGGCGCATCGCCGCGTACTCGTGGTCGGCGGTCGGGTCCACCATCCAGGTGTCCTCGGCGAGGTCGGCCAGGTGGACGACCGGACGGGCGGCGGCCGGGTGGCCGGCGGCGAGGGCGACGAACTGCGGCTCCCGGGCCATCAGCACCCGGTGCTCGGTGTCCGGCGGCACCCGCAGCGGGAAGCCCTCGCTCTCGTAGACGAAGGCCACGTCCAGCTGGTCGGCGGCGACCATCCGCAGCAGCGCGCTGGCGGAGATGTCGACGTGGATGGTGGTGTCGGTCTCCGGCAGCCGCTCGTGCACCCGGCGCAGCCAGGCCGCGACCGCCCGGCTGCCGACGCTGCCGATGCGCAGCCGACGCTGCCGGCCGGGCCCGGCGGCGTCCCGGGCCTCCTGCCGGGCGGCGGCCACCAGCGCGGCCATCTCGCTGATCACCGGCCGGGCCCGGGACAGCACCGAGTGGCCGAGCGCGGTGGGCCGGCTGCCGGTCTGCTCGCGGGTGAACAGGGTTCCGCCGATGGCCCGTTCGATGCGGTGCAGCTGGGTGGTGAGGGAGGGCTGGGTCATGCCGAGCTGGAGCGCGGCCTTGCGGAGGCTGCCGGTGTCGGCGATCGCGCACAGCACCCGGAGGTGTCTCACGTCGAGCTCCACGACGGGAGCATAGACGTCGTCGCGCCGCCTCGCCAAGGACATGACAGGAAATCAAGGGTGCGGCGGAGCCGATCCGGAGCGCTGTGCGGCCGGGCTATTGCTGGTTGACATCATCCACGACCGATGTGATTCATGCGGATCGGATGGGCATCGGTGAACATGTTGCGTCGATGCTTAGTCGCGGAACCAGGTAGACGTGCAGCGGAAGCGCACAGTGCCGATCTTCGGGTTGACAGTCATAGACGGACTTTACGTACGTTGATCACCGTGAAGGCCGACATGGGGCGCCGGTACCGTTTGTACCCCACTGTGGAGCAGGAGGAGATCCTGACCCGCTGGGGGCACACCTGCCGCGCCCTGTGGAACGTGGCTCTGGAACAGCGCCGCTACCTGTGGCGGCAGCGCGGTGTGACCCTGATGGGATCGGCGCAGTGCAGGCAACTCGCCATCGCTCGTTCCGAGCTGGACTGGATGGCTGATCTGCCGTCCGAGTGTGGTCAGCGGGTGCTGGCGAACCTGGACGCGGCCTACCTGAACTTCTGGAACCCCAGTCATCCGGCAGGCTTCCCCACCCGGAAGAAGCGCGGGGACAGGATGAGCATTCCGTTCAAGGGCCAGTACATCGAGGTCCGCAAACTCAACCGGCACTGGGCCGAGGCCAGGCTCCCGAAGCTCGGATGGGTCCGCTTCCGGCTCTCCCGCGCGCTCGGGGGTGTGATCCGCAACGCCACTGTGTCCCAGGACGGAACCGGCTGGCACATCGCCTTCGGCATCCACACGGGACACGCTCCTGGCGCACCAAACGGCAAGCCCGGTTGCGGCGTCGACTTCGGAGTCGCGGCCTCAGCGTTCGTCTCCACCGAGACCACTGCCCGCCTCATGCCGCCCACACTCACCCCGGCCGAACAGGCCCGGCTCAAGCACCTGGAGCGCAGGAAGGCCAGACAACTCACCTACGCCAAGAAGCACAACGGCGGCCGGTACTCCAACCGGCTCCGCACGACCACGGCCCAGATCGCCAAGCTCAGGACCCGGCAGGCCAACCGTCGCCAGGACTTCACGCATAAGCTCACCACCGACCTCGCCCAAAACCACGGCTTCGTCGGCATCGAAGACCTGCGCGTGAAGAACATGACCAAGGCGGCCAACGGCACCATGGACGCCCCCGGGAAGAACGTCGCCCAGAAGGCGGGTCTCAACCGATCCATCCTTGACAACGCGCCCGGCGAACGCAGACGGCAACTGGAGTACAAGTGCCGGCTGTACGGCTCCCGGCTGATCCCTGTCCCGGCGTTCCACACCTCCCAGACCTGCGGCAACCCAGCATGCGGCAAAGTCGATCCCGACAGCCGCCCCGGCTGCGGCCGAATGTTCCGCTGTGTGCACTGCGGCTGGGAAGACGACGCCGACCACAACGCCTCGGTCGAGATCGAGGCCCGAGCCCGCCGGACGGGTGGCTCGGTCATCAACAGCACGCGCAGCGCCAGATCGGTGCGAGTCCCGGCCACACGCCGGAGGCGGACGCGTGAAGCCCTACCGGCCGCCAGCGGGTAGCCAAAGGGAATCGCCCCCGTTCGCGGGGGCGAGGATCGTCACTACTCCGGCCCGTGCAGTGAGCTGATGTCGGGCCACGGCCCGGGCCCGTCCTGCACCAACGCGCACCCCGACGCCGACGAGAGCGCCCAGGTCGACGCGCTCTGGGCGAACGGCGTGGCAACCGCGAACTGAGCGTACTACCAAGCGAATCAGGGCGCGGCGAGCCGCCCGGCCGGAAACGGGCGCCCCGCCGCAGTGGGTACTTCCCCGCCTCGGAGCCTAGCCGCCGGCGGAACGGAATGCCAGGGGCATGGGCGAGTCAAGACAAGGAAAAGTCGACTCAAATCCATGGGGTCGCAGGGGTATTGGGCCGAGCTATCGCGGGTTGACATCATCCGCCCGGTCGCCGCGCTGCCCGAAGCTCTGGGGACATCACCCGTTCACCAGGTGTCCCCCAGGGTCGGTCCCCAACCGGCCACGGCACCGCAGGAATCGGAGCCCCCCACATGAAGCGATCCTTGCTGTCCGCCACCCTCGGCCTGGCCCTCGCGGCCGGCCTCGCCGTGCTGCCCGCGACCGCGGCGTCCGCCGCCCCGGCCGCGCCGGCGGTACAGGGCTACACCGCCTCGACGTATGCCGGTTCGGCCGCCGAGACAGCGGACAACCAGGCGTTCTTCCAGGCCGTGATGGCCTCCGCCAAGGCCAAGCAGGCCGCCAATCCGGGCCTGGCCACCGTCGTGGTCACCTACGACGCCAGCTCCGCTCCGTCGTTCCGTACCCAGATCGCCAACGCCGCGCAGATCTGGAACAGTTCGGTCAAGAACGTGCAGCTGCGGTCCGGCTCGGCCGCCGACTTCCGCTACTACGAGGGCAACGACAGCCGCGGCTCCTACGCCAGCACCGACGGGCACGGGCGCGGCTACATCTTCCTGGACTACCAGCAGAACCGGCAGTACAACCCGGTCCGGGTGACGGCCCACGAGACCGGGCACGTGCTCGGCCTGCCGGACCACTACTCGGGCCCGTGCAGCGAGCTGATGTCGGGCGGCGGCCCCGGCCCGTCCTGCACCAACCCGTACCCGAACAGCACCGAGCGCAGCCGGGTCAACTCGCTCTGGGCGCGCGGCTGATCCGCTGAGCACCCCTCGGACCGGCCGCACGCCGCCGCGGTCGGTCCGAGGCCTTGTCGGTGCCGCGTGCGAGCATGCGGACGAGACCCGTTCGCCCCCGATCGCAAGGTGCCGCCGCCATGCCCCAATCCGTCCCCGACCGCCTCGCCGACCTCCCGTACGCCGAGCTGCTGCGCCCGCACACCGGCCCGCTGCGCAGCGACGCGCGGTACGACACCGCGCACTTCGACGGCGGTGAGCGCACCGACGAGTCGGGCGCCGGCGCGACCTTCCTGGAGTGCGCCTTCACCGGGGTCTCGCTCAGCGGGGTCAAGCTGCGCCAGGCCCGGTTCAACGAGGTCTGGGTGCAGGCCGGCCGCTGGGTGGCCTGCGATCTGAGCGACACCGAGTGGCAGGACAGCGCCTTCGTCGGCGGCGTGCTGGCCGGGATCGCCGGCTACGGCTCGGCACTGCGCCGGGTGGTGTTCCGCGGCTGCAAGCTGGAGGCGGTCAACCTGCGGTCGGCCGTGCTGCGGGACGTCGTGTTCGAGGACTGCCTGCTGCGCGACGTGGACTTCGGCGAGGCCAAGCTGACCGGGGTGTCCTTCCCCGGCTCGACGCTGGAGGAGGTCCGGCTGCGCGGGGCGGCCCTGAGCAAGACGGACCTGCGCGGCGCCGCCCGGCTCGGGCTCGCGGACGGCCCGCACGGGCTGCGCGGGGCGGTCATCAGCTCCACCCAACTGCTGGAGCTGGCGCCGCAGTTCGCCCACGCACTGGGCATCGAGGTCAAGGACCGCTGAGTCACCTCGGTTCCTCCCTGGCAGGTCCTCCGGACGTTCAGCCCGGCGTCGCTCGGTGACGCCCGGCCGAACAGTCCGCCAAACCTGCTGCACGCATCTGGTGGGCCGCTCCGGCCGCGGTGGAGACTGCTCCGCGATCGATGGCCTCGAGTTGTGCACACAACATCGCCAGTGAAGGGACGGACCGGGCTGATGGCCGAGTTGAGTCGTAGGAAGTTCGTCACGCTGTCCGGCGCCGCCGCGGCCGGTCTCACGGTGGCCGGCACCGGCGCCGCGGGGGCCGCCCCGAGCGCCGCCGCCGCGACCGCCTCCACCACCGCGCTCACCACGACCGGCACCATCACCGACGTCCAGCACGTCGTGATCCTGATGCAGGAGAACCGGAGCTTCGACCACTACTTCGGCACCCTCAAGGGTGTCCGCGGCTTCGCCGACAAGGCCACCATCCAGATCTCCGGCGGCTACAGCGTCTTCAACCAGCCGAACGGCCTGTTCGCCCGCCAGTACCCGTGGGCCTTCAACCCCTCGGGCAACAGCGGCTCCCCGGAGACCACGGCGCAGTGCAACGGTGACCTCTCGCACGCCTGGTCCGACCAGCACAAGGCCTGGAACGGCGGCAAGATGGACTCCTGGGTGTCCGCCAAGGGCACCGTCCGAACCCTCGGCTACCTGCAGCGCGCCGACATCCCGTTCCACTACGCGCTGGCCGACAACTGGACCATCTGCGACGCCTACCACTGCTCGGTGCTGAGCGCGACCGGCCCCAACCGCACCTACCACTGGAGCGGGATGATCGACCCCGCCGGCACGGCAGGCGGCCCCGCCTACGACGGCGGCTCCGAGTCCAACCTGCGCTGGCAGACCTACGCCGAGGCGCTGGAGAACGCCGGCGTCAGCTGGAAGGTGTACCAGAACGCCAGCGACAACTTCGGCGACAACGCCCTCGCCTACTTCAGCCAGTTCACCGGCGCCCCGGCCGGCAGCCCGCTCGCCGTCAAGGGCATGGGCTCGGTGCCCAGGGTCACCGGCCGGACCCCGGACGACATCGCCGCCGCGATCAGGGCCGACGTGCTGAACGGCACCCTGCCGCAGGTCTCCTGGATCGTCGCCGACCAGCAGTCCTCCGAGCACCCCTACGCCACCCCCGAGGACGGCGCGCACTTCGTCCACATGGTGATGGACGCCCTGAACGCGGACGCCAACGTGTTCAACTCCACCGTTCTGCTGATCAACTACGACGAGAACGACGGTTTCTTCGACCACGTCCCGCCGCCGGCGGCACCCTCCGGCACCGCGGGCGAGTTCTACAACTCCACCAACATCGGCCTCGGCTTCCGCGTCCCGCTGATCGCCGTCTCCCCGTGGAGCCGCGGCGGCTGGGTCAACTCCGAGACCTTCGACCACACCTCGGTGCTGCGCTTCCTGGAGGTGTGGACCGCCGCCATCGGCAAGCCCGCCACCAGCCCCAACATCAGCGCCTGGCGCCGCCAGGTCTGCGGCGACCTCACTTCGGTCTTCGACTTCGCCAATCCGGTGTACGGCATGCCCTCGCTGCCCGACACCTCGCAGACCATCGGCCTGTCCACCTGCGGCCCGCTGCTCAACCCCTCGCCCGCCAACAACGCGCTGCCCGCGCAGGAGCCCGGCACCCGTCCGGCCCGCGCCCTGCCGTACCAGCCCAACGCCAACCTGGACCACTGGGACACCAACGCCAGCGGCGTCATGCACGTCTGGCTGAAGATGTCCAACGACGGCGCCGCCCGCGCCGCCCACTTCGCCGCCTACGCCAACGCCTACCGCAGCGGCGGCCCCTGGCAGTACACCGTCGATTCCGGCAGCCCGGTCACCGACTTCTTCAACTGCGGCACCAACGGCTTCGGCAACGGCAAGTACGACCTGACCGTGGTCGGCCCGAACCGGTTCCTGCGCCGATTCACCGGCGACCTCACCCAGCCGGGTAAGAACGCCGCCGTCACCGCCTCGTACGCGGTCGAGCCGGGCACGGGCCAGCTGGCGGTCTACTTCAAGATGGCCAACTCCGGCAGCACGCCGATCACCTTCACCATCACCTCCAACAACTACCGGACGGACGGCCCCTGGACCTACCAGGTGCCGGCCGGCGGCAGCGTCAGCGACTACTTCAACGCGGTGGCGTACACCAACGGTTGGTACGACTTCACGGTGACCGTGGATGTCGACAGCAGCTGGTCGCAGCGCTTCACCGGCCACCTGGAGACGGGCACACCCAGCGTCAGCGGCTGACGGCCGCTCTTGCTGCGTAGAACGCGAGGCCCCACTACCCGCTCCGGGTAGTGGGGCCTCGGGCGCGTGATCGGACTGCCGCCGGGCCCGCTGTGTGAGCGGGACCGGCGCGTCCGATGATTCGGTTGAAGGCGGCGTGGATGTCGATCAGGCCGAGCATGAGGACGGCGCGCGGCATGCTGCCGGCTGCTTGAGGCGGCCGGATGGCGTAGGTGGTGAATCCGGCGTGCTCGCCGGTCGGGGCGAATCCCGCCTTGAGGAGGACGCGGCCGGAGGCCGGGTTGTCCGGGTGGTGCTTGGCGTGGATCTCGGGCAGCCCGAGGTGGCCGAAGCCCAGGGCGAGGATCCTGCGGACCGCTTCGGTGGCGTGGCCCTTCCCCCAGGCGTCCACGCGCAGGATGTAGCTGAGTGTGGCGACGGGGCGGTCCAGGTGGAGCTTGATGATCCCGAGTAGGTCGCCGTCGAGGTCGAGGCCCAAGACGTAGACTGACCGCGGGGATTGGATGGCTGAGGCCGCCGCGTCGCGTGCGGCCTTGCGGGCTTCGGCGGCGTCCATCGGTCTTCGCCCGAGGAACCTGGTCGATTCCGGGCTGTAGATCCGCTGTAGGGCGGCGGCGTCGTCCGGGGTCAGCTCTCGCAGTGCGATCACTCGCCCACCGCTTGCACAAGGGTGGCCAGCTCGGCGGCGGTCGGCCGGTCGTCGGGATCGGCCAGCAGGACGAACCGCAGCCGGGCCTGGAGTGCAGGCCAGGGCATCAGGGAGGACATCGGGACGGCCTTGGCGGCGATGGCCTCGCGAATCGCGTTCGCCGGCGTTCCCCGGCCGAGTCCGGCGGCCTCGTAGTCCAGCGGCCAGTTGCCCGTGGCGCAGGTCCACAGGGTGCCGGCGAGGGCGTAGACGTCGGCGGCCTGTGTCGTGTCGACGGGTTGGGGACCAGCGGTGATCCGAGCGGCCAACTCTGGGGAGGTGAGGTGGACCATCGTTCCCTCGAAGATCATCCACGGGGTGATGCCGATCTGCCGGGACCAGGCGAAGTCGAGGAGGTGGACCGCGCCGTCCTCGCCGTGGATGCCGTGCTGGGGCTGGAGGTCTCCGTGCACCCACCCTTCGGTGTGGAGGTCTGCTACGGCGCGGCACAGCCCGACCGCAGCGGCCACGGCATCGTCCAGCCCTCCTTCGCCCTTGCGCATGGGGCGGAAGGCCTGCCAGGTGGACGGTCCGACCAGCCACGGGGTGACGAACCAGGCGCCGTTGTCGAAATGGCCGGCGGTCACGGTGTAGCCGGGGAGCTGGTCCAGCACGGAGGCTTCGCGCGCGGTGACCTCGGTGGCCTCGCCGGTGCCGAGCTTGATGCTCGCGATGCCCTGCGGACCGGTCGCCTTCCAGACCGACGAGCCCCGCCGGTTGCTGATCTCCTTCCCGAACATCACGCCGACCTGGCTGTAGAGGTTCTTCAATGCCCAATGTGGCCAGTTCAGCAGCTCGCGGTGGTCGGCGTCGGCACACTGTCCGAGCAGCACCACGTTCTCGCACACCAGCGCGCCGAACGGTCGGGCCATCAGGGGGCGAATCCACTCCGCTGCCTGCACGCCCGCGTAGAACAGTTCCGCTTCGACGGCGTACCGGTGCGTGTCGGGCGCGATCTCGTAGACGGTCCACCCGGTCATACCGCGCGCCGTGGACGGCTGGAGGAACGGGCAGGACTGCTGCATGGCGGGGAGGTAGCCGCTCACGTGCACGCTGGCCGGATTCTCCGTCCGGGCCTCGGTGAGGCGGAGCGCCCCGGCAGTCGGCCGGGACGCTCCGCCGGATGGTGCGGTGATCACCAAGTGGTCGCCGCCGGGGTCAGGTCGTCGCCGTCGCCGGGCGACGGCGAGCAGTCCCACTCCGCCCAGACCTCGCCCGTCTCGCGGTAGCGGGCCAGGGCCTCGGTGTTGACCACGCCGTCGGCGTCGGTGAACCAGATCTCCGGCAGGGTGCTGTACGCCTCCTCGTACGCGCTCACCCAGGAGATGAAGCCGACGCCTGCGCTCTCGACGTGAGCCAACGTGCGGCCGGCGTGCTGGACGGCGAACGCCTCGTGCGCGGCCGGGTCGTTGATGAGCTTGTGCCACGCCGTGTCGATGGCGGCCGAGAACATCTCAGGCGCGGCCTGGCCTGCGTCGAGACGACGCGCGGCGATCGTGAAGAACTTGCCCAGCTCGTCCAGCTCGGTGCTGGACTTGATGGTGGCGGTGCTCACGGGCCTCTCCAATCGGGTTGGCTCTGCTCGCCTGGGAGGACGAGCGGTAGTGCCTAGACCGTAGGGAGGAGGCGAAGGACACACCCACGAGGTTCTGCGAGATTCCACGCCGGTTTGCGTCGGTCACGCGATCGCGGCGAGGGCCGCGGTGATCAGCCTGCGCGCCGCAGCCCCGTGGACTGCGATGGCGGCCAGCTCTGCGAACGCCTCGGCGTAGAGCGATATCTCGCTGGGTTGTCTGATGGTCAGATAGCCGGAGATCAGCTCGACGTTCACCTGAGCAGCGTCGTAGATCCAGAAACCCTCGGTCGGCCAACGCATGCGATCGACGCCAGTGGGCACCACACCGAGACTGACATTTGGCAGAAGGCCAATAGCCATGAGGTGATGCAGTTGATCCTGCATCACGACCGTTCCGCCGATCCCGCATCGCAGGACCGACTCCTCAATCAGGAAGGCAAATCGTCGATCACCTTCGTGCAGCACCCTCTGGCGGGCCATCCGGGCAACCACTGCTGCGGCTACGTCGTCGGTCAGCCCTCGTCGCTGCTGGATCGCCCGAAGAGCCGCCGTGGTGTACCCGGGGGTCTGGATCAGGCCGGGCACCAGCCAAGACGAGTAGGCGCGAAAGCGGCGGGTTCGTTCGTACAGCGGTAGCCGGGCCTCTTGTGCTTGCTTCAGTCCAGCGCGCTCCATCCTCCGCCACTCAACGAACATGCCGGCGACGGTTCGCAGCATGGCGATGAGGTCTGCGATCTGGCTCTCGGCATCACACGCGCGGCACCAGAGCCGGATGTCGTCTTCGGAGGGAGGGGTGCGTGCGTTCAACAGCCGGGACACCTTGGACGGATACCAGCCGCACGCGGCGGCCAGTTCGGTGCCCTTGAGTCCGGCGTCCCGCTGGATCTCGCCGAGGCGATCGGCGAGATCCTGGCGGGCGCTTTGGACACTTGATGACGACGAGAGGGCCATGGTGGAGTGCTGAATCAGACGGGCTGGTACTCCGCGTGGGGAGTGGCGCGCTCCCAGGCTGCCTCGTACGCCGCCAAGTACTGCTTCGCCAGGGCAGGATCGGTTCGGACCTCCATGCGGGGCCCGACCCACTGCCCATCGCCGGTGAAGTGGTGCAGGATCACGATCTGTTCATCCATGACCCATCCGTCCAAGCCGGGCAACAGGAGATCGCCGGCGCGGGAGCGGGGTAGCCATCGAACGTCCTCACCCGCCTCGACGTTGGGGAACGTCACGTCGTACTCGTAGCGGATGTAGTCGGTCACCGGCTCGGAGACGACCCGCAGCCGGCGCATCTTGACTCCCCGGGACGTGGCTTCGACCACGACGTCGAGCCACGAGCGCCACCACGACTCTCGATTCGCGGGGTCGAGCCGTTTGCCGGCCTGCCAAGCGATGAACTCGGGGTCGTCCAGCATGTAGCTGTCACGCATCTCCAGATGGACCGCCGAGTGGTGCGCCTTGGCCAGCTGCTCACGAACCGCTGTTGCCACCGTCGTTGACCTCACTGTCCGGGCGGGGAATGAACTGGATCATGTTGGCGGGCAACCGGAACACGCCTTCGTGCTCGGGCACGTCTGTGGAGTGACCCGGGATGGAGCCGACCTCCTGGGCCTCCCTGATGGTGGCCTCGTCAGCCTTCCAGGACTGGATCACCAGGTCGCCGGTAGCCTCGTCCAGCCAGATGGTCGGCGAGCCATCATCAGGGGTGTTGGGGTAGATCCCGAGGAACTTCAGAGCCATTGCTGCCTCCTGCACGAAGGGATTCCACACGGTTCCACGACCATGGCGTACTGGATGATTCAGCGTCAAGGGCTGGTTGCGCAGCGTCACTGGATCGGTGTTGTAGACGCTGCGTACGTGCCGTCGGGACCCCCCCCCGGAAGAGCGGGGCCCAAGAGAGAAAAGGGGGTCGGGGGGGCTTTGTGGGGTTTCCCACCCCTCCCCAACCCCCCCCCCCCAGCCCCCTAAACCCCCCC
>NZ_JBHTTU010000029.1:0-54456 GCF_042794375.1 Kitasatospora sp. NPDC056531 | reverse complement strand
GTCGTCCGCTACCTCCCCCACCCCCAGTGCCTGTCTCCCCCCCCCCCTTGGCTTTTTTTTCCCCCCTCCCCCTCCCTCCCCCCCCCCCCCCCCTCGAGACCGCCTCCCCGACGGGAGGAGCGGGGGCTCGGGCGGCTTGCGGGGTGCGTCAGACCGTGCCGAACTCGCCGGCTCGGATGGCGGAGACGAAGGACTGCCAGGCCTCGGCCGGGAAGGTAAGGGTCGGGCCGGCGGGGTCCTTGCTGTCCCGCACCGGCATCTGGCCGGGGAGCCCGTCAGCTACCTCCACGCACTGCCCTTCCTGGACGCTATAGGTGCTCTTGCGCCATGCGACGCGTGTCAGGTCATCCATTCTCAAAACCCTTCCGAACATGGCGGATGAACTCTCGACTCGCTGCCCGGGACAACGCCTCGACTTGCAGTTGATCGTACTCACCGGCCCACTCGGCCAGGGCGTCCGGATCGCGTTCGAGGATGCCCCGCCGCTGCGACTCGGTGTATCCCACGATGGCCCTGTTCGGCATGGCCAGCAAGGTAATTGGATGCCCGAACGGCCGGTCCTCTCCGAGGGAGAATGGGCTGATCTGGATGACGAACTGGGGCTGGGCTGCCAGTTCTTCTAGGCGCAGGAGCTGCTCCACCATGACGTCGTGGCCCCCGATCGGTCGACGCAGGCATCCCTCATCTATGACCGCGTGGACGCGGGGTACCGGGTGCTGGTGGAGACGCTGCTGTCGGTGCAGCAGCATCGTCAGCCGTTCCTCGGCCTGGTGCTGGGTCGCCCATCCCCGGCGAACTCGGGCTTCCTGGTAGGCCCTTGCGTAAGCCGGGGTCTGGAGGAGGCTCGGCACGATGTTGATCTCGAACAGCCGCAACGTCACCGCATCGGCCTCGCTGCGCAGGTACTCGGCGAATCCCCCGATCAGAACGGGCCGCCCCGCGTTGCGCCACTCCCGTTCGAACTGCTCCGGAGTCTCGAAGGCCACATCGAGTCTCCGGGAGAATCGCTCAGTTGGAGGTTTGCGACCAGTTTCGACGGCGGACACGTGTACGGCTGAATACCCGGTGAGTTCCGCCAGGTGCTCCTGCGTCCAGCCGCGCGCCTCTCGTAGCTCGCGAACTTGGGCGCCGAACTTGGCGGCGGGCGAGGACTCCGGATCAAGTTCCTTGCGGTTCACGATCGTTAGTGCTTCTTCCTTCTCGGATGAAACGTTGAAGGCATCGCCGACTATAGACCACAGTTGGCGGCCCTGGGTAGTCGTTTCACTACGGAATGGAGTCGCCGCCGTGACGCGCAAGAAGTCCCCCGCCGCGCCGCCCTATCGCCCGCAGGTCGGCGAGCTGGTCAAGGATGTGACGACCGACCAGAACGTCGTCTACATGGACACCCGAGGCGGGCTCGCCTACGTGCGGCCGGTGGGCGGCGGGCTGGAGCGGACCGTCGACCCCGCCCGCATTCAGCCGCTCCCGGGCGAGCCGACGGTGGTCGTTCACCTCGTCCCCGCCAAGTCCCGTGGCCGGCTCGGCGTCGACAGCGAGGGTGTCGCGTGAACCGCCAACCCGCCGTCGGTGCCGAAGTGTTGATCGCGGTCGGCATCATCGGCGCGCTGAGCGGCGGCGCGGCGGCCGTCGCCACCTGGGCCCTGCCCGGTCCGCCGAGGGTGGCCACGGTGCTGGTGTGTCTGGTGACGTTCGCCGCCGTTCTCATGCTCGGCGTCGTCGCGGCCGGACCGCTCATCCGGCGGGCCACCCGGCGGCGGCTGAGGCGGGACCGCCACCGATGATCGGACCCCCTCCGATCTGTCCCGAACTGGGCTGCGTCACACCTGTCGATCTGCTCGGTGACGCCAACGAGACTGGACGGACGTGGAACTGCCCGAACTGCGGCCGGTGGGGCGTCGCCTGGTCGCCGGCCTACCTGGCGAACCAGCCCTTCGAGGAGCCCCTGGCCGTCCTCGGCCGCAGACGCCGGTACCGGAAGACGGGCCAACCGTGATGCCGATCGCCTCCCTCGGCCGTACCCTCCTCGGCCTGATCCGTGAGCCTCGGATCACCTGGTCGTGGATCTGGGGCGCCTACCTCCAGTTCACGCCGCCGGTCCTGTGGCTCAGTCCCAAGCGGCGCCGAGCGCTCGCCGCAGCGGCACGGATGCTCGCCGAGGAGCGGCACATCCGCGAGATGTGCCGCGAGGCCACCCGGGACGCACTGCACGCCGAGTTGTCCGAGGCGACGGACAGGCTCCACCGGGCGGCGGCGCTGTACGCCCTGGTGCGAGAACCCATCCCCGCGCCCCGCCGTCGGCCTCCGGTGTCCCGGCCGCCCAACCGGCCCAACTGATCTCCCTCGCGGGACGGACGGGGGCCAGCACAGCCCCCCGGGCCGGACACGGTGGGAATGCGACCCTTTGCGAAATAAGGGGTAGGGCGAACCAGCCGTGCCACGGTGCGAACGGGCCAATTGGTTGAACCGGCGGCGTCCCTCGAAGCTTCCGGGATTAGCGTCCAACTGTCTGCCACGCGACTCAGGCAGGGGGCCTGGGGGGGGAGTTGCGGCAGTCGAAGGGGGAGAACTGTGAGGCTTTCACACTTCCGTCGAGCGATGACCGTGGGCGTGGCGGCATGCGCGCTCGCGGCGGCTTGCGCCGGTGCTGCTCAGGCGGCTCCGTCGGGCGGCCCGGTCACGTCCACGGCGCAGGCGTCGAAGCACGTGCCACCCGCCGGCGCGAAGGTCGTCAAGATGACGGTCCGCGGAGTTGACCGGAAGGTCGCGGAGTCGCACGGCTTCAAGGTGGTGACCGGTTCGGACGGCAGCCAGCACGTGGTACCGACCGTTTCGGCCACCAACCCGGACGGCAGCCCGTACAAGGCGACGTTCAGCCCCAATAACGTGGTCGAGGGGAACTGCGGCGACTCCTACCTGTGGGTCCATGCCGTAGGCGGCTACGTCTCGGAGATCGAGACCGGCTTCGACCTCAACATGGGTGCCGTCGCGTACCACTGGCAGGTCAACAGGTCCGACAACTGGGGCTCGGACTCCTACTCGTGGGGTGGCGGCCTGGGAGTGGACACCTCCTGGCACGGTGAGTGGGACGTGAGGAGTGGTGGAGCGACCTGGGAGACCGCCGGTGTCGTTCCGTCCAGCGACGCGCTGCTGTGGGACGGGGAGATCTGCGCCAGCGGCGGCCCCAGCGACACCGAGTGGATCTTCTGACGGGAGAATGACCGGATGGTGACGATGTCGGGCGCGCCGTGGTCCGTGACCTTGGACTACTCGCACGACGCGGCCTTCGCGCTGGTGGTCCGTGACGCGCTCGGCATCACCGATCCGCTGGGCCTGGCGGCGGTCCACCCGCCCCAGGCCCTGACCGTCGACCCGGCGGTGCGGGCCAGCAGCGGAATCGACCAGCTCTGGCAGCACTGGTGGAACCGCGTCACCTCCCCCGCTCGGCGGGAGGAAACGGGCCTCCCGGCGCTGCCGGACGGCCCGCTCGGCCGTGTCGTCGAAGAGAACTTCACCGTCCTTCACCAGTGGAGTGCCGCGCGTAAGCGCGAGGTCGCGCACGCCAGCAAGCCCACCGGGGCCACACCCCGTGTGCGGGACGTGTTGCGCGAGTACGAGCGGACCACCGGCATCCGGCTGGGCGGTTTCCAGCTCCGGGTGACAGCACTGCCCGTCGCCGGCTCCGTATTCCTCCCGCTCGACGATGACAGGGTTCTCGTCAGCATCGCCTTGCTGATCGACCGGGCGGAGTATCTCCAGCAGGTCCTGGCGCACGTCAGCAGGGCTTAGCCGCTCACAGGTACAGGCCCCGGGGGAACCACGGGTCGTGGACCTCGCGGGGCCCGTAGGGCGTGAGCAACGTGAAGGTGTGCACCCCCGCCGCGTACTCGGCCAGCTGCACCGCGCCGTAGCGGGTCTCCAGCTCGGCCTGCACCGGCACCGGCAGCTTGCTCAGCGCCCGCCGCAGCTGCAGCGCGTCGCGCCGACTCACCGGATGCGGGGCGCGCAGCACCAGCCGCAGCGGGCTGAGCGGCCCGGCCACCGGGACTCCGGTGCCCAGTTCGTAGCCGACCGCGCCGATCGGGCCCCAGGCGAGGCGGTGGTCCGCCACCAGCCGGCCGACCTCCGGCAGCAGGGCCAGCGCCGGGATCTCGGCGACCCTCCCCGGATCCAGCCGCGCCCGCCGTTCGGCCAGCCGCTCGGGCCGCAGCGTCCGGGCCACCGCCGCCCAGGGGGCGAGCGCGTCCAGCCGCTGCCCGGGGCGCGGGCCGCGCGCGGTCACCGGGATCCAGTGCTCGGGCGCCGCCTCCGGGTCCCGGGTGCAGCGCTGCGGATGCGGCACGTCCATCGGGGCGCCGACCACCGAGGGCGCCCGGCCGACCGTCACCCACGGGTGCGCCCGCAACACCGCCCGCGCCCACTGCGGCAGCTCGCCGCCCGCCAGCGGGCGCAGCGAGCTGGGGCACTGCATCAGCAGCAGGTCGTGGGTGCCGGGCAGCCGCCCGTCCAGCGCGGCCAGCGGACCGATCCGTCGGCGCGGTCCGTTGTGCAGTTCCTCGGTCGAGTTCCTCACACCGCCACCCTCCGCCTGCGGCACGCCCCGGGCTACGGCCCTTGGGCGCGTTCCACCGGGACCAAAGGCTCAACGTGCATCCGTGAGCCCCCGGTGTGAGAGTGGTGGCAGCCCGGAATTCCGTCATTCCGTCCGTAGGAGGAGGAGTCATGGGCATCTTGGACAGGTTGCTCCACCGGCCGCCCCACCATGAGGACACCGGCCAGGAGGCCGCCCAGCGCGCGGCCCTCGCCCACGACGAGGCCGCCGACGCGTTCAGCGACGACATCGAGCGCACCCGCGAGGTCGCGGAGAAGCGGGCCCAGGAGGAGGCCGACCGGCGTGCCGCCGAGGACATGACCGCGGAGGGCGACCCCTGGGGATGAGCCCCGGGTGACGCCGAGCGTCACCCGGTCCGCGGCGGCAGCGGCGGGCGCCGCAGGTCCGGCCGGGGGGTCTCGGCCGGCGGGGGAGTGGCGGCGGGCGCGTCCTCCAGTAGCTCCAGCGCCAGCCGGACGGCGGTGCGCAGCTCCGGGTGCCGTCCCCGGGCCCAGTCCTGGGGCGCCCGCAGCGCGTGCACGTCCGGTTCGACGCCGTGGTTCTCCACCGACCAGCCGAGCCCGCCGGTGAACCAGGAGGCGTTCTTCGGCACCGAGATCTGGGTGCCGTCGCCCAGGGTGTGCCGCCCGGTCATCCCGACCACCCCGCCCCAGGTGCGGGTGCCGACCACCGGCCCGAGCCCGAGCAGCTCGATGGCCGCGATGATCACGTCCCCGTCCGAGCTGGTGGCCTCGTCGGCGAGCGCCACCACCGGGCCGCGCGGGGCGTTGCGGGGCCAGCGCACCGGCTGCCGGTCGCGGGTGAAGTCCCAGGCGAGGACCCGCCGGGTGAGCTTCTCCAGGACGAGTTCGGAGACGTTGCCGCCGGCGTTGCCGCGCACGTCCAGAACGAGCGCGGGCTTGTCCAGCTCGCGGCGCAGGTCCCGGTTGAACTGCGCCCAGCCGGAGCCGCCGAGGTCCGGGATGTGCAGGTAGCCGCACCGCCCGTCGCTGAACTCCCGTACCAGGGAGCGGCGTTTGACGACCCAGTCCTGGTAGCGGATGGGCCGCTCGTCGGTCAGCGGGGTGACGGTGATCCGCCGCACCGGGGCGTCCGGGCCGCTGCGCAGGCCGATCTCCACGGTGGTGCCGCCGGTGCCGGCCAGCATCGGGAGCGGGCCGCGGAGCGGGTCCACCCGCCGCCCGCCGATCTCCAGCAGCTCGTCGCCGTCCCTGACGCCCTGGGCGGCGAGCGGGGCGCGGGCGCGGGGGTCGGAGGTCTCGCCGGGCAGCACCCGGGCGAACAGCCAGCGGCCGTCGGGGTCGCGGTGCATGGTGGCGCCGAGCAGGCCGAGCGGCTGCTGGGCGAGCGAGGGGCCCTCGCCGCGCCGGGACGGGGTGACGTAGGCGTGCGAGGTGCCGAGTTCACCGAGGAGCTCACGCAGCAGGTCGGCGAAGTCGTCCGGCCCGGCGATCCGGTCGAGCAGCGGCTCGTACTGGGCGACCAGGGCCGGCCAGTCCAGGCCGGACATCCGGTCGTCCCAGAACTGGTCGCGGACGATCCGGGCGGCCTCGTGGTACGCCTGGCGCCACTCGGCGGCGGGGTGCACGGTGTGGGTGATCCGGCGCAGGTCCACCGGCATGCCGGCGGAGGGGGCGCCGACCGGGACGATCCGCAGGGCCCCGGCCGAGTAGACCGCGATCGAGCCGCCGTCGCCGGAGACGGCGTAGCCGTCGAGCTTGTCGACCAGGGTGGTGCGGGTGCCCCGGGCCAGGTCGAAGTACTCCAGCGAGGGGCGTCCGGAGGTGTCCTCCGGGCTCATGAAGGTCTGCCCGAGGGTGCCGGAGATCGGCCAGCGCAGCCAGACCAGGCCGCCGCGCACCGCGTCGGTGGCCGAGTACTTGGAGGCGATCACCGGGAACTGCAGCAGCCGCTCGCCGATGCCCTGCGGGTCGACCCGGACGGTGCCGTCGCCGCCGCCGTTGCCGCGCGGGGCGCCGTCCTCGGCGGGCGCGGCGAACGGGGAGGGCGTGTCGGCGGTGAGCGGGACGAGGTACGGGCGGCAGCCGACCGGGAAGGAGAGGTCGCCGGTGTGCACGTCGTGGACGGGGTCGAAGCCGCGCCAGGAGAGGAAGGCCAGGTAGCGGCCGTCCCGGGTGAACACCGGATACTCGTCCTCGAACCGCCCGTCGGTGACCTCGACGATCGGCGCGGGCGCGTCGGCGCGGGTCAGCCGGATGCGGCGCAGCGAGCGCCCGGCCACCGGCTGGGACCAGGCGATCCAGTGCGAGTCGGGGGAGAACCGGGCGCTGGAGACCGGCCCGTAGTCGGAGGCGGCCAGCTCGCGCACTTCGCCGTCGGCGGCCGAGACCAGCAGCAGCCGCCCGTCCGAGGCGGCGGCGGCGAGGTGGGTGCCGTCGGGGGAGGCGGTGAGTTCCAGGACCCGGCCGAGCTTCCCGGCGGCGAGCACGCGATGGCGGTGCTTTTCGGTCTGCTCGTGCCCGGGCAGCGGCATCACCTCGATCGCGTCGGCGTCCTGCGCGTCGGTGATCCAGGCCGCCTCGCCGGTGTGCCCGAGCACCACCGGCAGCCGGGTCCGCACCCCCGGGGTGTCGGCGAGCGCGCGGGCCGGGCCGTCCTTGTGGGTGAGCCAGTACTGGCTGCCGCGCACGGTGATCACCCCGGCCCGCCCGGTCTGGTCGCAGGCGAGGTCCTTGACCTGGGAGGCGGCGTTGACCTGGTACGGGCGGCGGCCGGCCCGGGCGCCGCCGAGCGGGACGTGCAGCCGGCGCGGGGCGGGGGCCTCCAGGCTGTCGAGCAGCCAGAGGTCGCCGGCGTGCTGGTAGACGATCCGGGTGCCGTCGGTGGCGGCCTCGCGGGCGTAGTAGGAGGCGTGGTCGGTGTGCCGGCGCAGGTCGCTGCCGTCGGGGCGGCAGGAGTAGACGTTGCCGATGCCCTCGTGGTCGGAGAGGAAGGCGATCCGGTCGCCGGGGGGCTCGCCGACCGGCATCGGGGAGGCGAGGTGGCCGGTGTGCCCGGGCAGGATCAGCTCGCCGTCCACCCAGAGCCGGCCGGTGGCGCCGCCCCGGTAGCGCTTCCAGGAGGCGGGTTCGTGCGGGGCGGAGCCGGTGAGCAGCACGGTCCGGCGGCGGTCCGTCTGGGCGTCGCGGACCGGCCCCCAGGGCATCCGGTGGCCGGGGGAGCCGTCCGGCGGGAGGGCGTGCGCCCAGGTGTAGTGGCCGAAGGGCTCGTGGAAGGAGGTGACGGCCAGCACCTCGCCGTCCGGCAGCCAGCCGCGCACCCGGGTGTCGTGGCTGCCCCAGAAGCTGAGCCGCCGGGTCTCGCCGCCCTCGACCGGGGCGGTCCACACCTCGGGGGTCAGGCTGAGCCAGCTGGTCCAGGCGAGGGTGGTGCCGTCGGGGGAGAAGCGGGGGTTGCTGACCCGGGTGCGGTCGCAGCCGACCCGCCAGGCCCGTCCCGTTCCGCCGCCGTCGGCGTCCAGCGGGGCGATCCAGACGTCGTCCTCGGCGATGAAGGTGAGCAGGTCGCCGTACAGGTGGGGGTGGCGGAGGTAGCCGGGCGGGGTCACCCCTCCATCCTTCGGCGGGGTGTCACCCCCGGCAACCGGGGCGGTCCCGCCGGGGGCGTCCCGAATCGCGCGGGGGCATCGACACCGCGACGCGGCGGCTAGCGCAGCAGCAGCCGGTTCGCCCGCAACTCGTCGGCCAGCCCGGCCGGGGCGGTCGAGATGTGGCCCGCCGAGTACGGGGGCTGCGGGTCGTACTCGATGAGCAGTTGGATCGCCTCCGCGGTCCGGTCCCCGGCGATCCTTCCGGTCAGCGTGAGCGCGAGGTCGATCCCGGCCGAGACCCCGGCCGCGGTGGCGTACTTGCCGTCGACCACGATCCGGTCGGTCCCGGTCGGCTCGGCCCCGAACCGCGGCAGCTGGTCCAGGCAGACCCAGTGCGAGGTGGCCCGGCGGCCCTGGAGCAGTCCGGCGGCGCCCAGCAGCAGTGAGCCGGAGCAGACCGAGGTGGTCCAGGTGGTGGTGGCGTCGATCGCGCGGACCCACTCCACCACGGCCGGGTCGGTCAGCTGGGCCTCCGTTCCGGGCCCGCCGGGCACCAGCAGGACGTCGGCGGAGTCCACCTCGTCCAGGGCGGCGTCCGCGGTGAGCGCCAGGCTCCTCATGTCGGTGCGGACCGGGCCGGGCCGGGCGGCGGTGAACACCACCTCGGCGCCGGGGATGCGGGACAGCACCTCGTACGGGCCGACGGCGTCCAGGGCGGTGAAGTCGTCGTAGAGCAGGAAGGCGATGCGCATCAGTGTCCTCCAGCGGGACCGGGTCGGAAGCGGCGTCGGTATTCCGTGGGCGGGGCGGCCAGGGTCCGGACGAAGGCGCGCCGCATCGCCTCCGGGGTGCCGTAGCCGCAGGAGCGGGCGATCTCCTCGATGCCGTCGTCGGTGTCCTCCAGCCGCCGCCGGGCGGCCTCCAGCCGGACGCCCTCCACGTACCGGCCCGGGGTCACCCCCACCTCGGCGGCGAAGGCCCGGGCGAAGTGCCGTGGCGACAGCGCCGAACGTCCGGCCAGCGCCTCGACCGAGAGGTCGGCCTCCGGGTGTTCGACGATCCACCGCTGCACCTCGCGCAGCGGCTGCCGGGCCGCCACCTGGGCGGCCAGCTGGGTGCTGAACTGGGCCTGGTTGCCCGGCCGGCGCAGGAAGACCACCAGGTGACGGGCGATCAGCAGCGCGGCGTCCCGGCCGAGGTCCTCCTCGACCAGGGCCAGTGCCAGGTCGATCCCGGCGGTGACCCCGGCCGAGGTTGCGATGTGCCCGTCCCGGACGTGGATCGGGTTCGGGTCCACCTCGACGTCCGGGAACCGCCGGGCCAGTGCCTCGCAGTACGCCCAGTGCGTGGTCGCCCGGCGGCCGGCCAGCAGTCCGGCCTCGGCGAGCAGGAAGGCGCCGGTGCACACCGACACCACCCGCTCGGCCTGACCGGCCAGCTCCCGGATCCGCGCCACCAGCGCGCCGTCCGGCCCCTCCGGGCCCACCCCGCCCGGAACCACGAGGGTGTGCACCGGCCCGACCTCGGCCAGGTCCGCGTCCGGCAGCAGCCGCAGCCCGCTGCAGCCGCGCACCGGGGCGCCGCCGGGGGAGGCCGTGGTCACCCGGTACGCGCCCGGCTGCCCGGCGGCCGCGCCCGCTCCCGCGAACACCTCCACGGGGCCGGTCACGTCCAGGCTCTGCACGCCCTCGTAGAGGACGACGACCACGCTGCGTGCTCTCATGCGACCAGCCTGTCAGCGGGCCGCGGCGGCAGCAATGACCTGCTTCCCACCTTTCCTGCCACCGCACCGACCGCCCCGAGCCGACCGCCCCGAGCCGAAGGGGCGCGCCGGTGCCGAAAGGGAGGAGTGACAAGCGAGGTACGAGCGTCGGAGCGACGACCGTCGGCGCCGGGCCAGGAGCGCCCTGGAGGAGAACGGGCGAGTAACCGCAAACGCCGGAAGGCCCTTCGCTCTCGCGAAGGGCCTTCCGGCTGTCTGTGCGCCGCCAGGGACTCGAACCCCGGACCCGCTGATTAAGAGTCAGCTGCTCTAACCAACTGAGCTAGCGGCGCTTGCTGACGTGGAGAACATTACCTGGTCAGCGGCCGAAACACACAATCGGCCCGGACGGCCCCGCCCGCTCAGGCGGTCAGCACCACCTTGCCGCGGACGTGCCCGGTGGCGACCAGGCGGTGGGCCTCCGCGGCCTTCTCCAGCGGCAGCGCCTCGGCGACCTCCAGCCGCAGACCGCCCGCCTCCCACAGCCGCACCAGCTCGGCCAGCCGCTCGGCCGTCCGCGGCGCCCGCAGCCCCCGCACACCCAGCCGCTCGGCCCCCGGGTAGTCGACCACGGTGCCGATCCGGTCCTTGTCGGCGACCAGCTCGACCGAAGCCGCCAGGGCGCCCCGCCCGGCCGCGTCGAAGGCCGCGGTCACCCCCTGGGGCGCCGCCGCCCGGACCCGCTCGGCCAGCCCCTCGCCGTACGCGACCGGGATCGCGCCCAGCTCGCGCAGGTACTCGTGGTTGCGCTCGCTCGCGGTGCCGATGGCGGTGGCGCCCCAGGCCCGGGCGAGCTGGACGGCGACGGTGCCGACCCCGCCGGAGGCGCCGTGCACCAGCAGGGTGTCGCCGGGGCCGACCCCGAGCTGGGCGAGCGCCATGTGCGCGGTCTGGCCGGAGGCGGAGAGCGAGCCGGCCTGCTCCCAGGGCATCGCGGCGGGCTTGGCCACCAGCTGGGCGGCGTCCACCGTGACCAGCTCGGCCTGGCAGTCCAGCACCCGGAAGCCCAGCACCTCGTCGCCGACCCGCCAGCCCTCGGTGCCCGGGCCCAGCCGGTCCACCACTCCGGCGAACTCGTTGCCGAGCGTGAACGGCGGCTCGACCGCCAGCCCCGGCGGCCGGAACCCCTCCCGGATCGCGAGGTCCACCGGCTGCACCCCGGCGGCGTAGACCCGCACCCGGACCTCGCCCGGTCCGGGCTCCGGGTCGGGCACCCGGGTGACCCGCAGGACCTCGGGACCGCCGGACCGCACCACGGTGACCGCCTTCATGGGGACACTCCTCCCGCCAGCTCGCTGTTCGAACGTCCCCGATCCTCGGACGTGAAGTCCGCTTGAGGTCAAGCCACCGTTCGGCGCGTCTCCACGTATGGGCGCATTGTCAGATTTATCCTGGGCGGCGCTCAGCCGTCCGCCGTCGAGAGGAACCGCCCGTGGGCCAGCTGCCCCTGTTCTTCCTGGTGCTGCTCGCCTCCGTGGTGACCATGCCGCTCGCCCGCAAGACAGGGGTGCCGCAACCGGTCCTGATGACCCTGCTCGGCATCGCGATGGCGCTCGTCCCGCAGATCCCGGACGTCTCGCTCGAACCCGAGCTGATCCTCCCGCTGGTCCTGCCGCCGCTGATCTTCGCCGTCGCCCGGCGCTCCTCGGTCCGCTACTTCAAGGCCAACATCCGCTCGATCCTGCTGCTGGCCGTCGCCCTCGTCGTGGTCACCACGATCGCGGTCGCCGGCACGGTGCACTGGCTGCTGCCCGCGTTGCCGCTGGCCGCCGCCATCGCGGTCGGTGCGCTGGTCTCCCCGCCCGACCCGGTCGCCGCCGTCGCGGTGGCCGGCAGCGTCGGCCTGCCCCGGCGCCTGGTGGCGATCCTGGAGAGCGAGGGCCTGTTCAACGACGTCACCGCGATCGTCATCTACTCGCTGGCCATCGAGGCCATGGTCAGCGGCGACTTCTCGGTCGGCAACGCGGTGCTGCGCTTCGTCCTGTCCGCCGTGCTCGCCGTGGTCGTCGGCGTCGCCCTCGGTTGGATGAACGCCAAGCTCGCCGAACGCCTGGACGACCCGACCCAGCAGGTCGCGCTCAACCTGCTGGTGCCCTTCGCCGCCTACGCCCTCGCCGAGGAGATCCACGGCTCAGGCGTGCTCGCCGTCGTGGTCTGCGCGCTCTACCTCGCCGAACGGGCCGCCGACGCCGACGCCGTCTCCTACCGGCTGGTCGGCAACGCCTTCTGGGAGGTCGTGGAGATCCTGATCACCGGCGTCGCCTTCGGCCTGATCGGCCTGGAGCTGGCCACCGTGCTCAAGGAGGCCGGCAAGGGCTGGACCGGCTTCATCGGCGACGCCGCCGTGGTCATCGCGGTGGTCGTGGTGGTCCGGTTGCTCTGGCTGCTGCCGGCCGGCTGGGTGTCCCGGAAGCTGCGCCGCGGCGACGACGAGGACACCCCGTTCAGCTGGAAGGAGAGCGTGATCCTCTGGTGGTCCGGCATGCGCGGCGTGGCCACCGTCGCCCTGGCCCTCGCCATCCCGCTCACCTTGCACTCCGGCGCGGACTTCCCCGAGCGCGGCCGACTGGTCTTCATCGCCTTCAGCGTGGTGCTGTTCACCCTGCTGGTCCAGGGCCTGAGCCTGCCCTGGCTGGCCAAGCGGCTGGAGCTGGACATCGACCAGGACAAGCACGAACAGGCCGTGCGTCAGCTCTGGTGGCGGGCCGCCAAGGCCGGGCTCAGCCGGCTCGGCGAACTGGAGGAGCAGGACAGGCTGCCCGCCGAGGTCGCCGACCGGCTGCGGGACCGTCAGCACGACCGGCTGGCCCGGCTCTGCCCGGAGAAGTACGCCGAGGAGGACGCCGCCGAGGCCAAGCTGCGCCTCGCCCAGTGGCGGGCCGCCAGGGACGTGGAACAGGAGATGATCGCCGCCTCCCGGCGCGAGATGCTCGTCGCCCGCAGCGAACTCGGCGCCGACCCGGAGCTGGTCGACCAGGTGCTGCGCGGACTGGACCTGAGGACGGAACGGAAGTGACGGGCAGTCCGCGCGCGCCGGGCGGAATGTGCGCGACCGCCCCCGGGGTTGCATAGGCTGAGCCCGGGCAGGCCGTCAACGGAGTCGGCGTACCACCAGTACCCGCACGACCTCGCGAAGAACCCTCACGCCTGGCCCTGCCGGTTTCTGCACCCAGATGAATCGAGGACCCACCGATGTCGGAGACCCGCGCCGACGCCCGCACCCCGCTCGACCGCACCCCGCAGTGGGCCGCCCTGGCCAAGCACCGGGACGAGCTCGGTGAGACCCACCTGCGCGAGCTGTTCGCCGCCGACCCGGAGCGCGGCAGCCGCTACACCCTGCAGGTCGGCGACCTGCACGTGGACTACGCCAAGCAGCTGGTCACCGACGAGACGCTGGAGCTGCTGCGCGAGCTCGCCGCCGCCACCGGCGTCGCCGAGCTGCGGGACGCCATGTTCCGCGGCGAGAAGATCAACAACACCGAGCAGCGCGCCGTCCTGCACACCGCGCTGCGCGCCCCGCGGGACGCCGTCGTCGAGGTCGACGGCGTCAACGTCGTCCCCGGCGTGCACGCCGTCCTGGACAAGATGGCCGCCTTCGCCGACCGGGTCCGCAGCGGAGAGTGGAAGGGCCACACCGGCAAGCCGATCCGCACCGTCGTCAACATCGGCATCGGCGGCTCCGACCTCGGCCCCGCGATGGCCTACGAGGTGCTCCGCTCGTACGCCAAGCGCGATCTGGACGTCCGCTTCGTCTCCAACGTGGACGGCGCCGACCTGCACGAGGCGGTCCGCGACCTCGACCCGGCCGAGACGCTGTTCATCGTGGCCTCGAAGACCTTCACCACCATCGAGACCATCACCAACGCGATCTCCGCCCGCGGCTGGCTGCTCACCGGCCTGGGCGCCGGCACCGAGGCGGTGGCCAAGCACTTCGTGGCGCTGTCCACCAACGCCCAGGGCGTGCAGGACTTCGGCATCGACACCGCCAACATGTTCGAGTTCTGGGACTGGGTCGGCGGCCGCTACTCCTACGACTCGGCGATCGGCCTCTCGCTGATGATCGCCATCGGCCCGGACGCCTTCCGCGAGATGCTGGACGGCTTCCACCTGGTCGACGAGCACTTCCGCACCGCCCCGGCGGAGCAGAACGTCCCGCTGCTGCTCGGCCTGCTCGGGGTCTGGTACGGCGCGTTCTTCGACGCCCAGGCGCACGCTGTGCTGCCGTACTCGCACTACCTGTCCAAGTTCACCGCCTACCTGCAGCAGCTGGACATGGAGTCCAACGGCAAGTCGGTGACCCGCGACGGCACCCCGGTCAACTGGCAGACCGGCCCGGTGGTCTGGGGCACCCCCGGCACCAACGGCCAGCACGCCTACTACCAGCTGCTCCACCAGGGCACCAAGGTGATCCCGGCCGACTTCATCGGCTTCGCCCGGCCGGTCGCCGACCTGCTGCCGGGCCTGGTCGCCCAGCACGACCTGCTGCTGGCCAACTTCTTCGCCCAGACCCAGGCGCTGGCCTTCGGCAAGACCCCTGAGGAGGTCGCCGCCGAGGGCGTGCCGGCCGAGCTGGTCCCGCACAAGACCTTCCGGGGCAACCACCCGACCACCACCATCCTGGCCGGCGAGCTGACCCCGTCCGTGCTCGGCCAGCTGGTCGCGCTGTACGAGCACAAGGTGTTCGTCCAGGGCGCGATCTGGAACATCGACTCCTTCGACCAGTGGGGCGTCGAGCTGGGCAAGGTGCTCGCCAAGCGGATCGAGCCGGTGCTGCTCACCGGCGAGGGCGGCGAGCAGCTGGACAGCTCCACCGCGGCGCTGGTCGCCCGCTACCGCGCCCTGCGCGGCCGCTGAGCCCCGGCCGGGCCGTCCGCTCCGGCGGGCGGCCCGGCTCGTCGGCTCTCGCCCCGGACTCGCCGGACTCACCGGGAACGTCTTGCGACGGGAAACGCCGGAAGGCCCCTTGCTTTCGCAAGGGGCCTTCCGGCTGTCTGTGCGCCGCCAGGGACTCGAACCCCGGACCCGCTGATTAAGAGTCAGCTGCTCTAACCAACTGAGCTAGCGGCGCCTGCTGACAGAGAAGACTCTAGCAGCGGCCGGCGTCCGAGCCAAAATCGAATACCGGTCGTCCTCCGTTCACCCTCCGGTCACGACGGCGGGCTCCGCCGGGGCGGGCGCGGCGGGCTCGCGCGCCGCCCGTACGCAGGCCCAGAGCACCACCGAGGCGCCGGGCAGCCAGGGCTCCCGCTCCTCCGGGGCGACGACCCAGCGGCCGGAGCCCCGGCCGGGGGACTCCGGGCCGTGCACCATCCGCTGGAGCGGCGGCACGGTCACCGCGTCGCCCCTGCCGTGGCACAGCAGCGGTGGCACGTCCCGGGCCCACTCCTCCCAGGCCAACAGCCGGCGCAGCCGGGGCGCCGCGCCGGGCTGGACGAACAGCAGGATGCGCCCGCGGTAGCTCGCTACCGGTCCGCAGCCCGGGCCGGAGGCCCGAAGCTCGTCCAGCACCCGGCGGCCGAACAGCGACGGCATGCTGATCACGTCGAAGGCCCGTCCGCAGGGCAGCACCGAGGGCGCCCACGGACGGGACTCCCAGAGGGCGCGCATGCTGCGCGGGTACTCGCTGGCGGAGGCGAGCCAGGCCTCTCCGGCCACGGTGACGTACTCCACCGACTGATGCGTCCAGATGTCCACGCCCAGCAGCCTGTGCCGTGCGCGGCCCCGGTGTGGCGGAAAGCGCCGTTTGCCGGACAGGGTCGCGGGGCGCCGCGTACCCTTCCGCTTCTGGCATATGCCAGGGGCCAGCCGGTCAGTCCTCGTGGCGCCGCGGCTGGAGCAGATCGCGGCCGTACTCGATCATCTTGTCGGCGTAGTCGGGGGTCCAGTCCGCCCGCTCGGCGATCTCGGTGTTCGGCAGCGCGTCGAACCGGCGCGGGTCGGCCAGCTGTGCGGCGGCGACCGCCTGGAAGTCGGTGGCCCGCTCGGCAGCAGCCCGGAAGGCCAGGGCCAGTTCGGTGGAGCGGCGCAGCAGCTCCGCTGGGTCGTCGATGGACTCCAGGTCGAAGAAACGTTCCGGCTCCGGCTCGGCGGACTGCGGCTCGAACAGCAGCTGCGCGGGGCGCTTGCGCCGGGTGGGCTCGGGCGCCTCGGCGGGGGAGTCGGGCATGGACGGACACCTCCGGGGTCTCGGTGAGAGGGGGGCGGGCGGTCTGCTGCGGGCCGCACCGCCCGGTTGTGGCCGTCGTCCATTGTCTCGCGGCGGCGGCCGGTAACGGAACGGTGCGCGTGCGGGCGCTATTCCCCGGCGCGCGCCGGGGGCGCGCCTCGGGCGCCGCGCATCCGCCGCGTATCCGGATCGCGTGCGAACCGGTTGTTCCCGGCATAGGAGTCGCCCACTGAATCGGGAGTACCCCATGCGCGTACCGAAGGCCCTGTCCGCCTCCGTCCTGTTCGCCGCCGCCGTCCTCGCCCCGGCCCTACCGGTGGCCCCGGTGGCGCCCGCCTTCGCCGCCGAGACGGCGAAAGTGGTCACCGGTCCGCCCAGCGCCCCCGGCGGCGTCTCGACCGCGACCTGCCCGACCGGCACCCACCTGACCGGCGGCGGCTACCGGCTCCAGCCCGATGCGGACGGCCCGGTGCGCGCCAACGGGCCGACCGCCGACGCGACCGGCTGGAGCGCCCAGGCGGAGCGCGGCTCGGTCGTGGCCTTCGCGGTGTGCGAGACCGAGGACTGACGAGCTAGCGCAGGTGGACCCGGTGGCCGCTTAGGTGCTGGAGGACCTGGTGGTTGGCCTCCCAGCCGTCCGGGAAGGCCACCGGGACGCCCAACTGGACCGGCTCGGTGGACGGGTGTTCGTCCAACAGCTCGGCGATCCCGGCCCGGGCCACCACGATGCAGGCGTGCCGGTGCCGGGAGGCGAGCACACAGAGCCGACCGGTCTCCAGGTGGAAGGCGGTCGCGTCCGGGCGTCCGGAGAGCGGGTGCAGCACCACCGTGACGTCGTACTCCCGGCCCTGGAGCCGGTTGGCGGTGTCCACGGTGACGGCCGGACCGGCCGCGCCGTCCACCGGCACGCCCGCCTTGGTCAGGGCCGCCCGGACCGCCGCCGCCTGGTCCCGGTGGGCGGTGCCGACGGCGATCCGGTCCGCGGAGAGCGGGGCCTCGCCCTGCTCGGAGTGGGCGGTCAGTCCGCGCTCCAGCAGCCGCCGGACGGTGGCCGCCACGGCCGCCACCGCCTGCGGGTCGGTCCGTACGGTGTGCCGGGCGGGCAGTTCCAGCAGTGCCCAGCCGTGCTCGGCCGCCCGGTCGATCACGGCGTCCAGCGCCGAGCCGTCGGGGCGGACCGCGGCGGTCAGCCGGCGGTCGTCCGGGCCGGTGCCGGAGCGGAACGGCGTGTACGGGTAGAGCGCCCGCGAGATCAGCGGCGCCGCGCTGGCGGGCAGCCGCCAGGAGACCGGCAGCCGGTGCGGCTCGATCTGCGGGTTGTGCGCCAGCATGGTGACCACGGCGCTGCTGGACGGGTCGTAGGACAGGCCCGCCCACTGCTCGGTGCCGACCACGGTGAACGGGTCCAGCTGGCCCGGATCGCCGACGAACAGCGCCCGCTCGAACAGCCGGGCCACTGCGAGCAGGGCGTCCGAGCGCATCTGGTACGCCTCGTCGACGATCGCGTGCCGCCACGGCGCCTCGGCCCGGACCCACTGCCACTTGGCGGACGTGGAGATCACCACGTCCTGCTCGACCAGGTCGGCGACCTTGTCGGAGGGCGTGACGTTGGCGTGCTTGAGCACCTCCGGGCCGGGCCTGGAGTCCGCCGCGTGCAACCGGCCGATCGTCAACTCCGGTGCCTTCTCGGCCAGTCGGCCGACCAGGTCGTCCACCTGCCCGTTGGTCTGGGCGACGATCATCAACCGCTCGCCGGCCGCCACCAGCTCCCGGGCGGCCCGCACCACCAGGGTGGACTTCCCGGCGCCGGGCGGGGAGTCCACCACCACACCGCGCGGGGCGCCGACCGACGGGCGGACGGTGGCCGTCAGGATGCGGGCCACGGCTGCGTCGGCGGCCGCGCCCGGGGACTGCTCGGGGCTCGACTCGGGTCCGGGGCTCGACTCGGGTCCGGGGGTCGACTCGGGGGCCGGTTCGGCCATCACTCCCACTCCTCGGAGGCGGACGGGGCGGCTACGGGCGCGGCGCCGGGCGGGCCGCCGTGGGTCCACGGGGTGTCGTCCGGCTCGGGCAGCGGCGCGGACTGGCGGACGGTCAACTCGAACAGGGTGAAGGTGACCGGCTCGCCGGGCTCGGGCAGGCTGCCCGGCTCCGGTTCCTTCTTGCGGCCCATGCCGGACAGCACCCGCAGGGTGATGGTGCCCTCGGTGGGCTCGACCGCGACGATCTCGGCCTTCTGCGCCGACGGGCCGTGCACCCGGTGCACCTCCCGGCCGAGGTCCGCGTGCGGGCGGTCGGCGGTGCGCAGGGTGAGCAGCGGGCGGGGCTTGGGGGAGCGGCCGGTGGTGTCCCAGTCCGGCACCACCTCGGTCACCACCCCGCTGAACGCCTCGCCGGACAGCCGGTGTTCGGCCATCGCCAGCGGGTCGTCCAGCGCCTCCTGGACGTCGAGGCGGGCCTGCTCGCGCTCGCGCTGGGCGAGCTTGCGGGCGGCGGTGACGGCGTCGTCCTGCCGGGGCTGCGGGGGCTCGCCGGCCGCGAGGCGGTCCCGGTGGCCGGTGTAGGACCAGCGGTCGCCGGTCCAGCGCTCCTCCAGGTGGCCGGCCGGCGGCAGGGCGCGCAGCAGGTCCAGGCCCCGCCAGACGTCCCGCCAGGTGGGCAGCAGGACGGCGGTCAGCACCTTCGTCAGCTGGTCGACCGCCGAGCGGACGGCCGCCCGGGCGGGCTCCGCGGCGGCCTCGTCCCGCTGCTCGGCGCTGTGTCGTAGGGCAGTGGCGGCCGTGTCGTAGTGGGCGATCGCCGGGGCGAGCACGAACTCGTCGAAGCGCGGGTCGGTGGCCGGACCGGCCGGCGGGTGCAGCAGCTGGCCGTGCTCGTCCCGGCCGCTCTCGGCCAGCTCGGCCGCCCGCGCGCCGGTCAGGCCCGGCGGTGGGTCGTGCCAGGCCAGCCGGGCGGCCAGGTGCTGGTCCTCCAGGTGGCTCTGTCCGGTGGCCCAGTGCCGGGCGAGCAGGCCGGTCATCGGCAGCAGCAGGCTGGAGCCGGGCACCTGGGCGCGGTCGGTGAGATGGGTCAGCCAGCGGCCGAGCAGCGGCACCCGCAGCGGCGCCGGGTAGGGGCCGGGCTCGGCGTCCTCGACGGTGCGGCGGAACCGGGTGGAGCGGCCGATCAGGGCGAGGTGGTGCACGCCCGCGCCGTTGGGCACGATCAGCTGCGGCGCGTCGGAGCACAGCTCGCGGAACACCTGGGTCTTCTCGCCGGTCTCCGGGTCCTTCTCGGAGCCCTCGATCTGCTCGACGTCGTCGGCGAAGGACTCCAGGTACGGCAGCAGGTCGGCGGCCAGCTCGGCCAGGAAGTCGAAGCGCAGGGTGCGGTTGAGCGGCTGCGGCACCAGGTGCAGCCGGGGCGCGTCCCGGTCGGTGCCCAGCATCACGGCCAGCGGCGCGCCGGCCTCACCGGCGGCGGTCAGCGGGATCAGCACCATCGGGCGCTCGGACAGGTGCCGGTGCCGGACGGTGGCCAGCGGCTCGGCCCGCCCGCTGCGGACGGCCTCCAGCCGGGCGAGGGTGGTCAACAGGCTCATGCTCCCGCCTCGCTCCGCTCGGCAGGGGCATTCGCCCACGCGCGCCTTTGATCGATTCGCTCGCTGCGCTCGCTCATGCTCCCGCCTCGCTCCGCGCGGCAGGGGCATTCGCCCACGCGCGCCTTTGATCGATTCGCTCGCTGCGCTCGCTCATGCTCCCGCCTCGCTCCGCTCGGCAGGGGCATTCGCCCACGCGCGCCTCTTGACGATGAGCTCGCTCCGCCCGCTCATGCGCCCACACCCAGCGCTTCCGCGCGCAGGGCGGCCGCGTAGGCGAGGCGCTCGGCCGCGTCGTCCGCGGTGTCGTCGCCGTCGTCCGTGCCGCCGCCGTTCGGGCCGGAGGCGGCGGCCAGTGCCTCGGTGACCGTACGGATGCTGCCCAACTCGCCGCGCACGCCCCGGCCGAGCTGCTCGACCCGGTCGCCGCAGCGGGCCTGGGCGCGGCAGTGGAAGCCGAGTTCGCAGGAGGAGAGGCAGTCCGGGCTGTACGCGGCGGGCACCGACTCGACTGCGGCGGTCAGTTGCTCGGAGGTGCGGGACGGGGCGCCGTCCCGGTCGGCGGCCAGGTCGAAGTCGGTGCCCGGCGGCAGAGTGTCCAGCAGTCGGTCGATGCCGGTCATCCGGCTCAGCTGGCGGCGGGTGACGGCCAGCTCGCGGCGGACGTCGACGGCGACCGCGGTCGGCCGGTTGCCGAAGTCCTTCGGGCAGACCAACAGCACGCTGGTGCGGGGGCTGCCCGGCAGTCGCTGCTCGGTGTACGGGTCGTCGGTCGGCGCCTGCCCGGCGGCTGCGGCGGCGGTCCGCTGGAGCGCCAGCACGTACACGGCGGCCTGGCGGGCGGCGGCGCCGACCTTGGCCGGGTCCGCACTGCCGTCCAGCACCGGGAAGGACTTGATCTCGACCACGGTGCACCGCCCGCCGTGCACCACCAGCGCGTCCGGCTCCAGGTAGGCGGTGCTGCCCGCCACCTCCAGGCGCAGCATCGGGTGGTCCAGCAGTGTCCAGGCCTCCGGCTCGGCGGCGGCCAGGGCCAGCGCCTCGGCCGTCCGGTCGGCGCGGACGGCCGGGCCGGAGCGGTGCAGCAGGTCGGGCACCAGCAGCGGGGCGCGGTCGTCGGCCGGGACGCCGAGGTGGGCGCGCAGCGGCTCCAGCAGCGCGGAGTAGTCGTCCGCCTTCAGCCGGGACTCGAAGATCACGCCGCGGGCGATCGCGAACGGGGACTGGCCGAAGGGGGCGGGGCGGCCGAGCCGGGCGGCCAGCGCGGACTTGTCCACCCCGGCCGCGTCCAGCACGGCGCGGCGGTGACAACCCGGATTGGCGGCGAGCGCGGCGAGGGCGCGGGCGTTCAGACTGCGCTGCGGGGCCGGTCCGCGCAGCTCGGCGAGCCGCAGGGCGAGCGGCTCAGCGGGCCCGCTGAGCGGGACGTTCGTCGAGACGTTCATGGTGCGGCCCAGTGTCGCATCCGGGTCCGACAATGCGGCGCGGACCGGCCTGTTCCGGCCGGAACCGGCGGGAACCGCAGCCCGCGATCGTGGTCGCCGTCCGGGTGGGGGATCATGGAGCCCGGTGCTCAAGGGTGAGACCGACCGTTGACCGCCCCGCTGCGAGGAGCCCCCCATGCCCGCCCGAATCGTGCTGGTCCGCCACGGTGAGACCGAGTGGTCGGCCACCGGCCAACACACCGGCCGCACCGACATCCCGCTGACCGAGGAGGGCCGCGCGATGGCCCGGGCGCTCGGCGCCCGGCTCGCCAAGGCCCCCTGGAACGGACTGCCGGACGCGCTCGTCTACACCAGCCCGCTCGGCCGCGCCAAGGAGACCTGTGAACTGGCCGGCTTCGGCGACCGCGCGGTGGAGCGCCCGGAGCTCATGGAGTGGGACTACGGCCAGTACGAGGGCCGCACCGGCGCGGACATCCGGGCCACCGACCACCCCGGCTGGCTGATCTGGCGCGACGGGGTGCCCGGCGGCGAGAAGCTCTCCGAGGTGGCCGCCCGGGTGGACGCCTTCCTCGCCGGCCTCCACGAGGAGCACGGCGTCCCGGATTCGGACACCACCGTCATGCACTGCGCCGATCAGGACGTGATCCTGTTCGCGCACGGCCACGTGCTGCGCATCCTGACCGCCCGCTGGCTGGGCCTGCCGCCCGAGTTCGCCCAGAGGTTCAAGCTCGGCACGGCGGCGCTGTGCGTGCTGTCCTGGGAGTACGGTGCCCCGGCGGTGGAGGTGTGGAACGACCTGTCCCACCTGGAGGGGCTGAACTCCGGCCACTGATCCTCCGGTCGGCGGCCGGGCCGCGGCTGCTCAGGCCGCTGCGGCCTGGTCGTACCCGGCCAGGAAGCGGCGGACCTCGGGCACCGAGACGTGTCGGCGCAGCCGGCCGGCGGTGTCCGCCAGCATGCTGCGGATCCGGGCCGAGCGGACCTCGCCGAACAGCGCGACGGCGGCCGAGCCGTGGTGCGCCGCCCCCGCCAAGTCCCCCCGGCCGAGCCGGTCGTGGGCCAGCTCGGCGGTGTACAGCACCCGGTTGCGGACGAAGTGCGGCTCCTGCAGAGCTATGGCCAGCGCGGCCTGCTCGCTGGCGCGGTCCCAGTCGCCGAGCGCGGACCAGCACTGCGACTGCAGGCCGACGAACTCCGCCTCGCCGAAGAAGGACATCCACTCCGGGTCGCCCTCGGACGGCCCCCGGTCGAACAGCGTGTACGCCCGGCTGATCGCGCGTTCGCAGGAGGAGCGGTCCCGCAGCACGGCCCAGGCGCCGGCCTCGCGCATGACCAGCAGGGCGAGCAGCCGGTCGGAGTCCAACTGCCGGGCGGCGGACTGCCCGGCCTGCGCGGCACGCAGTGCCTCGCGGGGGCGTCCGGCGTCCCGGGCGAGGAAGGCGCTGTTGCAGAAGACGTGCGCCTCCAGGGCGGGGTCCCCGGCCATCCGGGCGGTGGCGAGCGCCTCGGCGTAGAACGAGCGGGCGTCCGCGAGCCGGTTCGAGTCGTGCGCCAACCAACCCACGGAGATGGCGAGTTCGCCCGCCCCGGCCTGGAGCCTGCGCTCCGTCTCGGCCGTGTACTCGCCCTCGTTGAGCAGCACGTAGGCGGTGCGCAGCGACTGTCCGGCGAGGTCGTACAGGGCGTCGGCACCGTGCGCGTCGTCGGCCAGTCTGATCTCCCGGACGGCCTGTTCGACGCCGAGCACCTCGGCGGCGCCGACCTTGCGCGGCGGCGGTACCGGCCCGGGGCGGCCGGGCACCACCAGGTCCAGGCCGAGCAGTGATGGTGCGGTGAACTCCGCACCGGGGACGGCACCTCGGCCGGCAGCCGGGCCGGAGCCGGCACCGGCGGCGGGACCGGCCGCGGCCGGCCGGTCGATGCCGATCACGGCGGCCAGCGCGGTCGAGCCGCCGGCCAGGAACGTACGGCGACGCACGTCGTCGTTCTCCTCGTCGAGATAGGGCGATCCATCGGGCCCCCTGGGCACCGCGCCGGCCCTCGGCCACGGGGGCCCGTCCGGAGCGGCTGGATCCGCGTACGGCGAGGCAGCGTACGGGAGTTGGGTGGAGAGTGGTGAGCGCGGGGCGGGCAGGGGCGGGAACGGTGGGTGGAGCGGGGGCGCCCCGGTCGCCCCGCCGCTCCCCGCCGGGCGGCGGCGGACGGCGGCGCGGGGGGCGAAGCCGAGGTCGGTGAGCGTGCGGTCCGGCCACATGTGCCGGAAGACCCGCTCGTAGGCGTAGTTGGGGCAGCGGATCTCACCGGACTCGACCCGTCCGACGTAGCGGGCGTCGCAGGACACGTGCTCGCCGATCTCGCGGGCGGCCCGGCGGACGGCCATGGCGAACTCGCCGGGTGAGCGGTCGCCGCGCAGTGCGCGCATCGCGGTGTTGGGGGACGGTCGGTTCGGCTCGGCCGGTGGGGTGGCTGCCATGGCGCCGAGAATACTCGGAGTCACCGACCGTCCACAGTCGGTTTGCGGGATATATGCTGTCAAAACGGTTCAAAACGGGCGTTCTTGCGGGATATCCGCCATGAAATGCCATGCCTTGCTGTAATGCGCCCCGTGGCCTCGGGTGCCACCGCCGCGTTGTCCTGATACGTGGAAGCCCAGGCCGCCCCCCGGGCCCGTCCCCGCCCCCGGTGCCCCACCCCCGGGCGACTGCGCTTCCGACCCGACAAGGTACAGGAGGGCCATGATGGCCACCGGACTGCCGCAGTACCGACCCGTCGTCGGGGGTGTGCTCGCCGGCGCCGCCCCCGCCCTGCTCCCCGACCCCGACGACGAGCGTTTCCCCGGCCGGGGCCCGGTCGACGGCGGCCGCGGCTCCTGCGGCGGCCTGCGCCGGGACGCCGCCGTCCCCGAGGAGGGCACCCTGGTCACCGGTTGCGACACCGTGACGGTCGCCGTGCGGCACGGCCTGGAGGCCGTCGACATCCTGCGGCTGCGCCGCGCCTGCGGAGCCGTCCTCCAGAGCCGCAACGGCAGCACCGTCTCCTTCCTCGTCCCGGCCGGTACCTGGGAGACCTGGCACCTGCCCGGCAGCTCCTGTACGGCCGGTGCCCTGGTGCCCGGCATCACCGACCCGCGCTGGGTGATCCCGCCCTCCGGCCCCGGTCGCGCCGCCCGCCCCACCGATGCCTGGGTGCTCCGCTCCGCCCTCTGCGAGGCCGCCTGCACGCTCACCGCGGGCGGCCTCGGCCCGTTCTAGCGGGCGTGCCGCGAGGATTCCGCCGGGCCCTAAGCCCTCCGGCCGGATCCCCACGGCACGCCCCTGACCTGTGGGTGTCCCCCCTCGGGCGGCGATAATGGCCGCCATGGGACGAAGCAGCAGAGCCGCGCGCAACCCGGAGCCGGAAGCCACCACCGGGCCGGGCGGGCGCACCCACGTCCAGGGGCCGCTCAGCCGTCCCGTCGGCTCCGGCCTGGCCGAACTGCGCCCCGACCGCGACCGCCCCGCCGCCTGGACCCTGCTGATCGACGGGGCCCCGCAGTCCCTGGTCGACCTCGCCGACCCGACCCACCTCGGCTTCGAGTACCAGCGCCGGCTCGGCCACCTGATCGACCTGGCCGCCCCGCCCGGCCGCCCGCTGACCGTCCTGCACCTGGGCGGCGGCGCCCTCACCCTGGCCCGCTACGTGGCAGCCACCCGGCCGCGCTCCCGCCAGCAGGTCGTCGAGATCGACACCGAGCTCACCGAACTCGTCCGCGCCGAGCTCCCGTTGGAGCGCGGCTGGCAGATCAAGGTGCGCGGCGCGGACGCCCGCAGCGTGCTGGAGCGCACACCCGAGGCCAGCGTCGACCTGGTCATCACCGACGTCTTCTCCGGCGCCCGCACCCCGGCCCACTGCACCACCGTCGAGTTCACCACGCTCGCCGCCCGCGCCCTCGCCCCCGGCGGCTGGTACACCGCCAACATCGCCGACGGCGCCGCCCTGCCCTTCGCCCGCTCCCAGGTCGCCACCCTCGCCGCGGTCTTCCCCGAACTCTGCCTGGTCGCCGACCCCGCCGTCCTGCGCGGCAAGCGCTTCGGCAACCTCATCCTCGCCGCCGCCCACACCCCCCTGCCCGTCCCCGACCTCACCCGCCGCGTCGCCTCCGACTCCTCCCACGGTCGCGTCGAACACGGCCGCGCCCTCAGCGACTTCACCGCGGGGGCCGTTCCCGCCACCGACGCCACCGCCGCGCCGTCCCCGGCCCCACCGCCGGGCGTCTTCCGCTGACGGCCGCGCTCGCCGCGGCCGCCTCGGGGCGGTAAATCCGTTTGAGGACGACCGAGCCACGCCGGACAATGGCCCTGCCGCCCGACCGCCCTGTTGCCCTGCCGCCGACCCGAGGAGGCGCCGTGCCCATTCGACCCGCCCGCCCGGACGAGGCCGAGCTGCTCACCGGCATCGCCCTGCGGGCCAAGGCGTACTGGGGCTACGACGAGGCGTTCATGGCCGCCTGCCGGGAGGAGCTGACCGTGGACGCCGCCGTGATCGAGCGGGCGTCGACGTTCACGGTGGTGGCCGAGGATGGCGGCCGGGTGCGGGGGTTCGCGGTACTGGTCGCCGTCCCGCCGTCCGGGGAGTTGGCCATGCTCTTCGTCGAGCCCGACCGGATCGGCCGCGGCATCGGCCGGGCGCTGTTCCGGCACGTCCGAGGCGTTGCCCGGGCGCTCGGCCTGCGCCGCCTCACCATCGACTCCGACCCGCACGCCGAGCCGTTCTACCTGGCGATGGGCGCCACCCGCATCGGCAGCACACCGTCCCTCTCGATCCCGGGGCGTGAACTCCCGCTGATGGAAGTGGAGCTGGCCTCCGGGGGTTAGGCCGCGCCTTCGGCCGTGCCTTGGGCTGTGTCCCGGGTCGCGTCTCGGGCTGCTCCTAGGACCGTGTCGTGGGTCGCGTCTTGATCCGTTCAGTGCCCGCGCGGCAGTCCGCGGTGCTTGCACATGGCCGCGCCGGTGAGCAGCAGTCCGGCGGCGATGGGGGCGAGCACCGCGGTGGCCGTCGCGGAGCTGTCGGCCACAGCCGTCACGGCCGCCGTGTCGGCGAGGGCGAGCGCCTCGGGCGTCCCGCTGTCCGTCGGTGCGGCGGGCGGCGCGGAGGGGGCCGCGACGCCTGCCGCACCGACGGGTTCCACCGCGCTCCGTCCCTCGCGGACCGTCGCCTCCCGCACCGCGGGTGTCTCCGCCGTCTCGGGCCGGGGCCGGGTCGCCTGCCGGGGAGTGCGCGGCTGGGGAGCGGTGGGCGGTTCGGCGGGCTCGTCCTCGCGGGAGGCACGGGTCTCGGTCGGGCGGGCCCGGGCGGGGGCGGCGTCGAGCAGTCCGGAGGCGAGCGCGAAGGCGTCGGGGACGGTGGCGCGCTGCCCGGGCAGGGGGAGCCCGCCGGCCCGGATGCGCTCCTGGAGAACGCCGCCGACCCCGCTGGAGGTCGCGTACAGCGGAGCGTCGCCGGTCAGTTCCCCGACGAACCCGGGGGAGTGGGCGGGCTCCGGGGCCGCCGGCTGCCCCGGTTCCGGGGGGCGGGCGGCTGACTGTCCGTCGAGCGCGGGGACGACGTGTACGGCTCGGCGGACGGCGGGCTGGGCCTGCCCGGGCAGCGGTTCGGCGGAGGCCGCGTACGTGCCGGGTGCGCCGACGCCCCAGAGCTGTGCGAGCAGGGCCCCTCCGGCGGCGACGGCGCGCGGGTGGGGCAGCCACCGGGCGAGCGCCCGCCGTGCTCCGGCGACGCCGTGCGGGGCGGGTTCCTGGGGCTTGGTCGCGTGATTGGCTCGCACGTGAGTTGAGAACGAGCGGACGGGCGGTGAGGTCACGCCCGCCGTCACGGACAGTCATCGCGCACGTGGCCCCGGGCGGTCCGCCCGGGGCCACCGACCGCGCGGCGGTCAGGAGTTGGGACGCAGGGTCCAGGTGACCGTCATCACGCCGGTGACGGCGCCGTCGGCGCGGGTGATCTCGACGGTGACCGGGAACTCGGGGCGGCCGCCGGCATCCAACTCGGCGACGACCTCGGCGGCCGGGCGGCCGAGCACGGCGGTGGCGGTGACCTCGCCCATGGCGAGCTTCTTGTACGCGATCTCGGCGTTCACGGCGAGCGGCACGGCCCGGGACAGCTGGTCCCCGAAGGCGGCGAGCACGATGCAGCCGCTGGCGGACTCGGCGAGCGTGAACATCGCGCCGGCGTGCGGGCCTCCGACGTGGTTGTGGTACGCGGGCTGGTCGGGCAGCCGGAGCACGGCGCGCTCCGGGGTGGTCTCCAGGTACTCGAGCTTCAGGGTGTGCGCCATCGGCACGGTGGCGTCGAGCATCTGGCCGATCGAAGGAGTGGTCATGACGACTATGTTACTAGCCGGTAGCTTCTCGCGGCAGGGGCCGACCGGAAAAGCCGACCGGAAAAGCCGGACCGGCGTGCACAACTGAGGCAGCGCGAAAACGCCCGAGGGGCCGACCTCTTGAAGAGATCGGCCCCTCGGGCTCTGGGGTGAGTGACGGGACTCGAACCCGCGACCACCTGGACCACAACCAGGTGCTCTACCAACTGAGCTACACCCACCATCTGTCCGGTCCGTTCCCGCTCTCGCGTTCCCGTTCCGACAGGAAGAACTCTACAGGATCCGAGAGGGTGCTCGCGCCAGGGTTTCGTTCCGGCGGACGCGGGCACCCCCTCCGCCCCTCCAAGGGCCGTCCGGGCACCCCCGCCGCGCTGGTCGCGCCGATCGCGCCGGGGGCTCGCCGGGTCAGCCGGCCGGGGCCTGGTACTTCTCGGCGATGGCGCGCGCGGTCTCGGCGTCCGGACCGGGCTGCGGCACGAACACCGCCTCGCGGTAGTACCGCAGTTCGTCGATGCTCTCGCGGATGTCGGCGAGCGCCCGGTGGTTCCCGCCCTTCTGCGGGCTGTTGTAGTACGCCTTCGGGTACCAGCGGCGGGCCAGCTCCTTGATCGAGGAGACGTCCACGATCCGGTAGTGCAGGTGCTTCTCCAGGGCCGGCATGTCCCGGGCCAGGAAGCCGCGGTCGGTGGCCACCGAGTTGCCGCACAGCGGCGTCCTCCCGGCCTCCGGCACGTGCTGGCGCACGTACGCGAGGACGAGCTCCTCGGCCTCGGCCAGGGTCACGCCCTGCTCCAGCTCCTCCAACAGGCCGGAGGAGGTGTGCATCTCGCGCACCACCTCGGGCATGTTCGCCAACGCCTCCGCCGGCGGGCGGATGATGACGTCCACGCCCTCGCCGAGGATGTTCAGCTCGGAGTCCGTCACCAACACCGCGACCTCGACCAGGGCGTCCCGGTCGAGGTCGAGGCCGGTCATTTCACAGTCGATCCATACCAAACGGTCATTCACACAACTCACCCTACGGCGCGATCACGCGCCGCGGGCACCGGTGGAGCCGAGAGGGGCGCCGGAGCGACGCCCTCGGCCTGGTGGTCCTCCGCCCCGCCGTGCGGGCCGCGGCCCTCCGGGTGCTCGCCCTCCCGGCCGGTGCGGACCGCGTGCCCGTCCCGTCCGGGACGGGCCTCGCGCGCCGTCCGTCCGCCGTCCGCCGCCGCGGCCCGGCCCGCCTGGGTGCGGACCTGTGGCGCCCGGGCCTGCCGGCCACGGAGCTCGCCCGCCCCGTCCGCCGGCTGCCCGGCGGCGGTGGTCGGCACCCGGCCGCCCGGCGCACCGTGCGCACGACCGCCCGCACCCGGCTCGTCGCCGGGCCGCTCGACCCCGCTCCGGTGCCCCTGGCCCTGGCCGCGCGCCCCCGGCTGGGGGTGGCCGTCCTCGGCCGCCGCGTGCTCGGCGGTGCGCGACGGACGCCCCGCACCCGGCCCGGCCTGCGGCGGCACCAGCGGCGGCCGCACCGGACCGCGCGCCACACCCTGCTGCCCGGGGTGCGGCTGCTGCGCGGCCTGCTGGTGCGGGTACGGCTGGCCCGCGCGGGCGTGGAACCCCTGGGCGGTCGGCGTCCCGGCCTGCCCCGGACCGTACGGACCGGTGTGGCCGTGCGCCCCCGCCTGGCCGACCGGCACCTGCGCCCCGGGCCCCGCCGGGAACGGATGGGCCGGCTGCGCGCCGTGCGCCGCCCCGCCGAACAGCGTCCCGCCCGCCGAGGCAGCCGCGGCGGCCGCCGGGTGCGGCAGTGCGCCGGGCAGCCGCAGGTCGCCGCCGAGCGCCCCGACCGGGGCGGGCGACTGCTGCCCGGGCCGACGGGCCCGGTAGCTGGTCCGGTACGCGGCCGGCGAGACCCCGAGCTGACGGCGGAAGTGCCCGCGCAGCGCCACCGGCGAACGGAACCCGCACCGGCGCGCGACGTCGTCCACCGACAGCTCCGAGGTCTCCAGCAGCCGCTGGGCCTGGAGCACCCGTTGGGTGATCAGCCACTGCAGCGGCGCACTGCCGGTGAGCGTGCGGAAACGGCGGTCGAAGGTGCGGCGGCTCATGTACGCGCGGGCTGCCAGCACCTCGACGTCGAACTGCTGGTTGAGGTTCTCCAGCGCCCAGGTGACCACCTCGGCCAGCGGGTCGTTGCCGATCTCCTCCGGTAAAGACTGATCGATGTACTGGGCCTGTCCTCCGCCGCTGCGGCGGCTGGGCACCACCAGCCGTCGGGCCAGCGCGTTGGCCGCCTCGGCGCCGTGGTCGCTGCGCACCACGTGCAGGCACAGGTCGATCCCGGCGGCGGTGCCGGCCGAGGTGAGCACGTCGCCGTCGTCCACGAAGAGCTCGCGCGGGTCGACGTGCACCCGGGGGTAGCGCTTGGCCAGCGTCGGGGCGTACATCCAGTGGGTGGTCGCCGGGCGTCCGTCCAGCAGGCCGGCGGCGGCGAGCACGAAGGCGCCGGTGCACAGGCCGATGATCCGCGCGCCCTCGTGGTGGGCCTTGCGTAGGGCGGTGATCGCCTCGACCGGCGGGGGCTGGGAGATCGAGCGCCAGGCCGGTACGACGATCGTGCCGGCCCGGGCGAGGGCCTCCAGGCCGTACGGTGCGGAGAGGGTCAGGCCGCCGGTGGTCGCCAGCGGGCCCTCCTCCCCGGCGCAGACCAGCAGCCGGTAGCGGGGGACCCCGGCGTCCTGGCGGTCCACGCCGAAGACGGAGAGCGGGATGGAGCTCTCGAAGATCGGGGCGCCGCCGAAGATCAGGACCGCGACGGTCTCCCGGCGGCGCCGGCCGGACAGCTTGCGCGGGGCGCCGGCCGTCAGCGGGCCCACCGGGGAGCCGTTGGCGCCCGGTCCGCCGCCGTGGCCCAGCGGGCCGTGGCCGGGGGCGGTGCCCAGGGCCAGGGCGCCGAGCGGGCCGCCGGCGCCGTTCACGCCCGGGGCCGAGCCGCTGGCGGGGTAGGCCTGGTGGCCGTTGTAGCCGGAGTACTCGCCGGTGAAGGGCTGGGCGGGGCCGCCGTAGGGCTGGGCAGGGTTGCCGTAGGACTGGGTCGGGTTGACGGCGCCTCGACTGACGGGTTGTCCGCCGAGGGTCGGGTTCCCGCCCTGGGGCGACTGGACCCCGTAGGGGGTCGGTCCGCCGAGGGGCTGACTGCCGTGGCCGCCGTGGGCTTGCCCGCCGTACGCCGGACCGCCGTGCTCGGCCGGGGCGGGGCCGGTGGCGGAGGACGGCACCGGGGGATAGGGGGTGTGCGAGGCGGGGCCCGAGGTGCTCGGGGCGCCGGAGGTGCGGGTGGTGGCGGCGGTCGCGGAGGTGCCGGTGCTTCTCGCGGGCCGACCCGCGGTGCCGGTCGGCGCCTGGCCGCTGTCAGGACCCGCGTCGCTCCTGCTCACCCTGCTCAAGGCGCTCAAGCCCCCTCGGTGGTGTGGTGTGGGTGGTGCGGCACTGCTAGCCAAGATCGAAATCTATCGGGTGGACCATTGCCGTTGTGACAAGTTCACCATCCGACGCTATGTCGACATGGCAATTTGGCGTGATGCATTCGATCACGAAGCGTGGCACCCGTCGACCCTTCTGGGAAGAGGGCCGGTGCAACGGTGGCTGGTTGTCGCGGGGCGGTTCCTGGGGCGTCCGGCTTCCGGGCACCCGGCCGGCGGGTCTGGGCTGCGGATTTGTCCAAGGGGGAGGGAGCGGCGCAAAATTGACCGAAAATCGGCGGTGCACATGAGGGCGCACGTGCGCGGGCTGTGCGCCTCCCAGGCTTCATCCGGCCAGTGCCGGGGCGGCCGAGCCGGGGCCGGGGCGGCCGGGCTACGGTCCTGCCGTGAACACCATCAGCCGGCTCGAACAGGCCAACGACAATGCAGCCGCCTTCTGGCTCGCCCAAGCCCGCGCGCACGGCTGGCAGTCCCGAGTCCAACCGGGGCTGACGGCGGTCCGCTGTGCGCGCACCCCGGACGACTCCCAACGTTTCGTGGTTACCCGTCCGTACGCCGAACCCAGCGTCGTGGAAAAGGAGTTGGCGGAGCTCCTGGACGAGTGGGAGACCATCCGCTTCACCCTGGAGGACCCGTACGGCGGGCTCGACCTGTCCCGCTTCGGGGCCACCCGGATGCCGATCATGCCGGTGATGGCGCGTGAGCCGGACCCGGTGGAGGGCGTGCCGACCGAGCTGCCTGTCGTCTCCCCGGTGTGCGGCGGCGGCTCCCTGACGGTGGATGAGGCGCTGGACGGAGACACCTTCGCGCAGGTCGAGCGGGTCATCGTGGACGGCTTCCCGCTGCCCGCCCGTCAGCCCTGGACCCGCAACGAAGCGCTCCCGGAGCAGTTGCTGCGCCAACCCGGCTGTCGGGCCTGGCTGGGCCGGGTCGACGGAGCCCCGGCGGGTGCCTGCCTCAGCTACGACGACGGCCGGGCCACCGGGGTGTACTGGGTCGCCACCCTGCCTGACCGGCGCGGCCAGGGGGTGGCCCGCGCCGTGCTGCGGACCGCCCTGGCCCACGCGCTCCCGGACCGTCCGGCCACCCTGGTCGCCACCTCGGCCGGCGAACCGCTCTACCGCACCCTCGGGTTCACCGAACTGGCTCCGACCTGCTGGTGGACCCGTACCTCGCTGGGCGGCTGACCAGGGCCTTCGGCGCGGGGGCACGGCGGTGCGGTGCGGTGTCCGGTTTCGAGCGGGGCCCTTTGCGCGCCCGGCGCCCGGCCTCGGCGCTACTGGGCGGCCGCCGCGGCCCTGGCCGTGACCGGCGCCGAGGCGAAGACGGTCTGGGCGGGTGCGGCGCCATCGACGGCTACGCGAGTGCCATCGACCGCCGTGCGAAGGGGCGTTGGGCGCACCATCGGAACGGCCGGACCGCCCTCCGTACCCGGTTCCACCCCGGCGCCCGGCCCTGCGCCCGCCCCGATCCTCGACTCCGCCTGCACTCCCGCGCCCGGGCGACCGTCGGCGATCGCGGCAAACTCACCTGATCGGTTTCGGACACCGGACCTTGCCCCGGAGCCCGAGGCGCCGACCGTCCCGGCGTTCACGGCAACGGGCGTACTTGAGCCCTCCGGGGCGGTCCCCGTCGGGCGTGCGCCGGACCGCGCGCCGAGGAGCGCCGTCGCGCGCGCCGGGCCCCGCGCAGCGGCCCCGACGGCCTGCCGACGCACCGGCCCGCCGACCTGGACGCCCGACCGAGCCTCCGAGCGGCCGTTCAGCCGGGCGTCCGCTCGGGCCGAGGGCGCGTTGCGCGCCGCCAGCACGAGGCCGACGGCCTCCGGCAGACCGGCCGCCTTCAGCGTCGGCCGGTAGCCGCTCTCCGCCCACGGCCGGTCGTGGTGCAACCAGACGCTGCGCAGCCCGGCCAGTTCGGCGCCGGCGATGTCCGCGGGCGCGTGGTCCCCGACCATCCAGGTGTGCGCCGCCCAGTCCCCGGTCGGCCGGACGCCGCACCGTTGGGCGGCTATCTCGAAGATCAGTGGATCCGGCTTGACGCAGTCGGCCTCCTCCGAGATCACCCAGCCGTCGACCAGCGGCCCCAGCCCGGTCCGCCGGATCTTCTCCAACTGCGGCCGGGTGCCGCCGTTGGAGACGATCCCGAGCGTCCACCCCGCGGCCCGCGCCGCCCGCAGCGCCTCGATGTGCCGGGGCGGACAGTGGATGTGCGAGTTGATGCCGCGTCGGAAGTGCGCGAGCAGGAACTCGACGGAGGCGTCCAAGCCGTAGCGGCGCCGGACGGCGGACAGTACGGTGCTGCGCGGCACGTAGCCGCTGCCGTCGAGGGTGACGAACCAGTCGAGGTCGCCGGGCGGCAGGTGGTGTTCGGACAGGAAGTCCTGCGCCCAGGCCCGGAAGGCGGCGTCCCGGGGTAGCAGCGTGTTGTCGAGGTCGAACAGGAGCAGGGCCATGTCGAGCATGGTGCCAGCGCCTGCGCCTATGCACCTGGCAAATGCCAGACCGCGTCGCGAAGCCGTACGAAGTGGCCGAAACGGGCCTGGCACGTGATGGACGGAGGGCGTCCGGACGGGCCGACGGGGCCGGTTCGGGCTCCCGGGACGTAACGGTTCGCGACATCCCGCAACGGATCGTCGCCAATCCATGACAGTCCGGTCACGGTGTCCGGCGGGCCTGTTGCGCCTTCCGGTCCACTCAGTCAAGCTCCAGGGAACCTCCTTTCCGGAGGGGCGCGATCGCCTGTGGGCAGGGCGCATTGTTTCGGCGTGCGCATCCCCCTTTCGCGGGAACAACATCGTTCCAGGGCTTCGCCGCTGGGCTGGGCCCCATGCCCGTCGTACTCTGAAAGGAACAGGTCACATACGGTGCTGCTCGGCGTAGACCGACGTCATCCCGTTGGCGGGCCTGCCGCCCGGGCAGCGTTGTCCTCTCCTGTCGGCCCCTCTCCCTTGAAGAGCCGTGAGCCATGGCTGTTTCTGAGCCTTCCCGACCGGTCGAACCCGACGCGCCCCGCAGTGCGGGCGCACGGCCCGGGGGAGACGGCGCCCGCACGAACCTCGACCCGGCCGACGGGCGCCGAGACGAGCGCGCCGATGGAGGCTTGGACGGGCACGCCGAAGGGCGCCTCGAAGGGGGCCTGGCCGAGCGCGCCGAAGACCATGGCGATGACGGCGTCGGCGGCCGTGCCGAGGGGCCTGTCGGCCCATATGCCGAGCACGCCGAGCCCGCTGAGCCCGCTGGCCACCCGCCGAGCGACGCCCCGGACGCCCCGGACCGCATTCCGGCCGGTGCGCCCGGCGACGAGGTCCGGTCCGCAGCCGGGAGCCCTGAGCAGGGTGAACCCCGAGGCCTCGCGCGAGCTCTGCGCAGCCTCACCCGCCGGGGCAGCCTCGCCCGGCGCGACCGCCCAGGGCCCCGCCAGCGCCGTGGCGAGCCCCCGCCCGGCCCTGCGGAGCCCCCGGTGACGGGCCGCTCCGGCCCGGGCGCCGAGCGTCCGGAGACGGTTCCCGGCGGCACCGGCGGGCACACCGAGTCGTCGGCGCAGGAAGCGCCCGGACGCTCCCTGGACCCGGTGTTCCAGCACGGTGTCGTGGTCGGTTTCGACGGCTCGCTGTCGAGCGAGCGGGCCCTCGCCTACGCGGTCGGCATGGCCCGCCGATCGCAGTGCGGCCTGGTGATCGTGCATGTGGCCAACCGCCTGCCGGCCACGGTCTGGGCGGGCTGCGAGCCGCCCGTGTTCGTCGACCTCCCCGACCACCGGACCGAAGTCCTCGGCCTGGAGCTCGCCTGCGCGGACTTCCTCACCGGGGTGCCGTGGATCCTGATCGAGCGGGGCGGCGACATCTGCCACGAGATCGAGGAGGTCGGCCGCGAGTACGCCGCCGACGCGATCGTCGTCGGCACGACGCACGGTCTGCTCGGCAAGCTCTTCGGCTCGGTCTCCGGACGGCTGGCGCGGCGGGCCAACCGCCCGGTGATCGTTATCCCTTGAGGACTTCCCGAGGAGTCCTGCGGAGCCCCTGCGGCCCCCCGCGCGGACTCTCGCGGACGTTCTCCCCGGGTCGCCCTTGCGGGTCGTTGCCTGATACCCCCTGACGCCTCCTCCACCGTCGGCCGCTCCTCAGCACCATTGGCGGAGCGGCGCGTTGGCCCGGTGGACTCGGCTCAGGAGGTGACCATCAGGAAGTGATCGTCACGACGTGACGCCGAGCTCCCGGGCGATGAGCATGCGCTGAACCTCAGACGTGCCCTCCCCGATCTCGAGAATCTTGCAGTCGCGCCAGAAGCGGGCGACCGGGAATTCGTTCATGAAGCCGTACCCGCCGTGGATCTGGGTCGCCTCGCGGGCGTTGTCGACGGCGGCCTCGGACGAGTACAGCTTCGCGATCGCGGCCTCCTTCTTGAACGGTTCGCCGTGCAGCAGCCGGGAGGCGGCGTCCCGCCAGGCCAGGCGGGAGGTGTGGGCGCGCAGCTCCATGTCGGCAAGCTTGAACTGGATGGCCTGGTTGGCGCCGATCGGCCGGCCGAAGGCCCGGCGCTCGCCGGCGTACTTGACGGACTCGTCCACGCACCCCTGGGAGAGGCCGGTGGCCAGGGCCGCGATCGCGATGCGGCCCTCGTCGAGGATCCGCAGGAACTGGGCGTAGCCTCGGCCACGCTCGCCCAGCAGGTTGGCCGCGGGGACGCGGCAGTCGGTAAAGGACAATTCGCGGGTGTCGGATGCGTTCCACCCGACCTTCGAGTACTTCTTCGAGACCTGGAACCCCGGGGTCCCGGTGGGCACGATGATGGAGGAGATCTCCCGCACAGGCGAGCGGAATTCACCCTCTTCACTCGAACGAGCGATCGGTTCGGTGAGTGCGGTGACGGTGACCAGTCCGGTGATGTCGGTGCCGGAGTTGGTGATGAAGCACTTGGTCCCGTTGATGACCCACTCGTCGGTGGTCTCGTCGTACCGCGCGGTCGTGCGGGTGGCGCCGGCGTCCGACCCGCCCTCCGGCTCGGTGAGGCCGAAGGCGCCGAGGAGTTCGCCGGAGGTCAGCCGGGGCAGCCACTCGCGCTTCTGCTCCTCGGTGCCGAACCGGTAGATCGGCATCGCGCCGAGCGAGACGGCGGCCTCCAGGGTGATCGCCACCGAGGAGTCGACGCGGGCGAGTTCCTCCAGCGCGAGGCCGAGCGCGAAGTAGTCGCCACCCATGCCGCCGTACTCCTCCGGGAAGGGCAGGCCGAACAGGCCCATCCGCCCCATCTCCCGGACGATCTCGTAGGGGAACTCCTCCCGCTCGTAGAACTCGCCGATCTTCGGCGCCACCACGTCCTGGGCGAACTCGGCGACGGTGCGCCGCAGGTCCTCGTACTCGCTGCTGAGCCGGTGGTCGAGCATCTGATCCTCCTGGTGCCCGGCCGGGGTGGCCGCGGGCGTGAACGGGATGACCGCCGCCCGTCTGATGGTGTGACGGTCGCACGGTGTGGTTGAGGGACGAACGTGGTGCGTGGGGGCGCCGGCCGGGCCGAACGGTCGGCCGACGCCCGTCGATCGGGCCGGGGCGGGGTCAGCCCCGGGCGGCGCCGAGCAGCGCCTGGACGGTACGGGACGGGCTCGGGCGGCCGAGGCGCTCGGCCATCCAGCCGCTGGTCGCGACCAGCGCGCGCAGGTCGACGCCGGTCCGGATGCCGAGCCCGTGCAGCATCCACACCAGGTCCTCGGTGGCCAGGTTGCCGGTGGCGCTCTTCGCGTACGGGCAGCCGCCCAGGCCGCCGGCCGAGGCGTCCACCGTGGTGACGCCCTCGCGCAGCGCCGCCAGGGTGTTGCTGAGCGCCTGGCCGTAGGTGTCGTGGAAGTGCACCGCGAGCCGGTCGGTCGTCACGCCGGCCTTCGCGAAGCCGGTCAGCAGGGCGCTGACCTGGCCGGGGGTGGCCACGCCGATGGTGTCGCCGAGGCTCAGCTCCGCGCAGCCCATCTCCAGCAGCTGCACGCCGTACCGGACCACCTGCTCGACCGGGACGGGCCCCTCCCAGGGGTCGCCGAAGCACATCGAGAGGTAGCCGCGGACCGCGACCCCGGCCTCGGCGGCCCCGGTCACGACCGGGCGGAACATCGCCATGGCCTCGTCCGCCGAGCGGTTGAGGTTGCGCCGGGCGAAGGTCTCGGTGGCGCTGGCGAAGACCGCGATGTCGGTGGCGTGGTGGGCGAGCGCTCGGGCGAGGCCGCGCTCGTTGGGTACCAGCACCGGCAGCCGCAGGCCGGGGTGACGCTCCGGCAGGTCGGCGAGCCGGGGCATCAGCTCCTCGGCGTCGGCGAGCTGCGGTACCCATTTCGGGTGAACGAAGCTGGTGGCCTCGACGGTCCGCAGCCCCGCGGCCGCGAGCCGGGCGATGAACTCCGCCTTGACCTCGACGGGCACCAGCGAGCTCTCGTTCTGCAGGCCGTCGCGCGGGCCGACCTCGTGGATCCGGACCTCCTCGGGCAGGCCGGGGGCTCGGACCGGGTCGGGCAGGCCCAGATCGAGGGCGTCGGGGTCGTGGGCGACGGGCTCCTGGGTGGTCACGACCGCACCTCCGCGGGCTCGGCGGCCTCCTCGGCCGGGGTGACCACGACCAGCAGGTCCTCCATCGCGACGGTGGCGCCGGCGGCTGCCCGCAGCTCGGCCACCACGCCGTCGTGCGGGGCGGCGATCACGTGTTCCATCTTCATGGCCTCCAGCACGAGCAGGGGCTGGCCCTTGCGGACGGTCTCGCCCGCCGTGGTCTTCACGACGGTGACGGTGCCGGGCATCGGGGCGGTCAGGGCGCCGTGGTGCGCGCCGGCCCCGGCGGCGCTCTCGACGGCCGGGTCGTAGGCGTGCAGCGGCCAGGCGTCGCCCTCGATGCCGAGCCAGGTCACCGGTCCGGCCGCCAGGCCGGGGGTGGTGTCGGTGGCCAGCGCGAAGGCAGTCTGCAGGCCGTCGACGGTCAGGTGCAGCCGGTCGCCGGCCAGGGTGGCGCGGGCGCGGTGGACCGGCCCGGCGTCGAGCCGGAGCTCCACCTCGCGGGTGAGCCCGGAGGAATTGTCAGTGGCGTCGGCTACGTTGCCCGCAGTGATCGAACGGATGCGCACCGACACCGGGTCCTGGCCGGGGGCGCGGAGTCGGTGGGTGGTCCAGGCGGGGGCGCCGCCCAGGCGCCAGCCGGAGGGAAGGGAGAACGGGTCGGTCCAGCCGCCGGGGTCGGTGGCCGGGGTGAGTTCCAGGTGCCGTGCCAGCGCGGCCGCGTAGTACAGGAGGTGGGCCGGTGACGGCGGTTCGGTCGCCGGGGTGTCGGTTCCGTCCGCGGGGCGGGCGGCGTTCGTGGCCCCGGCCGCGGCGGTCGCGTTCGACGGGACCGCGCTCGACGGGGAGTACGGCGCGGCTAGCAGGGCCGGCTGCTGCTGGGCCGTCTGTTCCACCAGGCCGGTGTCCAGCCGGCCGGCGACGACGTCGGGGTGGGCGAGCAGTCGGCGCAGGAAGCCGGTGTTGGTGGTGACACCCAGGATGCGGGTGTCGGCCAGCGCGGCGCGGAGCCTGCGCAGTGCGGTCGGGCGATCGGGCCCGTACGCGATGACCTTGGCGAGCATGGGGTCGTAGGCGCTGGTGACGACGGTTCCGGGGGTGACCCCGGAGTCGACGCGGATGCCCTCGCCCCGGGGCTCGTCCAGGGTGAGGATGCGGCCGCCGGTGGGCAGGAAGTCGCGCTCCGGGTCCTCGGCGCAGATCCGGGCCTCGATGGCGTGGCCCAGGAAGGAGATGTCGGACTGGGTGAACGTGAGCGGTTCGCCGGCGGCTACGCGCAGCTGCCACTCGACCAGGTCGAGTCGGGCTGAGTCCGGGCCGACGGCGACGGCGAGTTCGGTGACGGGGTGTTCCACCTGGAGACGGGTGTTCATCTCCATGAAGAAGAAGTCCCGCACCCCCTCGGAGGCGGGGGCGTCAGGGTCGATGCCGGGGACGATGAACTCCACGGTGCCGGCCCCGGTGTAGCCGCAGGACTCTGCGGCGCGGACGGCCGCGGCGCCCATCGCGGCGCGGGTCTCGGCATTGAGGAGAACGGAGGGAGCCTCTTCGATCAGTTTCTGGTGGCGGCGCTGCAGGCTGCACTCGCGCTCGCCGAGGTGGACGGTGGTGCCGCGGGCGTCGGCCAGCACCTGCACCTCGATGTGGCGCGGCCGGTCGATCCAGCGCTCCAACAGCAGGGTGTCGTCGCCGAAGGCGGTGCGGGCGACGCGGCGGGCAGCGGCGATCTCGGTGGGCAGGTCGGCGCGGTCCCGCACCAGGCGCATGCCCTTGCCGCCGCCGCCGGCGGAGGGCTTGAGCAGCACGGGGTAGCCGATCTCGTCCGCGGCGGCGACGAGTTCATCGTCGGTCGGCGCGGTGGCCTGGCTGCCGGGGACCACCGGGACACCGGCGGCCCGCACGGCCTCCTTGGCGTTGATCTTGTCACCCATCAGCTCGACCGCACCGGGAGGCGGTCCGATGAAGACGAGGCCCGCGTCGGCGCACGCGCGGGCGAAGCCGGGGTTCTCGGCGAGGAAGCCGTAGCCGGGGTGGACGGCCTGGGCGCCGGTGCGGCGGGCGGCGGCGAGGATCTGGTCGGTCCGCAGGTAGGTCTCGGCGGCCGAGCTGTCGCTGCGGTCGACCGGGCCGAGGCGGACCGCGACGTCGGCCTCGCGGACGTGCGGGGCGTCGGCGTCCGCGTCGCTGAACACGGCGACCGAGCGGACACCGAGCCGCCGCAGGGTGCGGATCACCCGCAGGGCGATCTCGCCGCGGTTGGCGACCAGAACTGTGTCGAACATGGGAGGCGATCCTCCGGGTCGAGGGGAGCCGTACGAAGGAGGTGGCGGTGGGCGGTTGGGGCGCCGGCCCGGAGGGCGGGCCGGCGCCGTGGGAGTCACACCCGGAAGAGCGGGGTCACATCAGGAGGTGCATCACGAGGGTCACACCACGAAGGGGCGCCGCGCGAGGCGTCACATGCGGAAGACGCCGTACGGCGCGGGCGGCGCCAGCGGGGCGTTGGCGCAGGCGGTGAGGGCGAGGCCGACGGCGGTGCGGGTGTCCATCGGGTCGATCACACCGTCGTCCCAGAGTCGGGCGGTGGCGTAGTAGGCGTTGCCCTGGCGCTCGTACTGCTCGCGGACGGGGCGCTTGAACTCCTCCTCCGCCTCGGTCGGCCACTCCTCGCCGTGGGCCTCCAGCTGGTCGCGGCGGACGGTGGCGAGGACGGAGGCCGCCTGCTCGCCGCCCATCACGGAGATCTTGGCGCCCGGCCACATCCACAGGAAGCGAGGTGAGTAGGCCCGGCCGCACATCGAGTAGTTGCCGGCTCCGTACGAGCCGCCGATCACCACGGTCAGCTTCGGGACGCGGGTGCAGGCGACGGCGTTGACCATCTTGGCGCCGTGCTTGGCGATGCCGCCCGCCTCGTACTGCCGGCCGACCATGAAGCCGGTGATGTTCTGCAGGAAGAGGAGGGGAATGCCGCGCTGGTCGCACAACTCGATGAAGTGGGCGCCCTTGAGCGCCGACTCGGAGAACAGCACGCCGTTGTTGGCGACGATGCCGACGGGGTGGCCGTGGATCCGGGCGAAGCCGGTGACCAGGGTCGCGCCGTACTCGGCCTTGAACTCGGCGAAGCGGCTGCCGTCGACCAGTCGGGCGATCACCTCGCGCACGTCGTAGGGCGTGCGTGGGTCGACCGGGACGGCCCCGTACAGGCCCGCCGGGTCGACGGCCGGCGGCTCGACCGGAGTGAGCGGCCACGGCTTGGCCGAGCGCGGGCCGAGCCCGGACACGATGGTGCGGACGATGGAGAGCGCGTGGGCGTCGTCCTCTGCCAGGTGGTCCGTCACGCCCGAGGTGCGGGAGTGGAGGTCGCCGCCGCCCAGCTCCTCGGCGGTGACCACCTCGCCGGTGGCGGCCTTCACCAGCGGCGGCCCGCCCAGGAAGATCGTGCCCTGGTTGCGGACGATCACGGCCTGGTCGCTCATCGCCGGGACGTACGCGCCGCCGGCGGTGCAGGAGCCGAGCACGGCGGCGATCTGCGGGATGCCCGCGGCGGAGAGCCGGGCCTGGTTGTAGAAGATCCGGCCGAAGTGGTCGCGGTCCGGGAAGACCTCGTCCTGCATCGGAAGGAAGGCGCCGCCGGAGTCCACCAGGTAGACGCAGGGGAGCCGGTTCTCCAGCGCGACCTCCTGGGCGCGCAGGTGCTTCTTCACCGTCATCGGGTAGTAGGTGCCGCCCTTGACGGTGGCGTCGTTGGCGACCACCACCACCTCGCGTCCGGCGACCCGGCCGATGCCGGCGATCACCCCGGCCGCGGGCGCGGCCCCGTCGTACATCCCGTCGGCGGCCAGCGGAGCCAGCTCCAGGAAGGGCGAGGCCGGGTCGAGCAGGGTGTCCACCCGGTCGCGGGGGAGGAGCTTGCCGCGCGCCGTGTGCCGGGCGCGGGCCTTGGCGCCGCCGCCCAGGGCGGCCGCGTCGAGCTTGGCGCGGAGTTCGGCGACCAGTGCCTGGTGCGCCTCGGTGTTGGCCCGGTAGGCCGCGGAGCCCGGGTCGACGGAGGTGCCGAGCCGGGGAGCCGGAGCGGCGGCTCCCGGCGGTACGGCACCCGGTGCCGCCGCCGTGCCGTTCGCCGCGCTGAGCCGGACGCCGGAGGGGGCGCCGGTGGTTGAGATGACCATTCCCAAGAGCTCCCTTGCCCTCGGCAGCAGGTGGGCGGGCCGGATGCCGGTGCGCCCGTGGTTCCCACGTTAATTAACGTTAACTTACGTGCCCAGGTTAACGGTCGATAACCCGACTGTCTACGATGGGCAGCATGCCGAACGTCCCCGCAACCTCCGCGCTCCCACGCCGCGACCAGATCCGCCGGGAGGCCGCGCGACTGTTCGCCGCCCGCGGCTTCCTCGGCGTGGGCGTGGACGAGATCGGCAAGGCCGTCGGCATCAGCGGTCCCGGGCTCTACCGCCACTTCGCCGGCAAGGACGCGATGCTCGCCGATCTGCTGATCGGCATCAGCGAGCGCTTGCTGGAGGAGGGGCGGCGTCGGGCGGGCGGCGGCGACGGCCCGTCTGCCGCGCTGGACGCGCTGATCGGCGGCCACGTCGACTTCGCCCTGAACGACCGCGACCTGATCACCCTGCACGACCGCGAGCTGCTGAACCTCAAGGAGGAGGACCGTCGCACCGTTCGACGGCTGCAGCGCGGCTACGTCGAGCTGTGGGTGGACGTGGTCCGGCAGGCCTACCCGCCGCTCGCCGACCCCAACGCCGAGCCGGTGGCGCGGGCCGCCGTGCACGCGGTCTTCGGCCTGATCAACTCGACCCCGCACAGCCTCGGCCCGAACCCGGCCCAGGGTGAGCGCACCGGCCTGCAGCGCGACGGCATGGCCGCACTGCTGCACGCCCTCGCCCACGGAGCCTTCGCGGCCGCCGCCGACTCGGCGGCTGCCGACGCGTCCGGGCGGGCCTGACACCCGGGCGGGCCCGGTGTTCGAGTGTCAGGCGTCCGAGCGCCCCGGCGTCTGACCGCTCCAGCGCCGGAGCGGTCCGGCCTTCGGGGCTCGGGCGTCGAAGCGCGCCGCCCGCTCCCGGCTCTAGGTCCAAAGGGCGGTGCCCGCCCACCCCTGGGGCGCTGGGCGCCCGCCGGGCCGTCGGCGACCCTGGAGGGGTGACGGACTCACGGACCGCAACTCTGTTCGGTCGGGAATCAGCGCAGGCCGCAGGCTGTTGCCCAGTCCGCCGGACCGGACGATCCGGGCCGCCCCGGCGCCCGCCCCGATCGCCCCGCGCGGCCGGAAATGCCATGGCGGCCACCCGACGAAATGGTTAGCATCCCTAAATATGCCCGAGACTCACGGATCCACGGTGGAGCAATCCCCGAGCGGCCCGGCGGCCCCCGAGCCGCCCACGGACACGCTCGTCGAGCAACAGCCCGAGCCGCACCCTGACGCGCCCACCGAGACCAGCGGCTGGCTGCGCCGACTGATCGGCTACAGCTGGCGGTCCCGGCGCAGCCTCCTGCTCGCCTTCGGCGCCTCGCTCCTCGGCATGGCCGTCACCGCGCTGGTGCCGCTGGTCACCAAGCTGATCATCGATGACGTCATCGTCGCCCACACCCGCTCGCTGACCCCGTGGGCGGTGGTGCTGCTGCTCGCCGCCGTCGTGGTCTTCGGCTGCACCCAGGTCCGTCGCTACTACGGCGGTCAGCTCGCCCTCGATGTCCAGCACGACATGCGCAGCGACCTGTTCCGCTCGCTCGGTCGGCTCGACGGCCACCGCCAGGACCGCCTGGACACCGGCCAGGTGGTCGGGCGCGCGACCTCCGACCTCCAGCTGATCAACGGCCTGCTCTCGATGGTGCCGATGATGACCGGCTACCTGCTGATGTTCGTCATGTCGCTGGCCGTGATGCTCTCGCTGTCAGCGCCGCTCACCCTGATCGCCCTGGTCATGGCACCCGCGCTGTGGTGGGTCAGCGTGCTCAGCCGCAAGCGCCTGTTCCCCGCCACCTGGGCCGCCCAGCAGGAGGCGGCCGCCGTCGCGGGCGTGGTGGACGGCGCGATAGGCGGCGTCCGGGTGGTCAAGGGCTTCGGCCAGGAGGCGCAGGAGCGGGACAAGCTGGAGCAGGCCTCCCACAACCTGTTCGCCGCCCGGCTCCGGTCGATTCGCCTCAACGCGCGCTACAACCCGGCGATGCAGGCGATCCCGGCCCTCGCCCAGGTCGCGGTGCTGGCCTTCGGCGGTTGGCTGGCCGTCGACGGACAGGTCACGCTCGGAACCTTCGTCGCCTTCTCCACCTACGTCGCGCAGATGACCGGCCCGGTGCGGATGCTGACCATGGTCATCACGGTCGGCCAGCAGGCCCGGGCGGGCGTCGAGCGCGTCCTGCAGCTGATCGACGAGCGCCCGTTGGTCCAGGAACGCCCGGACGCCCTCACCCTGGACCTCACCCGCGACAGCACCCCGGACACCAGCCCCGAGCGGACCGGAGAGGCCGGGAACCCGACCGGTACCACCGTCGGCCCGCGCACCTCCGAGGTCGCCCTGGAGTTCGACCAGGTCGAGTTCCGCTACGACCCCGAGCACCCCGCCCCCGTACTGCACGGCCTCAGCCTGCAGCTGGCCCCCGGCGAGACCCTCGCCCTGGTCGGCGCCTCCGGCTCCGGCAAGTCGACGGTGGCCCAGCTGGTGCCCCGCTTCTACGACCCGGCCGCGGGCGCCGTCCGCCTCTACGGCCACGACCTGCGCGACCTCACCCTGGACTCGGTCCGCGCGGCGGTCGGCATCGTCCCCGAGGAGAGCTTCCTCTTCTCGGAGTCGGTCCGCACCAACATCGCGTACGGCCGCCCGGACGCCACCGACGAGCAGATCGTCGCCGCCGCCCGCGCCGCCCAGGCCGACGAGTTCGTGCGCGCACTGCCGGACGGCTACGAGACCAAGGTCGGCGAGCAGGGGCTGACCCTCTCCGGCGGCCAGCGCCAGCGCATCGCCCTGGCCCGGGCGATCCTCACCGACCCCCGGATCCTGCTGCTGGACGACGCCACCTCGGCGGTGGACCCGCAGGTCGAGGCCGAGATCCACGATGCGCTGCGCTCGGTGATGGCCGGCCGCACCACCCTGCTGATCGCCCACCGCCGCTCGACCCTCCAGCTCGCCGACCGGATCGCCGTCCTGGACCGCGGCCGGCTGCTGGACATCGGTACCCACGAGGAACTCGAAGCCCGATGTCCCCAGTACCGGGCCCTGATCACCGACCCCGAGGCCGGCCGCACCCCCCAGCCCGAGCCCGACCAGGCCGACCACGCTGAACAGGACGGTCGGAACGCGCAGGGCGGGCAGAGCGGCCCGGTCGAGCAGCCCCCCGCTCCCGTGACCGCCGCCACCCCCGCCCTGGCCAAGGCGGCCCGCACCGCCGACCCCGACCTGATGGCCAAGGTCGCCGCCCTCCCGCCGGCCGCCGACACCCCCGCCGTCCCCCGCGCCGAGGCAGAGGCCGGCGACCCCGACTTCACCCTCGGCCGCCTGCTGCGCCCCTTCCGCGCCCCGCTGGCCCTGGCCTTCCTGCTGGTCGCCCTGGACGCGGCCGCCGGTCTGGTGCTGCCGGTGCTGATCCGGCACGGTATCGACGAGGGCGTCCGCAAGGGCCTGATGGCCGGCGTCGCGGTGGCCGCGATCACCGCGCTGGTCGTGGTCCTGCTGGACTGGGTGGTGCAGAGCGCCGAGAACCGGGTCAGCGGCCGCACCGGCGAGCGCGTGCTCTACACCCTCCGGCTCAAGATCTTCGCCCACCTCAACCGGCTCGGCCTGGACTACTACGAACGCGAGCTGACCGGCCGGATCATGACCCGGATGACCACCGACCTGGACTCGCTGACGTCCTTCCTGCAGACCGGCATGGTCACCGCCGTGGTCAGCCTGCTGACCTTCGCCGGGATCTTCGTCGCCCTGCTGATCATCGACGCCGGCCTGGCCCTGGTGGTCTTCGCCGTGCTGCCGCTGCTGGTGATCGCCACCCTGGTGTTCCGCAAGAAGTCCAAGGACCAGTACGAGCGCTCCCGCGACCTGATCAGCACGGTCAACGCCGACCTGCAGGAGAACGTGGCCGGCATGCGGATCGTCCAGGCCTTCCGCCGACTGGACACCAACACCGACCGTTTCGTGGCCCGAGGCATCGCCTACCGCGAGGCCAGGGTCCGCGCACAGTTCTACATCTCGCTGTACTTCCCGTTCGTCCAGTTCCTCTCCAGCGTGGCCGCCGCCCTGGTGCTGATCGTCGGCGCCGCCCGGGTCGACGCCGGGACGCTGACGGTCGGCGCGCTGGTCGCGTACCTGCTCTACATCGACCTGTTCTTCGCCCCGGTCAACCAGCTGTCCCAGGTGTTCGACGGCTACCAGCAGGCCTCGGTGGGCCTCGGTCGGATCCGCGAGCTGCTGCGCACCCCGACCACCACCGCCGAGGCGGCCGACCCGGTCCCGGTGCCCAAGGGGCTGCGCGGCGAGATCTCCTTCGAGGGCGTCGGTTTCGCCTACAACGGCGGCGCGGACGGTGCCCCGGAGGTGCTGAGCGGCGTGGACCTGCACGTGCCCGCCGGTCAGACGGTGGCGCTGGTCGGTGAGACCGGCGCCGGCAAGTCGACGCTGGTCAAGCTGGTCGCCCGGTTCTACGACGCGACGGCCGGCACCGTCCGGGTGGACGGTGTCGACCTCACCCGCTACGACCTGGCGCAGTACCGCCATCGTCTGGGCGTGGTGCCGCAGGAGGCGTACCTGTTCGCGGGCACGGTCCGGGAGGCGATCGCGTACGGCCGGCCGGACGCCTCGGCGGCCGAGGTGGAGGCGGCGGCTCGGGCGGTCGGCGCGCACGACATGATCGTCCGGCTGTCGGGCGGCTACGACCACGAGGTCGCAGGCCGTGGGCGGAACCTTTCGGCGGGCCAGCGCCAGCTGATCGCCCTGGCCCGGGCCGAACTGGTCGATCCGGACATCCTGCTGCTGGACGAGGCGACCGCGGCGCTCGACCTGGCCACCGAGGCAGCGGTCAACCAGGCCGCCGACCGGCTCAGCGGCGGTCGCACCACCCTGGTCATCGCGCACCGCCTGACCACCGCCGAGCGCGCCGACCGGGTGGTCGTGCTGGACCACGGCAGGGTGGTCGAGGACGGCACCCACACCGAACTGCTCGCCCGAGGAGGCGCGTACGCCCGGCTCTGGCAGGCGTTCATCGCGGACGGCCACCCGGCGGCCGAGGCGCTCGCCGCCGGGTAGGCCGTCGAGCCTCGACCGAAAGCCGCCCGGACCCGAAGCGGTTCGAACCGAAAGCAGTTCGAACCGAAAGTCGTCCGACGGCGAAGCCGTCAGGCGGCGATCAGCGAGGCCAGCAGCCCCGAGGCGTCGATCCCCCGCGGCAGGTCGCTGACCTGCCCGTCCCCGACCTCGACCACCCGCCAGCCGGAGCCGTCGGCCCGGCTGGCGAGGTCGGTGGTGACGAAGCGGCAGCCGAGTCTGCGCACCAGCGCGGGAACGTCGGTCAGGTCGGGCTCGACCTCCTGGTGCGGGGCGTCCGGGTGCGGCCCGACCAGGATCGGCCGGCCGTCCAGCCACCACACCCGGGCCTCCACGGCCCGCCGGTCCGCGCCGTCCGACCCGCCGTCCGCCTGACCCGCCCCGCCGCCCGCGCGCTCGAACTCCTCGTACCGCCGCAGCACCACCCCGCCGGTCAGGAACTCGCCCTGCAGCTCGACGAACCGCCCGACCACCCGGCCGACGGCTACCAGGTCGGCCAGCTCCGGCACGTAGCAGGCCTCGTCCCATTCGTGCTTGCGCGACTTCACATAGTCCTTGACGATCGCCGGTCCGCTCCCGCCGAGCCGGGCCGCGGCCGCCGCCAGTTCCGCCGGCCCGGGCGCCGCCGCCCCGGCGGTCGGGATCCAGACGCTGGGCGGGGTCGCCCCCTCGAACGCTCCGTACCAGCCGGGCAGTTCGTGTGCCGCCGCGTAACCGGGCGCGCTGGTCAGCGGGTTGCCGCCGCGGGCGGTGAGTGCGGTGGCGAACTCGGCGTACCGGGCGGAGGGGAGCATCCAACCCCGGTACCAGAGCGGGCCGCTGTCGTGGGGCACCCGCCGGACCGCCTCCTCGGCGTGCCCGGCGAGCAGCGCGTCGTGGTCGACCAGGTGGTGCTCGCCGCCCAGCTCCCGCAGCACCCTGGCCTCCCAGGTGAAGTGCGGGTCGGGCCGGCGCGGGTTGAGCGGATCGGCGGGGAAGAGGATCGCGGGTACGGACATGGCGGTCAGAGTACGGCCGGCGGGCCGGCCCCGACGCGCGCCTCGACGCCCGATCGGCGCAGGGCGCGGTCCAGCGGTTCAAGTGCTTGGCCACGCCGGTGAATTCGCTCGACGCCCTGGTCGAGCGCTGTCAGAGTGTCCCGATGCGAAATCTGCTGCGACCCCGCAAACGCGTTCCCCGGCAGGCCGCCCGGACGGTGGTGCTGGACGAGACCGGCTCGGTGTTCCTGCTCCGTTCGGACAACGACGAGGTCGGCGTCCACTGGACCATGCCGGGTGGTGGACTGGAGCGGGGCGAGAGCCCGTTGGTCGGTGCCCGGCGCGAGCTGTGGGAGGAGACCGGCTGGACCGACCTCGAACCCGGCCCGTTGCTCTGCACCTGGGAGCACGACTTCACCTGGCACGGCACCCCGGTTCGCCAGCACGAGCACATCTACCTCACCAGCGGACCGCACCGCGGCCCGGCCGGCGACGTCAGCGCGGTGCACGCCGAGGACCGGATCCTCGGCTGGCGCTGGTGGACCCCGGCCGACCTCGCCGACGAGAACGCCGACGCGCTCTGGCCGCCCCGGCTCCCGGAGTTGCTGGAGACGGTCCGCGGGGGCTGGGCGGTCGACGGACTCCCCCCGGTACCCGTCGACCTCGGCTACATCCCGAACGCCCCGGCCGCCCGGTAGCCCGACCAGGCTGGCGGGCGCCGCTACCCGCGCCCGCCGCGCCGCCCCCGCCCGGCGGCAGGACCGGGCTCCCAGCCGTGCAGGTCCAGCTCCCGGTCGTGCAAGGCCCAGGGGTTCATCATCACCGTCAGCTGGGCGTCGGCCAGTTGTTCGACGGTGAGCCCGGTCTCGGCGAGCAGCTGCTCGGTCGACACCGAGACGGCGATGGCGGGACGCCAGGAGGGCAGCACGACCAGGCTGGTGCCGCGTCCGACCCGGATCGGCTCCGCCGCCGCCCGGACCGGCGTCCGTTCCTCCGAGCGGCCGACGGCGTCGGGCTGGCCCGGGCTGCCGCCGATCAGGATGCCGAGCAGCGGTTCGGTCCGGGGCACCCCGGCCCCCGTCCCGGTTCCGGTCCGGGCTCCGGACGAAGCCCCGAACGAAGCGTCGGAGGAAGCACCGGACGAAGCCCCGAACGGGGCTCTGAACGCGCTCCCCACCGCAACGGCCGGAGGCGTGTGATCGCCCACCGTCCCCGTTGTACCGGTCAGTTCACCTACCCACCCCGCACCGCGCGGCTCGGCGCCCGCCGGGTCGGTCGCGGCCGTCTCCCGTGCGGCCGCCTCCTGCCCGGTCCGGTTGCCCTGCGGGTGCATCCGGCGCAGTCGGCGTGAGGGCGACGGTCGGCGGGAGCCGAAGCTCCGCACCTCCTCGCGGACCGAACGCGGGGCGGGCGCGGGCTGGTTGGCCTCCGCGGGCGTCGCCGGCTGCTGGAGCCGTACGAACCCCGGCCCGGTGTCGCCCGCAGGGTCGCCCTGCTCGGTGGGGTCCTCCCGGGCCTCCGCGCCGAGCAGTGCTCGCACCTCCTCGACGGGCCGTCGGCAGGCGGCCGCCAGCTCGGTCAGCGAGCGCCCCTCGGCGCGCGCGGCCCGCAGCCGGTCGGCGAAGGCGGCCCGCAGCCGCGCCGTCGTCGGATCGCCTTCCGCCGCGGCCGGGGCGGCGGTCGCGGCGAGGTACGCCTCGGTGTCCTCGTTGGTGCGCGGCCGCGGCACCGAGTCGTGGCGGGCGGCGTAGCCCTGCCGGGTCGCGCCGGCCGAGGCCGCGCCACCCTCGGCCGCCGTGGCGATCGAGCAGATCAGCGTGGAAAGCGCGTCCGGCACGGACGTTGCGGCCGGAGCGGCCCAGGCAGTCGTGCCGGTCGGTACGGCGACCGGAGGTGAGGAGTCGGCGCTGTCCGCGGGCGGGCCGGGCAGGGCGGGATCGGTGGCGGTGGGATGGTGCGAGGTCATCGGCGGGCCCTTCGGGGGACGGTCTTGACGATCCTCCCGCACCGCGGGACCAGCTCCAAGCGTCATTCCCGGGAGTGTGCGCGCGACCACCGAGAGATCACCGCCGCCCCCTACCGGGCGTATCGGCTCAACTGCCGGGCGCGACGAAACCCTTGAGGTCGGTGAGTACCGCGTTGGCCGCCGTGACGCCGAGCCCGAGGAACCAGGTCTCGTCCGAAACCGGCCGGGCCTGACCGGACTTGACCGCGCCGAGAGTCTTCCAGAGCGCGCCGCCGAGCACCACGTCCTGGTTGGTCGAGCCGGGGCTGCCGTATACGCCGTAGAAGATCCAGTCGGCGTCGGCCTTGTCGATCCGCTCCGGGCTGACCTCCACCGCGAGTTCCTTGACCTGCTCGATCTTCGGCTGCGGCAGCGAAACGTCGGTCAGGATGGTGCCGATGAAGGACAGCTCGGCGTAGAGCCTGGTGCGGCCCGGCATGAAGCGCAGCGGCGTGATGGTGGGCCGCTTGTCGCCGAGCTTGGCGCCGATCGCGGCGGCGGCCGCCCGGTACTCGTCGAGCTGCGCCTCGGCATCGGCCTCCAGACCGAACGGGCTGGCGTTGAGCAGGAAGTTCTGCTTCCAGGGGTAGCCGGGGCGCAGCGAGAAGACGGTCGGCGCGATCTTGGACAGCTGCGCGTACTGGTCCTGGGCGCGCAGCTGGCTGCCGAGGATCAGGTCGGGCTTGAGCACGGCGATCGCCTCCAGATTGAGGCTGTTGATGGTGCCGACGGCGGCGGGGTTACCGGCCTTGTCCTTGAGGTAGGGCGGCAGGGACTTGGAGGCGTCGGTGTGGACGACACCGACCGGCTGGATGCCGAGCGAGACGACGTTGTCCAGCTCGCCGGTGTCCAGCACCACGACCCGGGTGGGCTTGGCGGGGATGACGGTCTCGCCCATCGCGTGCTTGACGGTGCGCGGGTAGACGCCGGGGGCGGCGTCGGTGCCGAAGCCCTTCATCCTCTCGATCACGGTGGCGTAGTCGTCGCCGCCCTGCTTGACCGACTTCTGGTCCGGCGACGCGCCGCCGCCCGAGCTCGCGCCCCTGCCGCCGGTCCCGCCCGATCCGCCGGAGCTGCCGCAGGCGGTGAGCAGCCCGCCGAGGCCGAGTACGGCGGTGCCGGTGACCCCGGCGGTGAGGAAGTGGCGGCGGGTGGGGGCGCGGGGGACGAGAGTCGGGCCGTCGGAGTCGGGGGCCACGCGACGCTCCTTCACGGGTCGGGACAGGGCGGTAAAAGTTAGGTGAGGCAAACCTATCTCGGTGCTCGCGTGGCCTCCAGTCGAAGGAGCTTGCCAGGGGAGTCAAAAGTCGTCGTGCCGGCAGAGGCCGGTGCCGTCGGGGGCTGATACCGGCAAAGGTCGGCGCCGCCGAGGAAGTGCCGCTATCGTTCAACGCATGAAGCGCTTCACGGGCTTGTGCTGGTGGCCGTCCTAGGACGGCCACCTCATTCGCCTGACCAGGGCCGTCCGGGATGGACGGCCCTGCTGCGTTTCCCCCGCGGGACGGGCCCCTCGCCCCGGACGGCCGACACCACCGCCGTACCGAGGGAGAACCCCGATGACCACCGCCACCGCCACCATGTCCGACCTGACCGCCTCGGGCCCGATCGCCGACCCGGCCGCCCACCGCGTCCTCACCGGTGACCGCCCCACCGGCCCGCTCCACCTCGGCCACTACTTCGGCACCCTGCAGAACCGCGTCCGCCTCCAGGACCGGGGTGTCGAGATGTTCGTGCTGGTCGCCGACTACCAAGTCATCACCGACCGCGACCTCGCCGACCGGCTCGCCGAGCACACCGAGAACCTCGTCCTCGACTACCTCGCGGCCGGCCTCGATCCCGACCGCGCCACGATCTTCGCGCACAGCGCCGTCCCCGCCCTCAACCAGCTGCTGCTGCCCTTCCTCAGCCTGGTCAGCGTCGCCGAACTGAGCCGCAACCCCACCGTCAAGGACGAGATCGCCCACTCCAGCCAGGCAGCCGTCAACGGACTGATGTTCACCTACCCCGTCCACCAGGCCGCCGACATCCTGTTCTGCAAAGCCGACCTCGTCCCGGTCGGCCAGGACCAGCTGCCCCACCTCGAAGTCGCCCGCACCATCGCCCGCCGCTTCAACGAGCGCTACCCGCACGCCGACGGCAGCGCCGTCTTCCCCCAGCCCAGGGCGCTGCTCTCCGACGCCCCGATGCTGCTCGGCACCGACGGCGGCAAGATGAGCAAGAGCCGCGGCAACGCCGTCTCCCTCGGCGCCACCGAGGACGAGACCGCCCGGATCATCCGCGGCGCCAAGACCGACGCCGAACGCCGCATCAGCTACGACCCGGCGAACCGCCCCGAGGTGTCCGGCCTGGTCCTGCTCGCCGCACTCTGCCAGGAGCGTGCCCCCGAGGCGATCGCCGAGGAGATCGGCGACGGCGGCGGCGCCGCGCTCAAGCGCACCGTCACCGAGTCGGTCAACGAGTACTTCCGCCCGCTGCGTGCCCGCCGCGCCGAACTCGCCGCCGACCGCGGCCACCTGCGGCAGGTCCTGCGCGACGGCGCCGCGCGGGCCAACGCCATCGCCGATGCCACCCTCGCCGAGGTCCGGGAGGTGATGGGGGCGATCTGAAGAGCCATCAGCCAGCCGGTCCGGGGCCACCCGACCCGAGGAGTCCCCGACCCGGGCAGTCCCCGACCTGCGGAGTCCTCGGACCGTCGACCGGTGGACATCGGCCGGTCAAGGCGGGGGCATATCGTCACCGGGCGGCCTCGACCACACCCCGAGGCCGCCCGCAGCCCCACTCCTTCCCCGAAAGGCCAGGTCCATGGACCAGAACTCGACCACGCCCGGCCAGGGACTGACCCGCCCGCCGCACCTGCGCCCCGGCGACCACATCGTCGTCGTCGCCCCCAGCGGCCCGATCGACCCCGCGCGACTCACCGCCGGCTGCGAGATCCTGCGCTCCTGGGGCCTGCGCGTCACCGTCGCCCCGCACGTCCTCGACACCCACCCCGCCCTCGGCTATCTCGCCGGCACGGACGCCGACCGCGCCGCCGACCTCCAGGGCGCCTGGCTCGACCCCACCGTGGATGCCGTCATCTGCGCCCGCGGCGGCTACGGCGTCCACCGCATCGTCGACCTGATCGACTGGACCGCGATGCGCGCGGCCCGACCCAAGCCCTTCATCGGCTTCAGCGACGTCAGCTCCCTGCACGAGGCCTTCGCCCAGCGCCTCGGCCTCGCCACCCTGTACGGGCCGTTGGCCGCCGCCGCCTCCTTCGTGGACGACGGCCCCACCGCCGAACACCTGCGCCGGACCCTCTTCGACCCGGCCTCCACCACCGTCCTCACCTCGCCCACCGCCACCGCGCTCGTCCCCGGCCGCGCCCGCGGCGTCATCGCCGGAGGATGCGTCCACGTCCTCGCCGCCGAGCGCGGCACGTCCGCCGCCCGCCCCTCCTACGCGGGCAGCATCCTGATCCTCGAAGACGTGAACGAGCACCCGTACCAGCTCGACCGCCTGCTCACCCAGTTCCTCCGCTCCGGTGCCCTCGACGGCGTGGCCGGCATAGCCCTCGGCTCCTGGGAGGGCTGCGGACGCCCCGAACGCGTCCGGGACGTGATGCTCGACCGCCTCGGCGGCCTCGGCGTGCCGGTGATCTGGGAACTGGGCTTCGGCCACTGCCCGTCCACCCTCACCGTCCCGCTCGGCGTCCCCGCCCTGCTCGACGCCGACGCCGGCACCCTCACACTGGATCTGCCGGCCCTGTCCTGAGCCGCCCTCTTCTCGACCGTCCCCTCCTCGACCGTCCGTCGGACCCGGACAGGTGAGTAGGGTGCGGCCATGAACGAGGACCGCCTCACCGCCCTTGCCCTCGGATTCCTCCGCGGCCCGGGCAGCAACGCCCGCACGATCCTCGGACTTGCCGGCCCGCCCGGCGCCGGCAAGTCCACCCTGGCTCGCCACCTGGTCGCCGAGGTCGAACGCGTAGAAGGCCCCGGCACCGCCGCGTACGTCCCGCTCGACGGCTTCCACCTCTCCGCCATCCAGCTGGACCGCCTCGGCCTGACCCACCGCAAGGGCGCCCCGGCCACCTTCGACGCCCACGGCTACCTCGCCCTGTTGCGTCGCATCGCCGCCGACCGGTTCCAGGACATTTACGCCCCCGACTTCGACCGCACCCTGGACGAGCCGGTCGCCGCCCGTCACATCGTGCGTCCGCGCACCCGCCTGGTCATCACCGAGGGCAACTACCTCGCCTCCGCCGACACCCCCTGGCCGGACGCCCGCCGGCTGCTGCGGGAGCTCTGGTACGTCCACACCGACGACGCCGTCCGCGAGGAGCGACTGCTGCGCCGCCACCGCGACGGCGGCCGGGACGAGGCCACCGCCCGCCAGTGGGTCGTCGGCAATGACCATCCCAATGGCGAGTACGTGAAGCCGGACCGTGTGCTCTGCACCCGGACCGTCCCCGGGAGCGGTTTGCCTGAGGCGCCCGAGAGGGGTAGTGTTCTCTAGTCGCTCGGCAGGGAGCACCGGACACGCATTTGCGCGGACGGTCCCGGGGCGGCCACTCCTCTGAAACACCACTTCCGGTTCGTGCCGGTCGTTTCGCGTTGTCGCGGTGCGGCTCGGTGCTTATTCGGTGTGCGCGTTTAATTGGGTTGCGGTCGATTCGCTTTTCGGAGCGGGGATCGGCTAGAGTTTGAAACGTCGGACGGGGCGTCAAACCCCGGAAGACACCGGCGAGTTGGATGAACGAAGCC
>NZ_JBHTTU010000028.1:78960-101689 GCF_042794375.1 Kitasatospora sp. NPDC056531 | reverse complement strand
TTCTCAAGGAACGGACGCTTCCTTCGGACCGCCTTCCAGCGGGCCCTCCGGGCGCTTCGTTCTTTCGTGTTTCCAGCTTATCAGATGTTTTCCGCCCCGTTTCCGGGGCTTCGTTCATCCAACTCGCCGGTGTCTTCCGGGGTTTGACGCCCCGTCCGACGTTTCAAACTCTAGCCGATCCCCGCTCCGAAAAGCGAATCGGCCACAACCCAATTAAACGCGCACACCGAATAAGCACCGAGCCGCACCGCGACAACGCGAAACGACCGGCACGAACCGGAAGTGGTGTTTCAGAGGATTGGCTACCCCGGGACCGTCCGCGCAAATGCGTGTCCGGTGCTCCCTGCCAGGCAGCTCGAAGAACTGTACGCGCTTCGGCCGACGGATGCAAACGGCATGCAGAAGGGCTGGTCGGCCCCGGGGAGAGGGGGTCGACCAGCCCTACTGCGGCGCGAGGCTCAAGGGCCTGGGCTCAGCTGTTGGTGGGGAAGCCGAGGTTGATACCGCCGTGCGACGGGTCCAGCCAGCGCTGGGTCACGGCCTTGCCGCGGGTGAAGAAGTGCACGCCGTCGGGGCCGTACGCGTGGGTGTCGCCGAAGAGCGAGGCCTTCCAGCCGCCGAAGGAGTAGTAGGCGACCGGCACCGGGATCGGCACGTTGATGCCGACCATGCCGACCTCCACCTCGAACTGGAAGCGCCGGGCCGCGCCGCCGTCGTTGGTGAAGAGGGCGGTGCCGTTGCCGTACGGGTTGGCGTTGATGAGCGCCAGGCCCTCCTCGTAGGAGGCGACGCGCACGACCGAGAGGACCGGGCCGAAGATCTCGTCGTTGTAGACGGACATGCCGGGCTTCACGTGGTCGAACAGCGTGGGGCCGAGCCAGAAGCCGTCCGCGGTCGGGGCGCCGTTCTCGTCCTCGGTGGTGATCGGGTGCTTGCGGCCGTCCACGGCGAGCTCGGCGCCGTCGGCGAGGCCGGACTCGACGTAGGAGGTGACCTTGTCGCGGTGCTGGCCGGTGACCAGCGGGCCCATCTCGGAGTCGCCGTTGCAGCCGGGGCCGACCTTCAGCCCGGCCATCCGTTGCTTGATCTTGTCGACCAGCTCGTCGCCGATCGGGTCGACCGCGACCAGGACGGAGACGGCCATGCAGCGCTCGCCGGCCGCGCCGAAGCCGGCATTGACGGCGGCGTCGGCGGCGAGGTCGAGGTCGGCGTCCGGCAGGACCAGCATGTGGTTCTTGGCTCCGCCCAGGGCCTGCACGCGCTTGCCGTAGCGGGTGCCGGTCTCGTAGACGTAGCGGGCGATCGGGGTGGAGCCGACGAAGCTGACGGACTTGATGTCCGGGTGCTCCAGCAGGCGGTCGACGGCCACCTTGTCGCCGTGGACGACGTTGAAGACGCCGTCCGGCAGCCCGGCCTCCTTCCACAGCTCGGCCAGGAAGTTGGCGGCCGACGGGTCCTTCTCCGAGGGCTTCACCACGACGGTGTTGCCGGCCGCGATGGCGATCGGGAAGAACCACATCGGCACCATCGCCGGGAAGTTGAACGGCGAGATGACCGCGACCGGTCCGAGCGGCTGGCGGATCGAGTAGACGTCGATGCCGCTGGAGGCCTGCTCGGTGAAGCCGCCCTTGAGCAGCTGCGGGATGCCACAGGCGTACTCGACGACCTCCAGGCCGCGGGCGATCTCGCCCAGCGCGTCCGAGTGCACCTTGCCGTGCTCGGACACGATGATCGAGGCCAGCTCGTCCCGGCGGGCGTTCAGCAGCTCGCGGAAGGCGAAGAGCACCGTGGTGCGCTTGGCCACCGAGGCGGTGCGCCACTCGGCGAAGGCCGAGGCGGCAGCGGCCACGGCCTGGTCGACCTCGGCGATCCCGGCGAAGTCGACGTGGCCGGAGACCTGGCCGGTGGCCGGGTCGAAGATGTCACCGCGGCGGGGCGCCGCGCCGGCGGTGGCGACGGGGCTGCCGCCGATCCAGTGGATGATGTGCTTGCTCAAGGTCCGTCTGCCTCCGAAGTCCCGGGCGGCGTCCTGCCACCGGTCCGGTCTGGCGCCGCCCGCGCGAGGGTTGGGCGACGGGAATTCACGGGGCTACCGCGCTCATCTCCCAGTCTGGCGGCCGTCCCGGCGGGGCTCAACGAACAGGCTGACGGGGATCGCGGATTCAGCCTTACAGGTCGTCCGGTCGCTACTCCGAACGCGTCAACCCCCCAGCCCATGACTCAGGACTCCTCGTCCTCCAGGTACGGGTCGTGCAGCCCGTCCGTCGCCTCCTGGGTCTCCAGCAGGTCCAGCCGCAGGTCCTGTGCCCAGGCCAGCGCCCACCGCTTCAGCCCGTCCACCGACCCGGTCTCGACACCTCGGGCGCGGAACCGGCCGTCTGCGGCCTCGGCCAGCGTCTCCAGTCGGTCGGCGAGCGCGGACGGCTGGAACTCCGGGTCCAACTCTCCAGCCAGCGCGAGCAGTTCACCCTCTCGGTAGCAGCGGGTGAGGGCGTGCACGTCGATCAGGTCGCGCGGCATGCCCCGGTCGACCAGCAGCGCGGTGGTGAGCGCCGCCGCGTCCTCCAGGGCGACCACCGGCAGCACCACCGGCGGCTCGTCCGGTGCCGGGGCGCCCAGGTCGAGCCGGACCGACCGGTGGCCGAGCGGTTCCTTCCGCAGCTCCACCGAGTGGGTGCGCCCGCCCAGCGCCAGCCGTACGGTCAGCTGCTCCAGGCGTGGGGTGCCGGGCCGCTCGATGACTCCGCCGCCCGCCGCGCGGTAGGCCGCGGCCAGCGCGGCGCCCACCTCCGGCAGGTCGGCGCCGCCGGTCGCCAGGGTGAGCCCGTCCTGCGCGCAGGCCGCCACGCCGTGGGCACGCAGCGCGTGCCCACCGGCCAGCGCCAGTCCGTACCGGGCGCAGACGGGCTCGGCCAGGGCGGCCAGGCGCAGCTGGGCGCGGCCCGGTCGCAGGGCGGCGTCGACGGCGTGCGGAGTGGTGGTCACGCCCCCAGTCTGACGCGACCGCCCGCCTCGCGCGCCGCGCCGAGGGACGCGCGGGCGCTCACCAGCCGGTGAGCCCGGCCGCTGCCTCGTGCAGGGCGAGCTCCAGGAACACCGGGTCGTTGAGCCGCCCGGAGCCGTCGGGCGGAACCAGCCATCGCACGCCCCGGCTGCTGCGTTCGGGGGGCGGGACGACGATCCAAGTGCCCTCCCCCGCACAGCGCACGCTGGTGCCGACCCAGCGGGCGGCGGTGCCGACCGGCACCAGGAAGCTGACCTGCTCGTCCCCGAAGTCGGTGAGCACCGGTCCGCGGGAGCCGGTGTCCAGGACGTCCAGGGCGGGGCGCCCGAGCCGTCCGGGGACGGAGAGGACGTCCCAGCGGCGTCCGGCCGGTAGCAGCACCAGGCCCGGCCCGGAGCGTTCCCACTGTGCCCGGAAGGCCTCCGGGTCCGGTGCCACCTGGGCGAGCCAGTGCAGTCCGGTGCTCTCCGTGTCGTGTCCCCGCTTCTCGCGGTTCGGCCTGGTCACACGGCGGGAGACCGAGACCCGCCGTCACCAGGGAGAGGCGGACGGCGGGTCGCTCTTACACGGGTACCTCTCACACGGGTCGCACGACTCAGGTCACGCGGCCCGGATCGCATATGGGGGCACGCTGAGACGGCGCGCGTGACCCGGGTCGCGTGACGCGCTGGGCGGAGTCAGCTGTCGAAGCCGAGCCCCAGCCGGTCGAGCGTGCGCAGCCAGAGGTTGCGGTGGCCGCCGTTGCGGTCGGACCGCTCCAGCGACCGGGTGGTGATCTCGATCCCCGCCCAGCGCACCGGTTCGGGCGGGAACGGCAGCGGCTTGGAGCGCACCATGTCCAGCGAGGTGCGTTCGGTGCGCTCGCCGGCGAGCAGGTCGAGCATCACCTCGGCGCCGAAGCGGGTCGCGCCGACGCCGAGCCCGGTGTACCCGACCGCGTAGGCGACCTTGCCCCGGTACGCGGTGTCGAAGAACGCCGAGAACCGGCTGCAGGTGTCGATGGCACCGCCCCAGGCGTTGGTGAAGCGCAGCCCCTCCAGTTGCGGGAAGCAGCGGAAGAAGTGGTTGGCCAGGGTGCGGAAGGTCTCCGGCCGCTGGTCGTACTCGTGCCGGACGTGGCCGCCGTAGTGGTAGACGGCGTCGTAGCCGCCCCAGAGGATCCGGTTGTCGGCGGAGAGCCGGAAGTAGTGGAACTTGTTGGCGCTGTCGCCCAGCCCCTGCCGGCCGCGCCAGCCGATCGCGGCGAGCTGCTCGTCGTCGAGCGGCTCGGTCATCAGCGCGTAGTCGTACACCGGCACGATGTACGGACGGACGCGCTTGAGCAGGGACGGGAAGACGTTGGTGCCGAGCGCGACCCGGCGGGCGAACACCCGGCCGTACGGGGTACGGGCGGCCATGCCGCTGCCGTACTCCCGCAGGTCGGTGGCCCGGGTGTGTTCGAAGATCCGCACGCCCTGGCTCAGGCAGGCGTCCTTGAGGCCCCAGGCGAGCTTGGCGGGGTGGACCATCGCCACCCCCTCCTTGTCCCAGAGGCCGCCGAGGAAGGTCGGCGAGTCCACCTCGGCGCGCAGCTGGTCGGCGTCCAGAACGGTGAGGTCGAAGCCGTACCTGGCGACGGCCTCGGCGATCTCGTGCAGCTCCTCGACCTGGTGGGGCTGGGTGGCGATGTCGATCTCGCCGGTGCGCTCCCACTCGGCGTCGATGCCGTAGCGCTTGAGGGCGGCCTCGATGCCGTCGAGGTTGGCGGCACCGAGGCGTTCCAGCTGGGCGAGTTCGGCGGGCCAGCGCTGCAGGCCGTTGCCGAAGCCGTGGGTGAGGCTGGCCGCGCAGAATCCGCCGTTGCGCCCGGACGCGGCCCACCCGACCTCGTTGCCCTCGACCAGCACGACGTCGAGTGAGGGGTCGCGTTCCTTGGCGATGAGGGCGGTCCACAGGCCGGAGTAGCCGCCGCCGACGACCAGCAGGTCGCAGGTGGTGTCGCCGACCAGGGCGGGCAGCGCCTCCGGCCGACCGGGGTCCTCCAGCCAGAAGGGGGTGGGCCGGGCGTCACTGAGTGCGCGGGCGGAGTCCATGCATTATCAGCCACTTTCTGCGAATAGATGACGGTTGTGAGCCGCCGCTGCCGACCGTACGTCAGACGGTGGCCTTCCGACGGTTGCCGAGCCACTGCCCGACGACGGTCAGCGCGACCGCGGCGACGAACATCGCGGTGCCGATGACGTTCACCTGCACCGGGATTCCGCGCTGCGAGGCGCCCCAGACGAACATCGGGAAGGTGACCGTGGTCGGGCCCGAGTTGAACTGGGTGATGATGAAGTCGTCGAAGGAGAGCGCGAAGCTGAGCAGCGCACCGGCGGCGATGCCGGGGGCGGCCAGCGGCAGGGTGACCCTCAGGAAGGTCTGGATGGGGGTCGCGTAGAGGTCCTGGGCGGCCTGTTCGAGCGTCGGGTCCATGCTCATCACGCGCGCCTTGACCGCCGTCACCACGAAGCTGAGGCAGAACATGATGTGCGCGATGAGGATGGTGGTGAAGCCGAACGGGATGCGCATGTTGAGGAACAGCGTCCCCAGCGAGGCGGCCATGACCACCTCGGGCATGGCCATCGGCAGGAAGATCATCGCGGTGGTGGCCGAGCGGCCGCGGAAGCGGTAGCGGGCCAGCGCGAAGGCGACCATGGTGCCGAGCACGGTGGCGCCGATGGTGGCGAGCACCGCGATCCGCAGGCTGAGCGAGAGCGACTGGCACATGTCGGCCACGCCGCAGGGGTTGGTCCAGGCGTCGGTGGAGAACTCGTTCCACTCGTAGTTGAACTTGCCGACCGGCTTGTTGAACGAGAAGGCCAGCACGACCAGGTTGGGCAGCACCAGGTAGGCGAGGGCCAGCAGGCCGGCCAGCACCACCAGGTGGGCGCGGATCCACTTGGAAATCCGGGACATCAGACCAGTTCCTCCGTCCCGGCCTTGCGCATGTAGACCGTCACCATGCCCAGGATCAGGGCCATCAGGATGAAGCTCAGCGCGGCGGCCGTGGGGTAGTCGAGCACGTTCAGGAACTGCTTCTGGATGCCGTTGCCGACCATCTGCTCGCTCGGCGAGCCCAGCAGCTGGGCGTTGATGTAGTCGCCGGAGGCCGGGATGAAGGTGAGCAGGGTGCCCGCGACCACGCCCGGCAGCGAGATCGGGAAGGTGACCTTGCGGAAGGTGGTGAACGGCCGGGCGTACAGGTCGCCGGCCGCCTCGTGCAGCCGGGGGTCGATCCGCTCCAGCGAGGTGTACAGCGGCAGGATCATGAACGGCAGGAAGTTGTACGTCAGACCGCAGACCACGGCGAGCGGGGTGGCCAGCACCCGGTCCCCGGAGGTGAGGCCGAGCGCGTTGGTGACGTCCAGGACGTGCAGGGTGTTCAGCGCCCCGACCACCGGGCCGCCGTCGGACAGGATGGTCTTCCAGGCCAGCGTACGGATCAGGAAGCTGGTGAAGAACGGCGCGATGACCAGGATCAGGATGACGTTGCGCCAGCGCCGGTTCGCCTTGAAGGCGATGGTGTACGCGAGCGGGTAGCCGACCGCCAGGCAGAGCACGGTGGCGATCGCCGCGTAGGAGAAGGAGCGGACGAAGTGCCACTTGTACTCGACCAGGGCGTCCCAGTACGTCGAGATGTGCCAGGTGACCTTGAATCCCGCTTCGAGCGAGCCGGTCTGCAGTGAGGTGGACGCCTGGTACACCATCGGCACGGCGAAGAAGACGACCAGCCAGGCGATGCCGGGCAGCAGCAGCCAGTACGGGGTGAGCTTGCGCCTCGGCTTTGTCTCCCGGCCCGACGACGGGCTGCGATCCGGGGGTACGGCCTGCGGCGGCGCGGCCGGGGTGGCGGTGGTCATGCGGCCTCCTCCGCGGTGCCCGCGTCGATCGCCTGCGAGGCGTCCAGGGCGAAGGAGTGCGCCGGGTTCCAGTGCAGCAGCACGGCGGCGCCGGGGACGATCCGGGCGTCGCGCTCCATGTTCTGCTCGAAGACGGTGACCTCCTGGCCGCCGTCGGTGCGCACCAGGTACTGGGTGGAGACGCCGATGAAGCTGGAGTCGACGACGGTGCCGGCCAGCGCGTTGCGGCCCTCGGCGGCCTTCTCGGAGCCGTGGGTGATGGTGATCTTCTCCGGGCGCACGCCCAGGTGGACCCGCTTGGCGTCGGTGGCGCAGCGCGCCTTCGGCACGGCGAGGCGGGTGCCGGCCACGGTGAGCAGCAGGTCCTCGCCCGCGCCGCCGGTGACCTCGGCGGGAAGCAGGTTGGACTGGCCGAGGAAGTTGGCCACGAAGGTGGTGGCGGGGTTCTCGTACAGCTCGGCGGGCGCGCCCAGCTGCTCGACCCGGCCGCCGTTCATCACCGCGATGGTGTCGGCCATGGTCATGGCCTCCTCCTGGTCGTGGGTGACGTGCACGAAGGTGATGCCGACCTCGGTCTGGATCCGCTTGAGCTCCAGCTGCATCTGGCGGCGCAGCTTGAGGTCGAGGGCGCCGAGCGGCTCGTCCAGCAGCAGCACCTGGGGGTGGTTGATCAGCGCGCGGGCGACCGCGACGCGCTGCTGCTGGCCGCCGGAGAGCTGGTGCGGCTTGCGCCGGGCGTACTGGCCGAGTTCGACCAGCTCCAGCATCTCGTCGACCTGCTTCTTGACGTCCTTCCTGCCGCGCCGGCGCAGGCCGAAGGCGACGTTCTCGAAGATGTCCAGATGCGGGAAGAGCGCGTAGCTCTGGAAGACGGTGTTCACCGGCCGTTTGTACGGGGGCAGGGCGGTGACGTCCTGTCCGCCGATCAGGACGGTGCCGCTGGTGGGCTCCTCCAGGCCGGCGATCATGCGCAGGGTGGTGGTCTTGCCGCAGCCGGAGGCGCCGAGCAGGGCGAAGAAGGAGCCCTGGGGGACGGTCAGGTCGAGCGGGTGGACGGCGGTGAAGGAGCCGTAGGTCTTGCCGATGCCGGTGAGGCGGACGTCGCCGCCGGCCGCGTCGCGCAGCTGGTCTGTCATGGGGTGTCTTCCTGGGTTTCTCGGCCGTGAAAGGGGGTCAGGCGCCGATGAGCTTGGAGAACTTCTGCTCGAAGTCGCTCTCCTCGCTCTCGGTGAGCGTGCGGAACACGTGCGCCTTGGCCGCCATCTCGGGGGTGGGTACGACCAGCGGGTTGGCCGCGCTGTCCGGGGCGAGGGTGGCGAGCTCGTCCTTCATCCCGGTGACGGCGGAGACGTAGCCGATGCCCGCGACCAGCTGCGCCGCGATCTTCGGCTGATAGTAGAAGTCGATCAGCTTCTCCGCGTTCGTCTTGTGCCTGGCCTTCGCCGGGACCAGCATGTTGTCGGTCGAGGCGACGTAGCCCTTCTCCGGCACGACGAACTCGATGTCCGGGTTGTCGGCACGCAGTTGGATCAGGTCACCGCCCCAGGCGACACAGGCCGCGATGTCGCCGGAGGAGAGCTCCTGGCCGTAGTCGTTGCCGGTGAAGCGGCGGATCTGCTTGCTGTCGACGGCCTTCTGCAGCCGGGCGATCGCGCCGTCGTAGTCGTCCGCGGTGAACTTCGCCGGGTCCTTGCCCAGGTCCAGCAGGACCATCCCGATGGTGTCGCGCATCTCGGAGAGGAAGGTGACCCGCCCCTTGAGCTCGGGGTCGTCCAGCAGTTGGGAGACGCTGGTGACCTCCTTGCCCTTGGTCGCCTTCTTGTTGTAGGCGACGACGACCTGGATGCCGGCCCACGGGTAGGAGTAGAGCCGGCCCGGGTCCCAGTCGGGGGCGCGGAAGCGGGCGTCGACGTTGGTGATCGCGGTGGTGACGTTCGCCGGGTTGAGCTTCTGCGCCCAGCCGAGCCGGATCAGCCGGGCGGCCATCCAGTCGGTGAGCACCACCAGGTCGCGGCCGGTGTCCTGGCCGGACGCGAGCTGCGGCTTGATCTTGCCGAAGAACTCGACGTTGTCGTTGACGTCCTCGTTGTACTTGACCTTGATGCCGGTGGCGGCGGCGAAGGCGTCCAGGGTGCCGTGCTTCTGCTTGTCCTTCTCGTCGGTGTCCACGTACAGCGGCCAGTTGGAGAAGTCGATCTCCCTCTCGCTGTCCGAGAGGTCCTTGGCGGCGCCCGCGGTCGAGTCGCCGGTCGCCCGGGGGGCCGCCGGGATGCCGCAGGCGGCCAGGGTGCCCGCTCCGGCGGTCAGCGCGGCGGCGCGCAGCAGGGTGCGGCGGCCGACCGCGGCCCGACCGCCGGTCAGACTGCGTTCCCAGGCCCTGCGGACCGGTTCGGGCAGACCGTCGGTGAGTTCGTTGAACGCCTTGAACGCCATGGATCGGGCCTCCTGGGGGAATGGGGGTGCGTGGGGGAGCACCCCGGTCCGGGGGTTATCTGTCGCCGAAGACGGTGCGGTGCCAGTCCTTGCGGGCGAGCGCGGTGGTGTCGAACATGACGTGCTTGACCTGGGTGTACTCGTCCAGCGAGTACTGGGACATGTCCTTGCCGTAGCCGGACGCCTTGTACCCGCCGTGCGGCATCTCGCTGATGATCGGGATGTGGTCGTTGACCCAGACGCACCCGGCGGCGATCTCCCGGGTGGCGCGCAGCGAGCGGTGCACGTTGCCGGTCCAGGCGGAGGCGGCCAGGCCGTACGGGGTGTCGTTGGCCAGCCGCAGGCCCTCGTCGTCGCCGTCGAAGGGCAGCACGACCAGCACCGGGCCGAACACCTCCCCCTGGACCACCTCGCTGTCCTGGGCGGCGCCGGTGATCAGGGTCGGCGCGTAGTAGGCGCCCCGGGTGAGGTCGGTGCCGTCGTGGCCCCGCTCCGGCGCGGGGCCGCCGGTGACCACGGTGGCGTAGGAGCGGGCGCGCTCCACGAAGCCGGCCACCCGGTCCCGGTGGGTGTACGAGACCAGCGGGCCGAGGTCGGTGTGCGGATTGCGCGGGTCGCCGATCCGGATCGCCGCGTACAGCTCGGCCACCCCGGCCACGAAGGCCTCGTACAGTGGGCGCTGGACGTAGGCGCGGGTGGCGGCGGTGCAGTCCTGGCCGCCGTTGATCAGCGAGGCGGCGACGGCGCCGTGCACCGCGGCGTCCAGGTCGGCGTCGTCGAAGACCACGAACGGGGCCTTGCCGCCGAGTTCGAGGTGGGTGCGCTTGACGCTCGCGGTGGCGAGCTCGGCGACCCGCCGTCCGACCGCGGTGGAGCCGGTGAAGGAGACCATCGCGACGTCGGGGTGGGCGACCAGGTGCTCGCCGGCCGTCCGCCCGGCGCCGGTGACCACGTTGACCACGCCGTCCGGGATGCCCGCCTCGGTGCAGGCCCGGGCGAACATCAGCGAGGTCAGCGGGGTCAGCTCGGCCGGCTTGAGCACGATGGTGTTGCCGGCGGCGACGGCCGGGAGGACCTTCCAGGCGGCCATCTGCAGCGGGTAGTTCCACGGCGAGATCGAGCCGACCACGCCGATCGCCTCGCGCCGCACGTAGGAGGTGTGGTCGCCGGAGTACTCGCCGGCCGCCTTGCCCTCCAGGTTGCGGGCGGCCCCCGCGAAGAAGGCGGTGTTGTCGATGGTGCCGGGGACGTCGAACTCGGTGGCCAGCTTGACCGGCTTGCCGGTCTGCGCGGTCTCCACCCGGGCGAGGTCCCGCGCCGCGTCGGTCAGTACGGCGGCCAGCCGGGTGAGCGCCTCGGACCGGGCGCCGGGGGTGGCGGAGGACCAACCGGGCAGGGCGGCCTTCGCGGCGGCGACGGCGGTGTCCACGTCGGCGGCGGTGGCCAGCGTGACCTGCTCGACCACGCTGCCGTCGGCGGGGTTGACGACCTGGAAGGGCTCGCCGCCGCCCCGGCTCTGACGGCCCGCGATGTACTGCGCGCCCGCGCCGAAGTCGGTCAGGTCCATCTGGTTTCCTCCAAGTGCCGGCGGTCCGACCGCACGCTGCGGGTCCGCGCTTCCGCCGTGGGGGTCTGCGGTCCCGCTGACCTTGCCCGCTGCGGGGTTGACGTGACAAGGGTCACTTCGACAGTCTCGACACGAAGGGCCTTACAGAGTGCAAGGTCCTTCGGAGGGCAACAGGTCGTCGCCGCGATGGATGATTTACCTGACACTCTGATCCCCCTGCTCCCGCTCCCCTCCCCCGGCCCTGGAGGCCCGCGATGCTTCCCACCGTCGCCCGCGTGCTCGACCTGGAGGTGATGCGGCGCGGCCTGCCCCAGGTGGTGGCTGGCGCCGACCGCCTGGAGCGGCCGGTCCGCTGGGTCCATGTGAGCGAGCTGCCCGACGTCGCCGGGATGCTCCAGGGCGGCGAGCTGGTGCTGACCACCGGCATCGCGCTGCCCGAGGACCGCGCGGGCCTGGCCCGCTACGTCCGCGACCTGGACGAGGTCGGGGTGGCCGGCCTGGTGGTCGAGTTCGGGCGGCGCTACTTCGACTCGCTGCCGCGCGCCCTGGTGAGCGCCGCCGAGCAGTGCGGGCTGCCGCTGATCACGCTCCGCCGCGAGGTGCGCTTCGTCGCCGTCACCGAGGCCGTGCACGCCCTGGTGGTCAACGCCCAGCTGGAGCAGCTGCGGGTCTCCGAGTCGGTCCACCAGGTGTTCAACGAGCTCGTGGTGGAGGGCGCCGAGCCGCCCGAGGTGATCCGCCAGGTGGCCCGGATGGCGGGCGCTCCGGTGGTCCTGGAGAACCTGGCCCACCAGGTGCTCGCCCACGACAGCGCCGGACGCCCGGAGGCCGAGCTGCTGGAGGACTGGGAGCGCCGCTCGCGCGGGGTCCGTCCACCCGGCCGCACCGGCCACGACCCGCGCAGCGGCTGGCTGGTGACCGCCGTCGGCGCCCGCGGTCAGGACTGGGGCCGGCTGGTGCTGGTCCAGGATCCGGGTCCGTTGCCGGAGGGCGGGACCCACCCGCACGCCATGCTGCTGGAGCGCGGCGCCTCGGCGCTGGCGCTCAACCGGCTGGTGGTGCGCGACCGGGAGAGCCTGGAGCGGCAGACCCACCGCACCCTGCTCTCCGGCATCCTCACCCACGCGCTGACCGTCTCCGAGGTGGCCCTGCGCGCCCAGGCGCTCGGCGTCCCGCTGGAGGGGCGCCGGCTGGTCGGCGCGGTGCTGCGCCAACGCCGCGGGCCGATCCCGGCCGCGCTGGAGGCCCAGGCCCGGCTGCGCGACTTCACCGAGCTGGCCGCCGGCGCGGTCCGGGCCTGCCGGCTGTCCGCCCTGGTCGGCGCGCTCGACGACGAGGGCGTGGGCCTGCTGATCGCGCTCGGCGCCCAGCAGGACGAGCACGTCGCGCTGGACTCCTTCTCGGCCACCCTGCGCCGGATGTCCGCCGAGGCCGGCCGGGAGGGCGCCGACGCCCCCGGCCCGGTGGTCGCGGTCGGCTCCTCGGTCGGCTCGGTCCGCGACGCCCGGCGCACCCTGCTGGAGGCCGCCCAGGTCGCCGACGCGGCCCTGCACGACGCGCCCGGCGGCGGCCGGACCGCCTCCTACTACCGGCTGCCCGATGTCCGGCTGCGTGGCCTGCTCCACCTGCTGCGCGACGACGCCCGCCTGCAGACTTACGTGGAACGGGAGTTGGGCCCGCTGCTGGCCCACGACGCCGAGCACAACGGCCAGTTGGTGCAGATGCTGCGGATCTACCTGGAGCAGGGCCGGAACAAGTCGGCGGCGGCCGACGCCGCGCACCTGTCCCGGCCGTCCTTCTACGACCGGCTGCACAAGGTCGAACGCATCCTCGGCGTCGACCTCGACCAGGTGGAGTCCTGCCTGTCCCTGCACGTGGCGCTGCTCGCGCTGGACGCCGTACGGCGCTGACGCGCCGGGCTCACACCCCGGTACCCCTCACACTCCAGTTATGCGCCCCCAGACCTTGTGCAGCTCGGGCCGCTCGGCCGAGGTGACGTCGCGCATGCCGTGCAGCCGGGCACGCATCTCCTCGGTCGGGAACACCAGCGGGTTCTCGGCGAGTTCGGCCCGGTCCTTGTCACCGCTGTCCGCCAGCACCGCGCGGGCGGCCGGCACCGGACAGATGTACTGGACGGCCGCGGCGAGCTCGGCGGCCACCTCGGGCTGGTAGTAGTAGTCGACCAGCAGCTCGGCGTTGCGCTTGTGGACGGCCCGGTTGGGAACCATCAGGCTCTCCGCCCACAGCTCGCCGCCCTCCTCCGGCACCACGAAGGCGATGTCCGGGTTCTCGGCGGTGAGTTGGACGGCGTCGCCGGAGTAGGCCTGGCAGGCCACCGCGGCGCCGGAGGCGAGGTCGCTGGTGTAGTCGTTGCCGGTGAAGCGGCGGACGTGGCCGGTGTCGACCATCTTCTGCACCAGGTCCATCGCCCGGTGCGCGTCGTCGTCGCTGAAGGCGGTGATGTCCGCGCCCTGGGAGAGCATCAGCAGCCCGAGCGCCTCGTCCAGCCCGGCGAACAGGGTGACCCGGCCCCTGAGGTCGGGCGCCCACAGGTCAGCCGTGGACCGCAGCTCCCGGCCGAGCGCCTTGCGGTTGTACGCGATGCCGGTGATCCCGGACTGCCAGGGCACGCTGCGCTTGCGCCCGGGGTCGAAGGCCGGGTTCGACAGCTGCGGGTCCAGGTTGGCGGTGACGTTGGGCAGGTTGGCCCGGTCCATCGCCTGCACCCAGCCCAGCGAGACGTACCGCCCGGCCATCCAGTCGCTGATCACCATCAGGTCCCGGCCCGGGTCGGCGCCCTGGGTGAGCACCGGGCTGATCTTGCCGAAGAACTCGTCGTTGTCATTGATGTCCTCGGTGTAGGTGACCGCGATCCCGGTCTTCTCGCTGAACGCGTCCAGGGTCGGGCGCCTGCCCTGGTCGTCGGTGTCGACGTACTGCGTCCAGTTGGAGAAGTTCAGCCGCTTGTCGCTCTCCGAGCGGTCCGGCGCCGAGCGGCGGTCCTCGGCGACGTACGCGGACGGGATGCCGCAGCCGGTCAGCGTCCCGGCGCCGAGCAGCGCGGCCCCGCCGAGCACCGAACGTCGGCGTATGCGCGCGGGGCCCTGCGGGCGGTCGGGGGCGGGGCGGCGGGTCAGGGTGGAGCTGCTGGACATGTGGGGCCTTCCGGAGCGTGGGACGGCCCCGGACACGGGTGCCCGGGGCCGTCCTGGTAGGTACGTCAGACAGCGTGCGCGTCGGTCAGCGACAGCACCTCGTCCAGCACCGCGAGGCCGGTCTTGGCCTCCTCCTCGGTGACGGTGCACGGCGGGACGACGTGGAACCGGTTCATGTTGACGAACGGCCAGAGCCCGCGCTGCTTGCAGGCGGCCGCCAGTTCGGCCATCGGCGCGTTGTCGGCGCCCGCGGCGTTGTACGGGACGAGCGGCTCGCGGGTCTCCCGGTCCTTGACCAGGTCGAGCGCCCAGAACACGCCCAGACCGCGCACCTCGCCGATCGAGGGGTGCCGCTCGGCCAGCGCGCGCAGACCCGGGCCGAGCACCGTCTCGCCGATGTGCTTGGCGTTCTCGACGATGCCCTCCTCCGCCATCGCGTTGATGGTGGCCACCGCCGAGGCGCAGGCCAGCGGGTGCCCGGAGTAGGTGAGCCCGCCGGGGAACGGCCGCTCGGCGAAGGTGGCGGCGATCTCGGCGTTGATCGCCACGCCGCCCAGCGGCACGTAGCCCGAGTTGACGCCCTTGGCGAAGGTCATGAGGTCCGGGACGAAGCCCCAGTGGTCCGCGGCGAACCACTCGCCGGTGCGGCCGAAGCCGGCCATCACCTCGTCCAGGATGAACACGATCCCGTAGCGGTCGCAGATCTCCCGCACCCCGGCCAGGTACCCCGCCGGCGGGATCAGGATGCCCGCGGTGCCGACCACCGTCTCCAGGATGACCGCCGCGACAGTGCCCGGCCCCTCGAAGGCGATCACCTGCTCCAGGTGCTCCAGCGCGCGCTCGCACTCCTGCGCCTCGTTCTCGGCGTGGAAGTTGGAGCGGTAGGGGTACGGGCCCCAGAAGTGCACCACACCGGAGACGCCGATCTCGTTGGCCCAGCGCCGCGGGTCGCCGGTGAGGGCGATCGCGTTGGCGGTGGCGCCGTGGTACGAGCGGTAGGTGGACAGCACCTTCTGCCGACCGGTGTGCAGCCGGGCCAGCCGGATGGCGTTCTCGACGGCCTCGGCGCCGCCGTTGGTGAAGAAGATCTTGTCCAGGTCGCCCGGGGTGCGCTCGGCGATCAGCCGGGCGGCCTCGCTGCGCGACTCGACCGCGAAGCCGGGGGCGACGGTGCAGAGCTTCGCCGCCTGCTCCTGGATCGCGGCGACCACCTTCGGGTGCTGGTGGCCGATGTTGGTGTTGACCAGCTGCGAGGAGAAGTCGAGGTAGCGGTTGCCGTCGTAGTCCCAGAAGTGCGAACCCTCGGCGCCGGCCACCGCGAGGGGGTCGATCAGCGCCTGGGCGGACCACGAGTGGAAGACGTGCGCGCGGTCGGCGGCCTTGACGGCCAGGCCGGCGGCTGAGTCAGCGGTGGGGATGCTCATGCCGGTAAGGCTAGGGCCGCCGGTCCCCGAAGTGCAGTTTCATCCTGTCAGTCGGTCACCCGACCCGCCGACAGGGTGCAAAGCGAAAGGGCCCGGGTCGAAAAGACCCGGGCCCCTTGTCAGTTCGGACGAGTTCTGACCGGGATCAGATCGCGGTCATACCGCGCCCGACGGTCACGACCCGCTAGATCGCGGTCATCCTGCGCTCGACGGTCACGACCCGCTAGATCGCGGTCATGACGTGCTTCACGCGGGTGTAGTCCTCGAAGCCGTACGCCGACAGGTCCTTGCCGTAGCCGGACTTCTTGAAGCCACCGTGCGGCATCTCGGCGACCAGCGGGATGTGGGTGTTGATCCAGACGCAGCCGAAGTCCAGGCGGCGCGACATCCGCATGGCGCGGGCGTGGTCCTTGGTCCACACCGAGGAGGCCAGCGCGTACTCGACGCCGTTGGCGTACTCGACGGCCTGGTCCTCGTCGGTGAACTTCTGCACGGTGATGACCGGGCCGAAGACCTCGTTCTGGATGATCTCGTCGTCCTGCTGCAGGCCGGAGACGACGGTCGGGGCGTAGAAGTAGCCCTTGTCGCCGACCCGGTGGCCACCGGCCTCGACCTTGGCGTGGGCGGGCAGCCGCTCGATGAAACCGGCCACCTGCTTCAGCTGGTTGGCGTTGTTCAGCGGGCCGTACAGCACGTCCTCGTCGTCCACGCCGCCGGTCTTGGTCTCGGCCGCGGCCTTGGCCAGCGCCTCGACGAAGGCGTCGTGGATCGACTCGTGCACCAGCACGCGGGTGGCGGCGGTGCAGTCCTGGCCGGCGTTGAAGTAGCCGGCCACCGAGATGCCCTCGACGGCCTCGGCGATGTCGGCGTCCTCGAAGACCACGACCGGGGCCTTGCCGCCCAGCTCCAGGTGGACGCGCTTGACGTCCTTGGAGGCCGACTCGGCGACCTGGATACCGGCCCGGACCGACCCGGTGATGGAGGCCATCGCCGGGGTCTTGTGCTCGACCATCAGCTTGCCGGTCTCGCGGTCACCGCAGATGACGTTGAAGACGCCGGCCGGCAGCTCCAGGTCCTTGAGGATGCCGCCGATGATCTCGGCCAGCAGCACGGTGGAGGCCGGGGTGGTGTCCGAGGGCTTCAGCACGACGGTGTTACCGGCGGCGATGGCCGGGGCGAACTTCCAGACCGCCATCATCATCGGGTAGTTCCACGGCGCGACCTGGGCACAGACACCGACCGGCTCGCGGCGGACGATCGAGGTCATCCCGTCCATGTACTCACCGGCGGCCTTGCCCTCCAGCAGGCGGGCGGCACCGGCGAAGAAGCGGATCTGGTCCACCATCGGGCCGATCTCCTCGGAGAGGGTCAGCGCGCGGGGCTTGCCGGTGTTGCGCACCTCCGCGTCGACGATCTCGTCGGCCCGCGCCTCGACCGCGTCGGCGATCTTGAGCAGCAGCTTCTGCCGGGTGCTCGGGGTGGCGTCGCGCCAGATCGGGAACGCGGCGGCGGCCGAGGCCATGGCCGCGTCCACGTCAGCGGCACCGGACAGCGGCGACGTCGCGTACACCTCGCCGGTCGCCGGGTCGACGATGTCGAGCGTGCGGCCGTCAGCCGCGTCGACGAACTCACCGTTGATGTAGTTGCGCAGCGTGCGAAGGTCGCTCACGGGTCTCTCCTCGGTCTGGGCCTGCGGCGTTGCAGATTCCGGCGCCATGGTACGTCGGCGTTTCCGGCCTACGAAGGGTGCCGAGTGGCCGAGCCCGAAGCGGCGCGGTCCACTGGTGGCGGAACGCACGCCACCCTGCGGGGGCGCGCGTGTACCGTGCCAGGGTAGCCGCAAGACTGCCGGGATCGACAGACTGGAGTCGCGTACGCGATGAAATCCGTACGGGATTTCCAAGATCGCGACGAAATCAGCAGTTTCCACGCTTGCGAACAGGGGAACGATCGGGCACAGTGGCCGCGTGGCCAACCGCGACCGGAACGCGAGCGTTCCCCTCGACGCCGCCTCCAAGGCGATCATCGAGCAGCTCCAGGAGGACGGGCGACGCCCGTACGCCGCCATCGGCAAGGCCGTCGGCCTGTCCGAGGCAGCCGTACGGCAGCGCGTCCAGAAGCTGCTCGACCAGGGCGTGATGCAAATCGTCGCCGTCACGGACCCGCTCACCGTCGGCTTCACCCGCCAGGCGATGGTCGGCATCCGGGTCGAGGGCGACATCGAGCCAGTCGCCGACGCGCTGGCCGCCCTCGACGAGGTCGACTACGTCGTCTGCACCGCAGGCTCGTTCGATCTTCTGGCCGAACTGGTCTGCGAGGACGACGAGCACCTGCTCGAACTGATCAACAAGCGCATCCGCGCGCTTCCCGGCGTGCGGAGCACCGAGAGCTTCGTTTACCTGAAGCTCCGGAAACAGACCTACACCTGGGGCACCCGATGACAGCCGACCCGGCGCAGAAGGACCTTTCCAAGACCGCCTACGACCACCTGTGGATGCACTTCACCCGCATGTCGTCGTACGAGAACTCCCCCGTGCCGACCATCGTCAAGGGCGAGGGCACGTACATCTGGGACGACAAGGGCCGGAAGTACATCGACGGCCTGGCCGGCCTGTTCGTCGTGCAGGCCGGTCACGGCCGCACCGAGCTGGCCGAGGTCGCCGCCAAGCAGGCCAAGGAACTCGCGTTCTTCCCGATCTGGAGCTACGCGCACCCCAAGGCCGTCGAGCTGGCCGAGCGCCTGGCCAACTACGCCCCGGGCGACCTGAACAAGGTCTTCTTCTCCACCGGTGGCGGCGAAGCCGTCGAGACCGCCTGGAAGCTCGCCAAGCAGTACTTCAAGCTGACCGGCAAGCCGACCAAGTACAAGGTCATCTCCCGCGCCATCGCCTACCACGGCACCCCGCAGGGCGCGCTGTCCATCACCGGTCTGCCGGGCCTGAAGGCCCCGTTCGAACCGCTGGTGCCGGGCACCCACAAGGCCCCGAACACCAACATCTACCGCGCCCCGCACTACCTCGAGGGCCCCGACGGCACCGTCGACCCCGAGGCGTACGGCCGCTGGTGCGCCGACCAGGTCGAGGAGGCCATCCTCTTCGAGGGCCCCGAGACCGTCGCCGCCGTCTTCGTCGAGCCGGTGCAGAACGCCGGTGGCTGCTTCCCGCCGCCGCCCGGCTACTTCCAGCGCCTGCGCGAGATCTGCGACCGCCACGACGTGCTGCTGGTCTCGGACGAGGTCATCTGCGCCTTCGGCCGCCTCGGCACCATGTTCGGCGCCGACAAGTTCGGCTACGTGCCGGACATGATCACCTGCGCCAAGGGCATGACCTCGGGCTACTCCCCGATCGGCGCCACGATCATCTCGGACCGCATCGCCGAGCCGTTCTACAAGGGCGACAACACCTTCCTGCACGGCTACACCTTCGCCGGCCACCCGGTCTCCTCGGCCGTGGCGCTCGCCAACCTCGACATCTTCGAGCGCGAGGGCCTGAACCAGCACGTGCTCGACAACGAGTCGCGCTTCCTCGGCACCCTGAGCAAGCTGCGCGACCTGCCGATCGTCGGCGACGTCCGCGGCAACGGCTACTTCTACGGCATCGAGCTCGTCAAGGACAAGGTCACCAAGGAGACCTTCAACGACGAGGAGACCGAGCGCGTGCTCTACGGCTTCCTCTCGAAGGCCCTCTTCGACAACGGCCTGTACTGCCGCGCCGACGACCGTGGCGACCCGGTCGTGCAGCTGGCCCCGCCGCTGATCTCCGACCAGTCGACCTTCGACGAGATCGAGCAGATCCTGCGGACCAGCCTCACCGACGCGTGGGCGAAGCTCTGATCCCCTGAGCCCTCTTCCCCACCCTTCGCCGAAGGGCGGCCCCGATCCCCGGGGCCGCCCTTCGGCGTCCGCGCGCCGATGACCCGCCAACATCACAGTCGCACGACCAAACATGCCTGAATGCGGGTGATTTGCCCGTGATGGACCAGTGCGCCGCAACCACGCGAGGCCCCGGTCGTTCTAATCTGACGACTGTCATATCCCTGCGGCACCCAGGATGGAACCTCATGTCAGCGGCACCGCCTGACAACGACGTGCTGTGGGCCCGAGGGATCGTCAAGTCCCACTACGGCACCCCCGCGTTGCGCGGCATCTCGATCGGCGTCCGCGACGGCGAGGTGCTCGCCGTCACCGGCCCGCGCGGCTCCGGCAAGAGCACCCTGCTCGGCTGCCTCTCCGCCCAGCTCCCGGTCGACGAGGGCGAGGTCTGGTTCAACAGCTCGCCCGTGCACACCCTCGGCCGCGCCGGCCGCGAACGGCTGCGCCGCGACCGCTTCGGTTTCGTCGGCTCCGAACCGCACCTGGTGCCCGAACTGACCGCCCGCGAGAACGTCGCCCTGCCGCTGCTCCTCGCCGGGGCCGGCAACAAGGCCGCCTACACCGCCGCCGACGAGTGGCTGGAGCGCCTCGACGTCGGCGGGATCGGCCGGCAGCGCCCCGACCAGCTGGTCCAGAGCCAGCGCCAGCGGATCGCCGTCGCCCGCGCCCTCGCCCCGCTGCCGCCGGTCGTCTTCGCCGACGACCCCACCGCCCCGCTGCACCGCGAGGCCGCCGACCAGGTGCTGCGGATACTGACCAGCGCGGCCCGCTCGCACCAGCTCACCCTCGTCCTGGCCACCCACGACCCCGAGCTCGTCCGGTTCGCGGACCGCGCCGTCGCCCTCGTCGACGGACGGCTCACCGCCCCCGCCGCCCCTGTCCCGCGCGGCACCGCCGCCCCGGGGACGACCGGTGCGTCCGCCGTCACGGCCACCCGCCGCTGACGACGCCCAGCCGCTGAAAGAGTCGACGTGTTCTACCTCCGTCTGGCCCGGGGCTACCGGGTGCCCGACCTCGGCCGCTGGCTGCTCACCGCACTGGCCGCCGCCGCCGTCGCCGCGTTCCTGCTGCGCTCCCTCGGGCGGGCGCTGGGCGAACCGCTCGGCGGCACCCACGCGCTGGTCCGACTGCTCTGGTGCCTGCCCCCGCTGGCCGCCGTCGCCTGGTTCGCGGCCGTCGCCGCCCGCTCGGTGCCCGCCCGGCGGCCCGAGCGGATCGCCGGACTCACCGCTGCCGGGGTCGGCTCCCGCCGGATCCGAACCCTGATCGCCGGCGAGGTCGCCGTCGCCTGCACCCTCGGCAGCGTGCTCACCCTGCTGATCTTCCTGGTCCTGCGCAACGACATCGCCGGGCCCTCGCTCGCCCCCGACCTCGGCATGGGAGTGCCACTGCCGGCCGCCGCGCCCGTCACCCTGCTCGCCTTGGTCCCGCTCACCGCCGGCATCGCCGCCGCCTGCGCGGTGCCCGTCCCCGACACCCTGCCCGGCGGCCGCGCCCACGGCCGGACCGGCTTCGGCGTCTGGCGGATCGCCCTGCCGATCGGACTGGTGGTGATCGGCGCCGCGCTCGAACTCATCGCGCTGCGGCCCGACGCCGAATCCGACGGCCGCCCGATCCGCCTGCCCGCCGGACTCGGCACCACCAGCACCGCCGCCCTCGGCGGCTGGGCCGCCAGCGCGCTCGGGCTCGCGCTGCTCACCGGCCCGCTGCTCGCCTGGACCGGACGGCTGCTCTCCCTCGGCCGGCCCACCCCGCTGCGGCTGCTCGCCGGTCGCGGCCTGACCGCCCAGGCCCGCCGCCTCGGCCCGCCGCTGGCCGTCCTCACCCTCGTCGTCGCGCTGGTGCTGACCACCATCCGCTACTGGATCGGCACGCCCGACAGCGCCGACGTGCTGCCCGCCGTAGAGGCCTGCCTGGTGCTCGGCTGCGCGGCCGCCGCGGTGGTCTCCCGACTGGACGAGGTCCGCACCGACCGGCGCGAGGTCACCGACGCGCTGCTGCGCCTCGGCGCCTCACCGCGGCTGCTGTTCGGCGCGGTCCTGCTGCGCACCCTGGCGGTCGGCACCACGCTGCTGCTGACCGGCGGGGCGACCGCCGCGCTGGCGGCCGCCGGGCTGCGCTAGCCGGTCCTCTCGTCGTACGGCTCAGCCGGCCGCGGCGAGCTGGCCGCAGGCGCCGTCGATCTCCTGGCCGCGGGTGTCGCGAACCGTCGTCGGCACACCGTGGGACTGGAGCCGGCGGACGAACTCGCGCTCGTCCTCGGGCCGGGAGGCCGTCCACTTGGAACCCGGGGTCGGGTTCAGCGGGATCAGGTTGACGTGCACCCGGTGGTTCTTGATCAGCCGGCCGAGCAGGTCGGCGCGCCAGGCCTGGTCGTTGATGTCCTTGATCAGCGCGTACTCGATGGAGATCCGGCGGCCGGACTTCTCCGCGTAGTTCCAGGCCGCGTCCAGCACCTCGGCGACCTTCCACCGGGTGTTCACCGGGACCAGCTCGTCGCGCAGCTCGTCGTCCGGGGCGTGCAGCGACAGCGCCAGACGACAGCTGAGGCCCTCGTCGGCCAGCCGGTTCATCGCCGGGACGAGGCCGACGGTGGAGACGGTGATACCGCGCTGGGACAGGCCGAAGCCGTCCGGTGCCGGGTCGGTCAGCCGGCGGATCGCGGCCAGCACCCGGTTGTAGTTGGCCAGCGGCTCGCCCATGCCCATGAAGACCACGTTGGACAGCCGCGCCTCGCCACCGGGGATCTCGCCGGCCTTGAGCGCGCGCATCCCGGCGGCGATCTGCTCGACGATCTCGGCGGTGGACAGGTTGCGGGTCAGCCCGGCCTGACCGGTGGCGCAGAACGGACAGTTCATGCCGCAACCGGCCTGCGAGCTGATGCACATGGTGACCCGGTCCGGGTAGCGCATCAGCACCGACTCGACGAGGGTGCCGTCGAACAGCTTCCAGAGCGTCTTGCGGGTGGTGTCGTCGTCGCAGGAGACGTGCCGCACCACCGACATCAGATCGGGCAGCAGGCTCTCGGTGAGCTTCTCCCGGCTGGCGGCGGGGATGTCCGTCCAGCTCGCCGGGTCGTTGGACATCCGGCCGAAGTAGTGGTTGGAGAGCTGCTTGGCGCGGAACGGCTGCTCGCCCAGCTCGGCGACGGCCTCCTTGCGCTCGGCGGGGCTCAGGTCGGCGAGGTGTCGCGGGGGCTTGGCGCCGCGCGGCGCGACAAAGGTGAGTTCTCCGGGCTTAGGCATGGTTGTTCCAGTGTCGCAGACGCGGGGGGGGGGCACAAACCACGCGTTCTCGGGCCCCCCCCCCCCACTGTCCTTCTCCGCCCCCCCCTCCCCCCCCCCCCCGACATCCCACACCCCCCCCACCCCCCCCGTTCGGTTCCCGGAATGGG
>NZ_JBHTTU010000028.1:28130-78950 GCF_042794375.1 Kitasatospora sp. NPDC056531 | reverse complement strand
AACATTTTTTCTTTTTCGTTTGTTTGCTTTTTCCCGTGACAGGAAAAAACCCGCCGTCCCCCCCCCCCCCCTCCCCCCCCCCCCCCCCCCCGCTGAGCTGTCGCGCTGAGCCGTCGCGCTAGCTGCCGACGAAGGCGGCCAGCAGCAGCCAGACCACCGGGGCGGTCGGCAGGAGCGAGTCCAGCCGGTCCATGATGCCGCCGTGGCCGGGCAGCAGCGTACCCATGTCCTTGATCCCGAGGTCGCGCTTGATCATCGACTCGCCGAGGTCGCCCAGGGTCGCGGTGACCGCCGCGCAGCCGCCCAGGATCAGACCCTGCCACCAGCTGCCGTCGTCGATGATCAGCTGCATCAGCAGGGCGCCCGCCAGCATCGACAGGCCGATGCCGCCGGCCAGGCCCTCGCGGGTCTTGCCGGGGCTGATCGTCGGAGCCAGCTTGTTCTTGCCGAACTTGTAGCCCACGGCGTAGGCGCCGGTGTCGCTGCAGATCGTGACGATCAGGAAGAGCACGATCCGCTGGGGGCCGTCGTCGGCCGCCAGCATCATCGCCACGAAGGTGGCCAGGAACGGCACGTAGAAGGCGGTGAACACACCCGCCGTTATGTCCCGCAGGTAGTTCTCCGGCGGTGCGGCCATCCGCCAGACCATCACCGCGAGCCCGGTCAGCGCCAGCGAGGCGGCGGCCCACTCGACCCCGGCCCAGTAGCCGGTGGCGACCATCGCGACGCCGCCCACCACCAGCGGGACCAGCGGCACCTTGATCTGCTTGCGCTCAGCGAGGCGGGACGTCAGCTCCCAGCTGCCAACCGCCACCGCGGCCATCACGACCACGAGGAACAGCGCCTTGACCACGAACAGCGAGGCGACGATCACCGCGCCGAGGCCCACCCCCACGCCTATGGCGGCCTGGAGGTTACGGCCACCGCGCTGCTTGCGCGGCTCCGGCTGCGGGGCGGGCTGGGCGGCCACGGGTGTCTCCTGCCCTGGGTGGGACGACGGCACGAAGTGGGGCTGCCCGGCCGCCTGGTGGCTCTGCGGCGGTGCGGGACGCACCGGAGCCCCCGGGTACGGCTGGGCGCCGGGACCGGGGGCGAGGGTGACGTCGTCGGTTATCGCGCGCAGCACGACCGTCTCCGTCACACCCGGCGGCGCCGTCTCGGGCTGCTCGTCCCGGAACAACGGGCCGCCGCTCAGCCGGCCGGCCTCCCGGGCCGGGCCCGCGCCGGGGTCGGCCGGCTGGCCGGGGACCGTCGGCTGACCGTGCACCACGTGCTGACCCGGGGTCGCCTGCCCGTGGTGCGGTACCGACCGGCCCTGGGCGGGGCCGTGGTCGGGCACACCGGGGTGCGGACCGGGATCGGCCGGTACGGGAGGCATGACCTGAGTCTCCTCCGCGTCTCCGCCCCAGTACACCGGAGGCTGCTGCGAGTGATCCGAACGGAGGGCGGGGCCACCCGGGACAGCGCCCGGCCCGCCCTGGTGGGCAGCCTGGCCGGAGTGTCCCTGGGCGGGGTGCCCGGGGGCGGGCTGTCCCTGGACCGGCGCCGGGTGCTCGCCGTACCCCGGCGCCGGCTGGGCCGACGGCCGGGGTGCCTGCGGCTGCGGCGCCGGGCGGTAGGGCTGGAACTGCTGGTCGGACGGGCCCCAGTAGCCAGGGGCGTCAGGGGCGTCGTTCATCAGACCTCGAGCAGCTCGGATTCCTTGTGCTTCAGCAGCACGTCGACCTGGGCCACGTACTTGGCCGTGAGGTCGTCGAGCTCCTTCTCGGCGCGGCGGCCGTCGTCCTCGCCGACCTCGCCGTCCTTCACCAGCTTGTCGATGGCGTCCTTGGCCTTGCGGCGCACCGAACGGATCGAGACCTTGGCGTCCTCGCCCTTGGTACGGGCGATCTTGATGAACTCCCGACGGCGCTCCTCGGTGAGCTCGGGCAGCACCACTCGGATGATGGAGCCGTCGTTCGACGGGTTGACGCCCAGGTCGGAGTCGCGGATCGCCTGCTCGATGGCCTTCAGCGCGGTCTTGTCGAACGGCGAGACGACCGCCATCCGGGGTTCCGGCACCGAGAACGAGGCCAGCTGGTTGATCGGCGTCACGGCGCCGTAGTACTCGGCGACGATCTTGGCGAACATCGCCGGGTGGGCACGGCCGGTTCGGATGGCCGCGAGGTCGTCCTTGGCGACGTTGACGGCCTTCTCCATCTTCTCCTCGGCCTCGAGGATGATCTCGTCGATCACTGTGGTCTCCCTGTCCGGTTCATCTGCTGTTGTCCCGACCGGTGTCGGCATCGGGGCCGGTCGCGGCGGACGCCGTCCCGTACGGCTGGTTGCTGCTCAGGCCCGGACGGAATCCTGGCTGATGAGTGTGCCGATCTTCTCACTCTTCACCGCACGCGCGATATTGCCCTCCGCCAGCAGTTCGAAGACCAGCATCGGGAGGTTGTTGTCCTTGCACAGCGTGATCGCGGTGAGGTCAGCGACCTTGAGGTCGCGCGCGATGACCTCGGAGTACTCCAGCGCGTCGAACTTCACCGCGTCCGGGTTGGTCCGCGGGTCGGAGTCGTAGACGCCGTCCACGCCGTTCTTGCCCATCAGCAGAACGTCGGCGTGGATCTCCAGGGCGCGCTGGACGGCCGTGGTGTCGGTCGAGAAGTACGGCATGCCCATACCGGCGCCGAAGATCACCACACGGCCCTTCTCCAGGTGCCGGACGGCCCGCAGCGGCAGGTACGGCTCGGCGACCTGGCCCATGGTGATGGCGGTCTGGACCCGGGTCTCGATACCCTCCTTGACCAGGAAGTCCTGCAGCGCCAGGCAGTTCATCACGGTGCCGAGCATGCCCATGTAGTCCGAACGGGCCCGGTCCATCCCGCGGACCTGCAACTCGGCGCCCCGGAAGAAGTTGCCGCCGCCGATGACCACCGCGACCTCGGTACCGGCGCGGACGACCGTGGCGATCTCCCGGGCGATCGCGTGCACGACGTCCGGGTCGACGCCGAGCCCGCCGCCACCGGCGAAGGCTTCACCGGACAGCTTGAGCAGCACCCGGCGGCGCGAGCCCGCCTGGGGGTCCTGCGCGGTCTCCTGCGTCTCCTGCATGGACTTCTCCTTTTTGCACCTGCTGGCTCACAGGCCTGGGTGTGCGGATACCCGGCCTGCGCGTACACGCGAGGAGGCCACTGCCGCGGGAACCGGTTCGGTGTCCTGCACGGCAATGGCCTCCTCGTCGTTCATGGTGCCGAAGCGGCCCGCCCATGGACGGTTGGCGCTGGGTGAGCCCGTTCGGCGTTCCGCCCGCCCTGGTCAGCGGGCGGGGGCGGTTCCCAGCCTAAAGCGGGCTGGGACCAGGTGGAACGTGGCTCAGGCGCCGACGCGGAAGCGGGCGAAGCGCTTGAGGGCGACGCCGTTCTCCTCGAGGACCTTGGCGACGGTCTTCTTGTTGTCCTTCGCGAAGGCCTGCTCCAGGACGGAGTTCTCCTTCACGAAGCCGGTGACGCGACCCTCGACGATCTTCGGCAGGGCGGCCTCCGGCTTGCCCTCCTCGCGAGCGGTGGCCTCGGCGACGCGGCGCTCGTTCTCGAGCTCCTCGGCCGGGATGTCCTCGCGGGACAGGAACTTCGGCGCGAACGCGGCGATGTGCTGCGCGACATCCTTGGCGACCTCGGCGTTCTCCTTGTCCAGCTCGACCAGGACGCCGACGGCCGGCGGCAGGTCGGGGCTGGTCTTGTGCAGGTAGACCGCGACGAAGCCGTCACCGTCGAACTGGGCGAAGCGACGGAGGACGATCTTCTCGCCCAGGGTCGCGTTGGCCTCGTCCACGAACTGCTGGACGGTCTTGCCGGGCTCGATCTCGGAGGCCAGGGCGGCGTCCAGGTCGGCCGGGGCGGTCTTGGCGACGTGGGCGGCGATCGCGTCGGCAACCTGGACGAAGTTGTCACCCTTGGCGACGAAGTCGGTCTCGCAGTTCAGCTCGACCAGAACGCCGGACTTCTTGTCCTCGGCGATCAGCGCGGCGACGGCGCCGTTGGAGGCGTCACGGCCCTCGCGCTTGGCAACACCCTTCTGGCCCTTGATGCGCAGGAGCTCGACGGCCTTCTCGACGTTGCCCTCGGCCTCGTCCAGGGCCTTCTTGCAGTCCATCATGCCGGCGCCGGTGAGCTCACGGAGCTTCTTGACGTCCGCGGCGGTGAAGTTCGCCATGGTGTGAATCTCTTCTCGCGTCTCGCGTGTCTGCGTGGGGATGCGCCGGGACCGATGGTTCGGCCCCGGCGCGGGAGAGAGGGGCACCTACCGGTGTCGCACCGGCGGGCACCCCTCACCCTTGGTGCGTCAGGCCTGCTCGGCCGGAGCCTCGGTGGCCGGAGCCTCGGTGGCCGGAGCCTCGGCGGCCGGAGCCTCGGCGGCGGGGGCCTCCTCGGCCTTCTTCTCGCCCTCGATGAGGTCCTTCTCCCAGTCGGCCAGCGGCTGGTCGGCACCCGGCTCGGCCTTGACGTCGCCCTTGGCGACACCGGCGCGGGCCTTCAGGCCCTCGGCCACGGCGTCGGCGATCACACGGGTCAGCAGGGTGACGGAGCGGATCGCGTCGTCGTTGCCCGGGATCTTGTAGTCGACCTCGTCCGGGTCACAGTTGGTGTCGAGGATGGCGACGACCGGGATGTTGAGCTTGCGGGCCTCGCCGACCGCGATGTGCTCCTTCTTGGTGTCCACGATCCAGACAGCGCTGGGAACGCGCTGCATGTCGCGGATACCGCCGAGGGTCTTCTCCAGCTTGTCGTGCTCGCGCTGGAGGACCAGGAGCTCCTTCTTGGTCAGGCCGGAGCCGGCCACGTCCGAGAAGTCCAGCTCGCCGAGCTCCTTCAGGCGCTGCAGACGCTTGTAGACGGTCGAGAAGTTGGTCAGCATGCCGCCGAGCCAGCGCTGGTTCACGTAGGGCATGCCAACGCGGGTGGCCTGCTCGGCGATGGCCTCCTGGGCCTGCTTCTTCGTGCCGACGAAGAGGACGCTGCCGCCGTGGGCAACGGTCTCCTTGATGAACTCGAAGGCGCGGTCGATGTAGTTCAGCGACTGCAGCAGGTCGATGATGTAGATGCCGTTGCGCTCGGTGATGATGAAGCGCTTCATCTTCGGGTTCCAGCGGCGGGTCTGGTGACCGAAGTGGACGCCGCTCTCCAGCAGCTCCCGCATCGTGACGACGGCCATTGCCGTGCTCCTCAGGTGTTACGGCCCGGCTGCGGCGTTCCCGTGAGGTTTTCCCGTCGGGCAACCGCCTGCGGCCAGGTCAGGCTCGGTTTTGTCCGTGGCGGCCAGGTGACAGCCACGCCTGACGCCCCGATCGTGCCGAGCCGCTTCCACCCGCTCGGTCCGGGGACCGGTCGGGCTCGGCGGACCGAGCGGCACTCGCACCTGGCGGGGCCGCGGAAGAACCGCGTCCGACCACCGGTGGCGGGGCGTGCGAAGTCGACCCGGTGGACCGGGTCGCGTGTGAAGTGTACGGGAAGCGCCGAGGGGCGAGCGACTTCGCGAGCGGCGGAGGGCCTGCGGAGGGCGTGGGAGAAGCCTGGGAACGGCTGCGACGGGCGGGTCCGCGGCGGCGGGAGAGCAGTGTGAGCAGAGTGCGCTTCGGTGGGCTGCCTGCCCGTGCTTCGGCGCTCGCATGCCGTTTGTACACCGGATGGCGGCGTCCGTACACCCGTTGGGGGGACGGCGGTCGTGGGCGGGGGCGGTTTGTCCACAGGAATCCGGAACGGGGTGGTGTGGGGGCGGGGGTGGGATCAGCCTCGGGGCATGACTGGGCTCAGTGGGGTTCGAGGGGTGTCCGCCGCGTTCACCGTGCTTGCCGTGTTCGGCGGCGTGGTGCTGGTGCTGGCCGTGGTGGCGGCACTGGTGCTCGGGTGGCCGGGCGGTGCGGGGGCGGCGGCCGCCGCGCCCGGGGCGGACGGCCCGGGGACGGCGGCCGGTCGCGGTGCGGCGGCGCGGGCCTGGCCGACGGGCGGGCCCGGTGGGGTGCTGGGGCGGTTCGAGCCGCCGGCGAAGCCCTGGGCGGCCGGGCACCGGGGAGTGGACCTCGCCGCCGCGCCCGGGGCGGAGGTGCGAGCGGCGGCCGACGGGGTGGTCGCGTTCTCCGGGCTGGTGGCCGGACGGCCGGTGCTGACCGTCACCCACCCGGGCTCGGGCACTCCGCCGCTGCGGACCACCTACCTGCCCGTCACCGGCACCGTCCCGGTCGGCACCGCGGTGGCCGCCGGACAGGTCATCGGGCAGCTCGCCCCGGGCGGGCGGCACTGCGGCGCACGGGACTGCCTGCACTGGGGGCTGCTGCGCGGCGGTCGCTACCTCGACCCGCTGGCCCTGCTCGGCGTCGGCGCGGCGCGCCTGCTGCCGCTGGGCGGGGCCGGGCGGGCGGATGGCTCCGGGTTGCACGGGCCTGCTCCGGGCGGCCCCGTCGTGGGTGGGGGCCCGGTTGTGGACGGTGGCCCCGTCGTGGGTGATGGTTCGGGCGTGGCCGGCGGCTCAGGCGCGGGCGAGGCCGTGCAGAGCCAGGGCGACGGCGGCGTCGGCGACCGCCTCCGGGGTCTCGGCCTGGCAGCCCGCGCGGTCCCCGGCTGCCAGCTGCTCGGCCCGGCGGACGGCCGCCTCCACGACCCCCTGCAGCAGAGCCGCGGCAAGCCGGGGCTGTTCGTGGCCGAGGTCCGCCAGCGCCTGGACCACCAGGCCGACCAGTCGGCCGTGCGCCGCCCGGATGCGCTCGCGCGCGGCCTCGTCGAGCTCCAGCGCCGAGATCGCCACGACCGCGCGGTGCCTCGGATCGACGGCCAGCGCCAGCTGGCCCCGGACATACGCCTCGATCCGCTCGGCCGCGGTGTCGCAGCTCTCCATCCCGGCCTCGATCTCGGCCGCCCAGAGCGGGAAGTCCACCTCGCAGAGCGCCTCGACCACGGCGGCGCGGGAGCGGAAGTACTCGTAGACCGAGGAGCGCGCCAGCCCAGTGCGCGCCGCGAGCGCGGGGAAGGACAGGGCTTCCATGCCGCCCTCGGTGAGCAGGGTGCGGGCAGCGTCGAGGAGGGCTGCCCGCTGCAGCTGGCGATGCTCGGCCACCGTGGCCGCTCGGATCTTCGGCACGCCCCCACTGTACGGAGCCATACCTGCGGCCGAAACGGTGCCGCGCGTTCGGACGAGGTGCCGGCCCGCCGAGTGGATCCGGCGTGCGCTACCGGACGTCCGAGAGCTTGGCACGCAGTTGGAGGACGGACTTGGTGTGGATCTGGCTCACCCGGCTCTCCGTCACCCCCAGCACCTGTCCGATCTCGGCGAGGGTGAGTCCCTCGTAGTAGTAGAGGGTCACCACGGTCTTCTCCCGCTCGGGGAGGGTGTTGACCGCCTGGGCCAGCAGCCTGCGCAGCTCGCGGTCCTCGGCCACCTCGACCGGGTCGTCCGCGCCGTGGTCCTCCAGGGTGTCCATCAGGCTCAGTCGGTCACCGCCCTCGCCGACCGGGTGCAGCAGCTCGTCCAGGGCCACCACGTTGGCGAGCGACAGCTGGCTGAAGATCGCGTGCAGGTCCTCGATCGCGATGCCCATCTCGGCCGCGACCTCGGGGTCGTGCGGCGTCCGGCGCAGCCGGGCCTCCAGCGTTGCGTACGTTCGTTCGACGGCCTTCGCCTTCTGCCGCACGGAGCGGGGGATCCAGTCGAGGGCCCGCAGTTCGTCGATGATCGCGCCGCGGATGCGGCTGATCGCGTAGGTCTCGAACTTGATGGCGCGGCCGATGTCGAACTTCTCGATCGCGTCGATCAGCCCGAAGACCCCGGAGGAGACGAAGTCGGCCTGCTCGACATTGGAGGGCAGACCGACCCCGACCCGGCCCGCGACGTATTTGACGAGCGGTGAGTAGTGCAGGATCAGCTGCTCGCGCAGCCGCTGATCGCCGGTCTCCTTGTAGGAGCGCCAGAGCTCTTCGAGCGCGCTGCGCCCCGGGGTGCCTGGCGGGGAGGCGACACCCGGTAGGGAGACGGCGCCCGGTGGGGAGGTGGCACCCGGGGTGGGGGCGCTGTCGGACGGGCGGGGCGCGCGGTCGGCGGTCGCGCCGCCTGGCGCGCCCGCCTCACCGGCCGCCCTGCTGGCGTGGGCCGGTTCGGTGTCGCGGGCCGCGTCCGCGGGCTGGCCCGGCACCACCGCCGGCCGGCCGCCCTGGCGCGACAGACCTCCCATCGCCCCCGCCGACTTGGACGGGAACTCGGTCGCCGGTCGCCGCTCGGTCCGCGGCCCTCCCGAGGACCGAGCGCCACCGGTCACTCTGTGTCCGGGAATGTGTGTGGGCATACGTTGGTCTGCGCCGTTCTGCCGAGTCATGTGCTGATAGGGAAGGCATGTGGAGCGTAGCGTGACCGACTCACTGCAAAGCGCTACCGCCACTCGGTGGTCCCCCGATCCGGTGGCGTTCGCCCACCGGATCCGGCCACACCAGCGGAAGAACCGGATCAGCAGGTCAGCCGGGCCGTCCCGGCGCGCCCTCCCCAGGCACACGTGCGTTCTCCTTCCCGACGATCACCCCCTTCTCCGCACCACGCGCCAATGCGCACCGTGCCGCTCCACGAAACCGAGCGAGGTCAACTCGTAGAGCCGCTGCAGGACTTCGTCCGGCGAGAGCCCGGACTGACGGGCCAACCGCTCGACCGGGGCCCCCTCCGCCGTGGCCGGGACGGCCTCCAGCACCCTGGCCACCGCGGGCTCCAGCAGGTCCCGTGGCAGCACCGGACCGCTGCGCTGCGGCGCCAGGTCCTCCCCGATCGCCCCGATCAGCTCGGTGATCTCGGCCGCGTCGGTGACCAGGGTGGCGCTGCCGCTGCGAATCAGGGCGTGCACCCCGGCGGAGAGCTCCGAGGTGACCGGGCCGGCCACGCCCATGGTGTGGCGGTTGAGGTCCCGCGCCCGTCTGGCCGTACTGAGGGCTCCGCTGCGCACGGCCGCCTCGACCACCACGGTGCCCCGGGTGAGCGCCGCGATGACCCGGTTGCGGAGCACGAAGCGGAACCGGTTCGGGTGCTCCCCCGGCGGGAGCTCGCTGACCAGCAGGCCCTGGACGCCGATCCGCCGGATCAGTTCGGCGTTCCCCTTCGGGTAGGCCACGTCGACCCCGCAGGCGAGCACGGCGATCGTCATCCCATCGACGGCGAGCGCCCCTCGGTGGGCGGCCGCGTCGATCCCGTAGGCGGCTCCGGAGACCACCACCCACCCGCGCTCCGCCAGCTGGGCCGACAGCTCCCCCGCGACGTGGGCGCCGTAGGCCGTGCAGGCCCGGGAGCCCACCACCGCCACCGAGCGCAGGGCGAGCAGCCGCAGTGATCCGGTGCCGCTGGTCCACAGCCCGATCGGGCGTCCGTCGCCCAGGTCGTCCAGTTGACTGGGCCATTCCGTGTCCCCCGGAATGATGAAGCGTCCACCGACGGCTCGTACCCGTTTCAGGTCGTCCGCCGGGTCGAGGCCAGGCAGCCGAGCCTGGTAGGCGGCCAGTCGGGCGGCGTCCAGCCCGGGGTGGTCGGGGACGGTACCCGCCCGGATCGCCCGGACCACCTCCACGGCGGAGAGCTGGCCGAGCCAGCGGCCGACCACCGCGTCCCCCGGTTCGCTCAGCCGGTTGAGCAGGACGCGGGCGAGACGCTCCGGTTCGGGGGCGGCAGTGGTGTCGGGCTCCGCCGCGGTGCCGGCCGCGGCGGCGGTGTCCAGCGCGGCTCCGGCCTCCGGCGCTGCCACGGTCTCCGGCACGGCTCCGTCGTCGGCCTCGGCCCTGCGGGGTGCTTGAGGGTTCCTCAACAGCCGGTTCATGCCGCGTCCTCCTCCTTCGCCGGGGGTTGCTCCCGCTCCTGCGGCCAGTCGTCGTCCGGGCCGCTCCGGCGCTGGGCCGGGATGCCCCGGAGCTGGCCGAAGGGGCGTTCGGTCAGCGGCAGACCCTGCTCGACCCCGGTGCGCATGACCAGGGCGGTGCGCACGTCCCGCTGGTCCGGCCGGTCGCGGCCGGCCAGATCGGCGACCGTCCAGGCGACCCGGAGCACCCGGTCCAGGCCTCGGGCGGTCAGCAGGCCGCGCTCCAGCTGGCGCGCGGCGTCGTTGAGTGCGCCGGGCGCGAGCTGCCAGCGGGTGCGCAGTTCGTGGCCCGGCACCTCCGCGTTGGTCCGCCACGGGGTGTGCTCCAGCCGGGCCGCTGCCCGCTCCCGCGCGGCCAGCACCCGGGCCGCGACGGTCTCGGTGCTCTCCGCCGTGACGTCCCGCTCCATCAGCTCGACCCTGGTCACCGGGGCGACCTGGACCTGGAGGTCGACCCGGTCCAACAGCGGGCCGGAGAGCCGCCCTTGGTACCGGCTGACCATCGCGGGCGTGCACTCGCAGCCCTCGCCCCGCCGTGAATACCGCCCGCACGGGCAGGGGTTGGCGGCCAGGCAGAGGAGGAACCGGGCCGGGAGCCGGAGCGATCCGGCCGAGCGGGCGATCACCACCTCACCCGACTCCAGCGGCTGGCGCAGCGCGTCGAGCACCCGCACCGGGAACTCCGGTGCCTCGTCGAGGAAGAGCACGCCCCGATGCGCCAGCGAGACCGCTCCCGGTCTCGGCAGGCCGCTGCCGCCGCCGACGATCGCGGGCATCGTGGTGGAGTGGTGCGGGGCGCAGTAGGGCGCGGTGTCGATCAGCGGGCGTCCGACCGGGAGCAGGCCCGCCACCGAGTGGACGGCGGTGACCTCCAACGCCTCCTTCTGGGTCAGCGGCGGGAGCAGCGAGGGCAGCCGCTCCGCCAGCATCGTCTTGCCCGCACCCGGCGGCCCCTTCAGGTAGAGGTGGTGTCCTCCGGCGGCGGCGATCTCCAGCGCCCGCCGGGCCTCGTACTGGCCGGCCACGTCGGCCATGTCGAGGCGGAACGTTCGGTCGTCGGGCAGGCCCCGCACGCAGGCGCTGGGCAGCATCAGGCCGGCCATCAGCGGATCCGGTCGGCCGCCGATCGGGTCGGGCGGCTCCTCCGGCGCCGTCGCCCCGGTCAGGATGGCGACCAGCTGGCGCAGACTGCGGACGCCGATCACCGTCACCCCGGGGACGAGCGAGGCCTCGGGCGCGGTCTGCTCGGCGACCACCACCCGCTCGTACCCGGCGTCGGCGGCGGCCAGCGCCGACGGCAGCACCCCGCGGACCGGCCGCACCCGGCCGTCCAGCCCCAGCTCGCCGATGAGCAGCAGATCGGCGATGGAGGACGGGTCGAGCCGCTCGGCGGCGGCCAGCACGGCGCAGGCCACCGCGAGGTCGAAACCGCTGCCGCTCTTGGGCACCGAGGCGGGGCTGAGGCCGACGGTCAGCTTGCGCTGCGGCCAGGCCTCCCCGCTGTTGCAGACCGCGGCGCGGACTCTGTCGCGGGCCTCGGTGAGTGCCTTGTCGGGCAGGCCGACCAGGGTGAACGCGGCCACCCCGGGCTCCAGATCGGCCTGGACCTCGACGATCACTCCGTCGACCCCGACCAACGCGACGGAACAGGTTCGGGCGAAGGCCATCTCAGACCACCCCCCGCAGGTGGTCGACCAGGGCCGCACCCCGCGCCCGGTTGACCACGGCCACCAGGTCGATCCGCACCCCGCCCGGTGGAGCGGGCGGCCATTGCGGATCGGCCGGCCCGGGGTCGTACCCGGGCCCGGCGAGCCGGGCGAAGTGGCCTGGCCAGCGTTCGGCCATCCAGCGCTCGGCCAGGCGTTGCAGCCGGGCGGCCTTGGCCCGACCGATGGCCTCGCTGGGTTGTTGGAAGCCCCGCTCGGAGCGGGTCTTCACCTCGCAGACCGCGACGGTGTCGCCGTCGAGGGCGACGATGTCCAGCTCGCCCTCGACACAGCGCCAGTTGCGGTCAAGGATGCGGAGCCCGGCCTCCGCGAGGCGGCGGGCGGCGACCCGCTCCCCGTAGCGGCCGAGCCCGCTCTTGGTGTTGCGGTCCGGGCTCTTCCCGGTGTCCGCCCCGGCTGCGGCCGCGTTCGGTACGGCCTGGTCCTGCACGACGGTGTTCTGCACGGTGACCACCTCCGCCGAGGAGGCTGCACCACCGTGCGCGACGAAGCCGGGAAATTCCCTGACCCTGTGGATAACTCAGGCCTGTGGACAACTTTTGTCACCCGCAGGAGTGAGAAGCCCCCGTCGCGCGAAATTCGGCTGGACAACGCGGGACGGAGTCGTCCAACGTCAGTTCCCGAAGCCGGACTCGTCCGAGGGCAGCTCCAGATCGCTCTTCGCGAGTTCCTCGATGTTCACGTCCTTGAAGGTCAGCACCCGGACCTTGCGGACGAACCGGGCCGGCCGGTACATGTCCCAGACCCACGCGTCCGCCATCGACACCTCGAAGAACACCTCGCCCTGGACCGAGTGCACCTGCAGCTCGTAGTCATTGGTGAGGTAGAACCGTCGCTCGGTCTCGATCACGTACTTGAACAGGCCGACGACGTCCCGGTACTCCCGGTAGAGCTTGAGCTCCATCTCGGTCTCGTACTTCTCGAGATCTTCGGCACTCATCCAGGCGTCCCCTCAACTTGTCACGTCCACCCATTGTGGACCACCGCACCCACGCTCAGAGCCGTACCGGATCGACCGGCGGGCCCTCTGCCAGCAGCCGCCCGAGGAAGTCCACCAGTCCGGCCGGATAGACCGTCTCGGCGGTCCCCCGCAGTTCCTCGACCGTCCACCAGCGCGCCGCGAGCAGCTGGGCGTGTTCGTCCCCGCCCATGCCCGAGTGGTCCAGACCCGTCTCCGTGGTCCGGGCCAGGTGGAACCACTGCTCCTGCTCGTAGCGCTGTCCCTGAAAGGAGAACGACACCGTGCCGTACGCCACCAAGGGCCCCAGGTCCACACCCCGCAAGCCGGTCTCCTCCGCGAGCTCCCGTTCGGCGGCCTCACGCACGTCCTCCCCCGGCTCCAAGCCGCCCCCGGGCGTGAACCACCACGTCTCCCCGGGCGCGGCCGGATCGGCGCCCAGGAAGAGGAGGATGCGGTCCAGCCCGTCCAGCAGCAGGATCCGCGCCGCCCGGCGACGCTGTGCTGTCATGGCAGCGCTCCACGCTCCTTCCGTACGGATCGGTGGCGCTATCGATCCTGCCACCCGACGCGTCCGTCCGGGGCGATGTTCGGCAGAGCGGCCCGGCCGGCGACGGCCGTGCTCAGGAGCTGCGCCCCCGGCGAAGCCTGCGGGCCAGGCCCGCCACCCCGCCCACCGCCGAGGTCACGACGATCAGCGCCGCGCCCGCAACGCTGGCGTAGGCGGCCGGCTCCAGCGGCCCGGACTCGCCGGCCTTGGGGCCCGCGAAGGAGTCGAAGGCCGTGGTGCGGTCGAGCAGGCCCATCCGGCCGAAGGGTTGCAGGATGGCCTCGACCCTGGCCTCGACCTCGGTGGTCGGGATGGTCCCGGCCTCGACCTCCAGGTGGGTGCGGGAGTCGAGCGAGCCGACCCGGTTGTCACCGAGCAGGAACAGCCGTCCCTGCGGCACCGTCACGCTGAACGACTCGCCTTGGCGGCCCTGGGTCGCGAGGTAGGGCTCCTCCACCGGCTGACCGTTGACCGTCAGGCGGTGGTCACTGTCGATGGTGGCGACGGTGTCCCCGCCGACCGCGACCACCCGCTTGACCATGAGTTCCCCGCCCCAGGCCTGGTCGCGGAAGACCACCACGTCGCCACGACCGATGGCACCGCCGCCCGCCTTTCGGGCGAGCACGGTGTCCCCAGTCTGGAGGGTCGGGTACATCGAGGCGGTGGGGACCTTGTACGGCCGGTAGTCGACCGCGATGAGGGCGAAGCCGCCGATCATCAGCACCAGCCCGAGCGCGAGCGCGATGCCCTGCAGCACTGCGGCGGGCCCGCGGCGGGGAGGGGCGGGAGTGGCCGGACGGTCGGCCGACTGTTCCATGACACTGCTCATCGACACCGTCCACCTCAGGCCGACCGGAGAACACCACTGGCACGCCGGTGGCTCGGGCGCGAACGCCGACGGGCCGTGGCACGTCCGAGCAGATTACTCGTCGGTACCACGGCCCGCGCAAGAGCTGGAGACGACCCGGTGGAGCTCAGGACTCCTTCCGGTGGTCCGCCCGGGCCCGGACCCGACGCACCAACGGAAGCAGGGCGACGGCACCCACCACACCCGCCGCGGGAGGCGCCATCGGCAAGGTCTCCGCCAAGTCCTTCTGGTCGAAGGTGTCCGGCACCGGCAGCGTGGACCAGTGGTCGATCGGCCAAGCCACCACGAAAGCACGCCCGATCACGTTGTCCACCGGCACGGCTCCACCGCCCGGCTGGTCCATGTGGAAACGGGAGTCCAGCGAGTCCGCACGGTGGTCTCCCATCACCCAGATCCGGCCGTTCGGCACCCTCACCGGACCGAAGGGCTGAGTCCCGCAGGGGGTGTTGCCCTGGTAGATGTACGGCTCGTCGAGCGCGACACCGTTCACCATGACCGGCCCGTCGCCCTTGCACTCGACGGTGTCCCCGCCGACCGCGATGACGCGCTTGATCAGGTCCTTCTCATTCGTGGAGGGCATCAGGCCGATGAAACTGAGCACGTCCTGGAAACCCCGGACGAAGGAGTTGTTGCTCCGCTGGGACGGCTCGTCGTTCAGCCAGCCGCCCGGGTCGTGGAACACCACGACCTCACCGCGCTCGGGCTCGGCCCCGAACCAGGGGGTCAGCTTGTCCACCAGGACGCGGTCGCCGACCTGAAGCGTGTTCTGCATCGACTCCGACGGAATGGAGAACGCCTGGACGAAGAAGGTCTTGATCACCAGCGCGAGGATCAGCGCGATGCCGATCAGGATCGGCAGCTCCTTCAGGAATGACCGCTGCTTGTGCGGCTCGGCCGGAGCCTCCGACTCCGACTCCTCCGCCGGCTCGGTCCCCCGCCGCAGGGGCTCCGAGGAGTCCTCCGGTCCGGTGCCGTGCTCGTCGGCGGTCTGAGCGGTCGTGTCATCGACCGCGGCCGAGGGTGCCGAGGAATCGGCGGACCGGGTCACCCGGCCACCGCCCGGGCGCTCGGGTTCCCCGGCGCCCGAACGGGCACCGATCACCAAATCCCCCACAACGTCTCCTCCCTGCTGTGCGGACGCCCGCGCGCCCGCGCTCAGAGTGCCGCACAGCGGGCACCACGCTCGCCACGACCATGAACGCATCAGGGCTGCCCACAACGGGCTCCCCTGACACCAACGCGGCCTCGGCGCACAGCCGGGATACCGGCCGCACCTGCACTTCTCTATCACTCCAAGGCATCCGACTCACGGTTCCACACGCGCGGCCCGGCCGTTCAACGGCCGGAGCGGCTCGCTCGGGAGGTCGCCCCCGGTCGGCGAATGACGAGCGGCAGGATGCCCAACAAACCCATAACGAGCGGAGGTTGCATTGGAACCGGCCCAACGCCCATCGATTTCGGCGCAGTTCCGCCGGGCGGCGAAGCCCCGGCGAGAGAGGAGAGTGAACTCGGCTCATCGAGTTGATGGAAGCGGTCCAGCGGCCAGGCGATCACGAACGCGCGACCGACAACACCGCTCAGCGGGATGGTCCCCTGTCCCGGATTGCCCATGTGGAAGCGCGAGTCGGCGGAGACATCGCGGTGGTCACCCATGACCCACAGGCGCCCCTTCGGCACCGTCACCTTGAAGGGCTGCCGGGACGGCGGGTTGCCCGACGCGAGGTACGGCTCCGCCACCGCGCGACCGTTGACGCTGAGCCGGCCCTGCGGGTCGCAGCACTCGACGGTGTCCCCACCGACACCGATGACGCGCTTGATCAGGTCCTGCTCGTTGTCGGACGGCAGCAGCCCGACGAAGGTCAGCACGTCTTTGGCCGCGCCCAGCACCGGACCGTCGTCGGACGGCTTGTGATCGTTCTCCAGCCAGCCGCCCGGGTCCTTGAACACCACCACATCGCCGCGCTGCGGCTCACTGCCGAACCAGGGGGTCAACTTGTCCACCAGCACCCGGTCCCCTACCTGGATGGTCTGCTCCATCGAGCCCGAGGGGATCACGAACACCTGGACCAGGAAGGTCTTCATCACCAGCGCCACCAGCAGCGCCACCAGGATGATCGTCGGGAACTCGCGCAGCAGCGAGCGCTTGCGCCGCCGGGCCGCGCGTCGGGCGCTGCGGCGGCGCTCGGCGCGGCCGCGGACCGGCGGGGCAGCGTCGGGCCCGGCGCCGCCCGGTCCGGTGTCACCCGACTCCGTGGCCGGGTGGTCGGCGACCCGCCCCCTACCTCTGGTCCCCATGACCACCCGTCCTCGCAATCGCGGCGAAGGCCTCAGGCCGGTCCAGGCCGGTCCAGCGCGAGAACGGGTAGACCAGCCAGTCCGCCCGGCCGATCACCTTGTCCTCGGGCACGAAGCCGCCGCCGGGCTCGCCGAGGTGGTCGCGGGAGTCCCGGGAGGCGCTCCGGTGGTCGCCCAGCACGAACAGCTTGCCGGCTGGCACCACGATGTCGAAGGCCACGTCGGACGGCTGGTCGCCCGGGTCAAGGTAGGAGGTCTCGTCGACCGGCACGCCGTTGACGGTGATCGGCTTGCCCGGGCCGGTACTGGTCACCCGGTCCCCGCCGACGCCGATCACGCGCTTGACGTAGAGCGTGTCCCCCGCCGGGGCGAGCCCGAGGTCCCGGCCGAGCGAACGAAGGTTGTCCCAGAAGCCCGGCTGCACGGCCGACTCGGGAAGGAAGGAGCCCGTCCCGTCGAAGACCACGACATCGCCCCGCTGGGGGTGGCCGCCGAAGGCATAGGCGAGCTGGTTGGCGATCAGCCGGTCGCCGGGCCGCAGGGTGTCCTCCATCGAGCCGGAGGGCACCGTGAACGGACGGGCCACGAAGGCGTTCACCAGGAGCACGGCCGCCAGGCAGATCCCGGCCAACAGCAACAGGTCCCGCGACCGCGAGTGCCCGGACTCCTCGTCCGGCTCCTCGCCCTCGCCTTCGCCCGGCTCCGCACCCTCGTGCCGCTGCTCACCCTCGCGCGGATGCTCGGCCTCACGCGGCTCCTCAGCGAGGACGTCGGCACCGACACCCGCACCGACGAAGGCACCGGTAGCCGCAGCCACAGCCGAAACCGCCACGGAACCCTCCCCCGAAACACCCCCGGAAACGACCGCGGACCGCGACAGCGAGTCCGCACCGGTGGGTGCGGGACTGCCGTCGCGGTCCGCGGGTGGTTCGTGCGTGCTCATCGGGGGCTGAGCTTACCTTGCGGCCGCCCGGCCCTTCAGAGCGCTCCGATCCCCGGCGTGGCCGGGGGCCGGTGGATCAGCGGTCGCGCTTCTCCTTGATCTTCGCGGCCTTGCCGCGGAGGTCACGCAGGTAGTACAGCTTGGCGCGGCGAACCGCACCGCGGGTCACGACCTCGATCTTCTCGACGACCGGGGTGTGCACCGGGAAGGTGCGCTCCACGCCGACGTTGAAGCTGACCTTGCGGACGGTGAAGGTCTCACCGACGCCGGCGCCGTGGCGGCGGATGACGACGCCCTGGAAGACCTGGACACGGGAGCGGTTGCCCTCGATGACCCGGACGTGGACCTTCAGGGTGTCACCGGCACGGAAGGCCGGGATGTCGCTACGCAGCGAGGCCGCGTCGACAGCAGCGAGCTTGTTGCTCATGTTGCTCTCCATCGCAGGCGCCACGGGCCGCCCACGGAAGTTCGTCACAATGGGGTCTGCTGCGGGCCGCGTCGGCTGACGGCGATCCCCCCGTGGCGGGGGCGCCGGTCCACGTGCCCCCTACGGGAGGGAACCAGCGACAGACAGCAGCCGCCTATTCTTCCACACCACCGGCCACGGACCGAAATCGGCCGAGCTCCTCGTCCCAGGCCAGGCCCAGGACGCTGAGCGCCTGGCGGTCCTTCTTGTCGAAGGCGCCGTACTGCCAACGCTCGACCAGGTCGGGCCGGTTGGCCAGGGTGCGGGCGAAGGCCTGCTCCCGGCGCCAACGGGCGATCTTGCCGTGGTTGCCGCTGAGCAGCACGTCCGGTACGGTCCGGCCGCGCCACTCGGCGGGCTTGGTGAAGACCGGGCCCTCCAGCAGGTCGGCCATCGCACCAGGGGCGAAGGAGTCGTCCCGGTGGGACTCGGCGTTGCCGAGCACGCCGGGCAGCAGCCGGGCGATCGCCTCGACCATCACCAGCACCGCGACCTCGCCACCGGCCAGCACGTAGTCGCCGATCGAGGCCTCGACCACCGGCATCCGGGTGGCCGCCTCCTCGATCACCCGGCGGTCGATGCCCTCGTACCGCGCGGGGGTGAACGCCAGCCAGGGGCGGCCGGCCAGCTCCTGGGCGAGCTCCTGGGTGAACGAGCGCCCGCTCGGGGTGGGCACGACCAGCGTGGGCAGCTCGCCCTCGGGTCCGCCGGCGACGACCGCGTCCAGCGCCTCGCCCCACGGCTCGGGCTTCATCACCATGCCGGGGCCGCCGCCGTACGGGCTGTCGTCCACCGTGCGGTGCACGTCGTGGGTCCACTCGCGCAGGTCGTGGACGCGCACGTCCAGCTGGCCGCGGGCGCGGGCCTTACCGACCAGCGAGATGTTCAGCGGCTCCAGGTACTCGGGGAAGATCGTGACGACGTCGATCCGCATCCCGGACCGGACGCCCTCAGCGGCATCCCGGCCGGCGCCCGGACCGGCATCGGGAACGACACCCGGACCGTCGATCTGAGGGGTGTGCTCGACGGTCACTCCGACTCCCCCGGCTTCGCCGAATCACCGGACTCGCCGGACCCGCCCGCCTCACCAGGCTCCGCCGACGCCTCAGCCGACGCCTCAGCCGACGCCTCAGCCGGCTCCTCCGCCGCCGCACCGGCGACCTCGGCCCGCTCGGGGTCGATCAGCCCGGCCGGCGGGGTGATCACGGCCCGCTGGTTCTCCAGGTCGATGGTCGGCACGATCTGGCTGACGAAGGGCACCAGCACCTCCGTCCCGTCGGCCTTCTTCACCGTGAGCAGGTCCTGGTACGGGAGGTGGACCACCTCGGTCAGCTCGCCGACCGGGGTGCCGTCGAGCAGCACCACGTCGAGGCCGATCAGCTGGTGGTCGTAGTACTCCTCCGGGTCCTCGGGCCGCTCCTCCGGGTCGACCTCGGAGATGAGCAGCGTGCCCCGCAGAGCCTCGGCCGCGTTGCGGTCCTTGACGCCGGCGAAGCGCAGCAGCAGTCGGCCGCTGTGCACCCGGCCGGACTCGATGGTCAGCGGTCCGGCAGAGGCCGGGTCGGTGAGCAGGACGGCACCGGGGCCGAGCCGGAGTTCCGGCTCGTCGGTGCGGACCTCGACACTGACGTCCCCCCTGATGCCGTGGGCGCGGCCGATCCTGCCGACGACGAGCTGCACGGTGATCGTTCTCCTGGAGTTGCTGAGCGAGAGGGCAGAGACAGGTAAGCAGAGCAGCCGGCCCGTGGCGGCGCGTGGCACACGCGCCGCGGGAGCCAGCAAAAAAGGCCGACCGGGACGACATGCGTCCCGGTCGGCCTCAAGCCCGACGGCTGAACGAGCAGCTGCGTCAGCGAATGTTGTCCACGTCGACCAGGTCGACCCGGACGTTGCGACCGCCGAGGGCGCCGACCACGGTGCGCAGAGCGCGCGCCGTGCGGCCGCCCCGGCCGATCACCTTGCCGAGGTCATCGGGGTGCACTCGCACCTCGATGGTGTTGCCCCGACGCAGGTTGCGCGAGCGCACCTGCACCTCGTCGGGGTGCTCGACGATGCCCTTCACCAAGTGGTCGAGGGCGTCCTCGATCACGATCAGGCCTCGGCGGCGGCGTCGGCCTCAGCCTCGGCCTTGTCCGACTTCTTGGCCTTCGGGGTGATGGCGACACCGGTGGTGGCGTCCTCGAAGCCGGCGACGGCCTTGGCGAACAGGTGCGAGAAGTCCTCGACCTTCGGCTCGGCGACCTTCAGCGGCTCCGGAGCCGGCAGGCCCTTGAACTTCTGCCAGTCGCCGGTCAGCTTCAGGATGGCGAGCACCGGCTCGGTCGGCTGGGCGCCGACGGACAGCCAGTACTGGGCGCGGTCGCTGTCGACCTCGATCTTCGAGGGGTTGTAGGTCGGCTGGTAGATGCCGATCTCCTCGATCGCGCGACCGTCACGCTTGGTGCGGGCGTCGGCGACGACGATGCGGTAGTGCGGGGAGCGAATCTTGCCGAGACGCTTCAGCTTGATCTTGACTGCCACGGGAGTGGATTCTCCTGGTGTTGACGTGGGTGAGCGTCCTCGCCGTCCGCGTGGGGTTGCGGGGGCGGGGCGTTCAAGGGACACGCCAGCCGTAGGAGAGAGGGGTCCTGCCCGGCTGCCGAGTACTCAGCTGTCCATTCTGCCATACCGGCGAGGACGGCCTTCACCCGACCTCCGCGGACTGGGCTGCTCAGACCGCCGGAGACAGCGGCACTCAAGGCCCGGAACCCACGGTTCAGGGCTCGACCGGGAGCCCCCGCTCCCGGTCAGCCCACAGACTCACCGACTCCGATCGCCCGATCACCCCGGTCGCACCGACTGCCCGCACAGTCGCCGACCGGTCCCGGCCGACCGCTTACGCGATCTTGAACGGCTGCTGGCACGCGCCGCAGACGATGGACGCCTGCGCCAGCACGGACGGCACGACCCGGACGTTGCGTCCGCAGCCGCAGACCGCCTTGACCCGGACGCCGCCGCCGGAGGACCCGTGCCGGGCGGCCGGGCCGCGGAAGGCCCGGTTGGTGCCGTCGCCGGCCACCGCTTCCTGGTGCGCGCCGAGGGCGCGGTCCAGGCGCTCGATGGTTTCGGCGTAGCGCTCCTGCGTCTCCTTGAGCATGGTCACCTGGGAGAAGCCGCTACTCGCGTGCGGCTCGACCGGGTGCGCCAGGCCCAGCTCGGAGGCGAGCATCAGGAAGCGCCGGTTGTGGTAGCGGCCCGCGCGCGAGGTGTCCCGGATGTCCCGGGCCGCGGCCAGACCGTGGGCAGCCTCGTGGAGGAGCCGCTCGAAACCGAGCCGCGTGCCACAGGCCGAGGAGGACTCGCCGATCAGGGCCTCAGGCGAGGCCAGGTCCGGGAGGTCCTGGTGGTAGGCCTGGATGTCGCTCCAGGCGGCGGCCAGTTCGGCCGCGAGGACGAGGGGCTGTGTCGTGCTCACGCTAGACCAACGATGCAGGGCGAGCCGATGTTCCGCATGTTCCCGTTCTCCGGGAATTCCCAGGGAACTCCCAGGAATGCGCGACTGTGCGCGAATTGCGCGTTCCGGATCTGACGCAAGACCAACCCCCTGCCGGTTTCGGCCCGTCGCAGAGTCGGCGGGCCTCGTGAATTCCGTCCGAGGGACGGGCTGTCGCCCCAGGGACATACGGCCCGTGGACCCGCCGAAGTTGACAGGGCCACGGGCCGTACACCGTACCGCTATTCCGTTAATACCGGCAGTTGACCGGCCAGTAGGGATGTCGGGTGCCGGTAGTCCTCCGGGAGAGTTACCGGATTCTTACCAACCCGCATTCCGGGCAAATGTCGCCGCTAACGGTCATCGCCTGCGGGTAACAGGCATCAGTACGCACGCGCGACGATCGCGATATTGCCGTCCTGGTCGTCCGACTGCGGCACCGAACCGTCGGCCGCGACGATGCAGCGCACCGTCACGCCCTGCTCGGACAGCTTGGCCTCGCCCTCCGGGCCGAGGTCGGCCCAGGAGATCCGGCCCCAGCCGGTCGCGGCGGCCTCGACGGCCTCGTCGAGGGTCTTGACGTCGACGGTGCGGGCCTCGCGACGCTCGCGGGACTGGCGCAGCAGCAGCGCCTGGTCCTCCTCCAGGATGCCCGGCAGCAGCGCGGCCAGGGCGTCGATGGAGACGGGCTCCTTGCCACCCGGGATGCGGCGGGCCAGCATCGCGGTGCCGTTCTCCAGGTCGCGCGGGCCGACCTCGATGCGCAGCGGAACGCCCTTGAGCTCCCAGTCGACGGCGCGGCGGCCGAACGGGGTGTCGGTGCGGTCGTCGACGACGGTCCGGATGCCGGCCGCCTCCAGCGCGGCGCCGATCTCGCGGACCTTGGCGATGACGGCGTCGTCGCCCTTGATGGCCAGCACGACGGCCTGGACCGCGGCCAGGCGCGGGGGCACCCGCAGGCCGTTGTCGTCGCCGTGGGACATGATCAGGCCGCCGACCATGCGGGTCGAGACGCCCCAGGAGGTCTGCCAGACGTGCTCGCGCTCGGCGCCCTGCAGCTGGTAGGTGGTGTTGAACGCCTTGGCGAAGTTCTGGCCCAGCTCGTGGCTGGTGCCCATCTGCAGGGCCTTGCCGTCGCCCATCATGCCCTCGAGGGTGAGGGTGTTGATGGCGCCGGCGAAGCGCTCCTTGGCGGTCTTGCGGCCGAGCACCACGTCGATGCCGAGCACATTGGTCATGAAGTCGCCGTAGACCTGGGTGTGGATCATCGACGCGTACTCACGGGCGTCCTCGTAGGTGGCGTGGGCGGTGTGGCCCTCCTGCCAGAGGAACTCGGTGGTGCGCAGGAAGACGCGCGGGCGCAGCTCCCAACGGACCACGTTGGCCCACTGGTTGATCAGCAGCGGCAGGTCGCGGTGGCTCTGCACCCACTTGGAGAAGTACTCGTTGATGATCGTCTCGGAGGTCGGCCGGACGACGACCGGCTCCTCCAGCTGCTTGCCGCCGCCGTGGGTGACCACCGCGAGCTCGGGCGCGAAGCCCTCGACGTGCTCGGCTTCCTTGGTCAGGTAGGACTGCGGGATGAACATCGGGAAGTAGGCGTTCTGCGCGCCCGCCTTCTTGATGCGCGCGTCCATCTCCTGCTGCATCCGCTCCCACAGGCCGTAGCCGTACGGTCGGATGACCATGGTGCCGCGCACCGGACCGTTGTCGGCCAGCTCGGCCTTGTTGATGAGGTCCTGGTACCAGCGGGGGAAGTCTTCCGCCTGGGGGGTGAGAACGGGTGCCTTAGCCATGGGCCGAATCGTACGGGGCGTGGCCCTCCGGTTTCGAATCGGTATCACACCCGCGGCAGTGGTACGGCCCCCGCAGGGGGCGCACGACCGCGACACGCGCGCACCACCCTGCACCCCTCTGGACGCCGGGCCCGACCCGCTGTTCGCTGGAGTGGGGCGGGACTTTGGGGGAGCCGTAGCAGCACACCGAAGGACCGGATGGGAGGCCGCGATGGCTTCAGCTCGGACGACCGGCACGACCGTACGACCAACAGGCGCACGATCGCACCACCCGCAGCCCGGGGCCGCCGCGCCCCCGCGGCCCCGCGACTGGGCGGAGATCCAGGAACGCATGCTGGTACCGCTCTACGAGGCGGTGTACGACCGCCTGGAGGTCGGCCCGGCGAGCAGCGTGCTGGGACTGGGCTGCCGGTCCGGACTGGCCCTGCTGCTGGCGGCCGGACGGGGGGCCCAGGTCGCCGGGCAGGAACCGCGGGACGAGCTGCGCGAGCTGGCCCGCAACCGTCGGCTGCGGGTGTGCGCCGGGTCCCGGCCGACCGCCGCCGTCCCCCGCTCGGCCCATTCCCTGGTGACCGTTTTCGAGCAGCTGCCCGGCGCGGCCGAGCCCCGTGCGGTGGTCGCCGAGGCGGCCGGGCTCACCCTTCCGGGCGGGCACGTGGTGCTCGCCGCCTGGGGCCCGCCGGAGCGCTGCCAGAGCGCCCCGGTGCTGGACGTGGCCCGCCGGAGGGCGGGCCGGACCACCGCGCGCGACCCGTTCGAGCTGAGCGCGCCCGGCACGCTGGAGGACCTGCTCGCCCCGGCCGGCCTGCGCCCGGCCGGCAGCGGCCGGGTGAGCTGCCCGTTCGCCTACCCGGACCTCGACAGCGCGGTCCGCGGCCTGCTCTCCACCGGGCTGTTCGAGGCGGCCGAGGAGTTCTCCGGTGCCCCGCTGGTGGCCAAGGAGCTGGAGGAGGCGCTGCAGCCGTACCTGCGCCCGGACGGCACGGTCCGGATGGAGAACGTCTTCCGCTACCTGGTCGCCGAACGGCCGCGGTAGGGCGTTCGCAGGGAACGACCGCGCCAGGACCAGGCGGAGACGGAAGCGGGCGGGAACAGAACCGATCGGAAACGGAAGCCGGACAACGGAAACCGGGGGCGTCCGCCATCGCGGCGAGCGCCCCCGGCAGTGACTTCACGCCTGGTCGAGCGACTTCCCGTCCGACCCGCCGTCCCCGTCCCCGTCCCCACCCGAGCCCGCGCCCGCGCCCGCGCCCGCGCCCGAGGCGGAAGCAGAGCCCGAGCCCGCGCCTGAGCCGGAGCCCGGCTCCGCATCCGAGTCCGAGGCCTCCCGCGGCACCCCCGCCGCCCGGTACGCCGCCTCCTCGTCCAGCGTCTCCGCCTCCAGCAGCGCCGCCGCCAGCGCGTCCAGCCGGTGCCGCTGCTCGGTCAGCAGCCGCACCGCGTCCTCGTAGCACTCGGCGACGATCCGCCGGGCCTCCTCGTCCACCGCGTCCAGCGTGGTCGGCGCCGCGGAGAGCCCGTAGGCACCGGCGCCCTGCACGTCCGCGGGCACGGCGGTGAGCCGCCCGACCCGCTCGCTCATCCCCCAGCGCCCGGCCATCCCGCGCGCGATGCTGGTGACCTGTTCCAGGTCGCTCTCCGCGCCGGTGGTGATCACCCCGTAAACGACCTGCTCGGCCGCCATCCCGCCGAGCGCGCCGATGATCCGGCCGCGCAGGTAGGGCTCGGTGTACGAGTAACGGTCGTTCTCCGGGGTGGAGAGGGTCACGCCGAGCGCGCGGCCGCGCGGCACGATGGTGATCTTGCGGACCGGGTCCGCGCCGGGCTGGAGCATGCCCAGCAGCGCGTGCCCGCTCTCGTGGTACGCCGTCCGCTCGCGCTCCTCCTGGGGCATCACCAGCGGCCGCACGGCGCCGAGTTGGACCTTCTCCAGGGCGTCCGAGAGGTCCCGTTCGTTGACCGCGTCCTGCTTGCGCTTGACGGCCAGCAGGGCGGCCTCGTTGACCAGGTTGGCGAGTTCGGCGCCGGTCATCCCGGGGGTGACCTTGGCCAGCTGGGTGAGGTCGGTGCCGCCGGCCAGCGGGACGGTCCGGGTGTGGATGCGCAGGATGGCGGCGCGGCCCTCCCGGTCGGGCGGGCTGACGGTGATCCGCCGGTCGAAGCGGCCGGGGCGCAGCAGCGCCGGGTCGAGCACGTCCGCCCGGTTGGTCGCGGCGATCACGATGACGCCCTCGGAGCCGGAGAAGCCGTCCATCTCGGTGAGGATCTGGTTGAGCGTCTGCTCGCGCTCGTCGTGCCCGCCCATGCCGCCGCCGGCGCCGCGCTGGCGGCCGATGGTGTCGATCTCGTCGATGAAGATGATCGCCGGGGCGACCTTACGGGCCTCGGCGAACAGTTCGCGCACCCGGCTGGCGCCGACGCCGACGATCATCTCGATGAACTCGGAGGCGGAGGCGGAGAAGAACGGCACGTCCGCCTCGCCGGCCACGGCCCGGGCCAGCAGGGTCTTGCCGGTCCCGGGCGGGCCGCTGAGCAGCACCCCGCGCGGCATCTTGGCGCCGAGCCTGCGGTACCGGTCGGGGTTCTTCAAGTAGTCGACCACCTCGGTGAGTTCGGCTTCGACCTCGTCGATGCCGGCCACGTCGGCGAAGGTGGTGCGCTTGCCCTGCTCGGCGGTGACCGGCTTGGGCGGGGCCTTGCGACCGAGCGGCCCGGCACCGAGGCCGCCGGCCATCCGGCGGGCGAGCAGCACCCAGATGAAGACCAGCAGCAGCATCGGGGCGAGCGAGAGCAGCAGGTTGGTGAGGAAGCTGCGCTGCTGCACCGGCGAGGTCGCGGTCACCTCGACGCCGTGCTGCTGCAGGGTGGCCCACAGGTTGTCACCCGCGAAGGAGGGGCGCTGGGTGTCGAACTCGGTGTAGCTGCCCTTGCCGCCGTCCGGTTTGGGCTGGGCGCTCTTGAGGGCGCCCTCGATCGCGTCGCCCTTGGAGTAGATCTTGGTGATGTTGCCCTTGTTCAACTGGTTGTTGAACTCGGTGTAGGAGATCGTGGTGGCGCCCTCGTTGCCGAAGAACGACAACAGCAGGTCGGAAATCAGGAACACCACGAGTGCGGTGAGGACGAGGCCCGCCCAGCCGCCGGGCATCCGGCGTCGGGGCGGCGGCGGGGGCGGCGCACCCTCGGACCGCCAGGGCTGGTCGGGGGTCTGGCGCGGCGGCGCGGGTTCGGTCACCCACCGGACGATACGGACAGGTACTCGGGCGAGCCAACCGCAACGCCGCGCCCCACCGGCCGTACGGCCGCGCCGGAGCCCGCGCCCCGATGGCTATGCCGCGGTGCCCGGCCATTCCTCCGCGGTCAGCGCGAAACGCTCGTGGTCGCGCCAGTCCCCCTGCAGGAACAGCATCCGCGGCGTGAAGCCCTCGTGCCGGAAGCCCAGCCGCTTGGCCATCGCGATCGAGCGCTCGTTCTCCGGCTGCACGTTGATCTCCAGCCGGTGCAGGCCCAGCCCGTCGGCCGACTGCGGGGCGAAGCAGCGTTCCAGGACCAGTCGCAGGCCCTCGGTCATCCGCCCGGTGCCGGCGAACGGCAGGTACGAGTCGTAGCCGAGCGCGCCGTTGCAGAACCGGCCCATCACGATGTTGGCGACGTTCACCTTGCCGACCAGCCCGCCGGAGTCCCGGTCGAAGATCAGGAAGGTGCGCAGGCCCGGTCCCTGGCGCTCCAGCAGTTCCGGCAGCCCGTCCGGCTCGACCGGGTTCCACCGCCCGATGTGCTCGGCGGACCGGCGGACCGCCTCGGCGTACACAACCTCGTCCTCGGCCCTCGGGGCCCTGATCATCACTCGCACGCCAACATCATCGGACATGGCAGCATCATCGGGCATATGAACGGCCCGCCGCCCGGAGATCACCGAACGACGGGCCGATCAGAACGGCTCAGGACCGACCGAAGCCGATCAGGACGGCTCAGGCCGAACAGGCCGGGCCGAGGGCCGAGGACTACAGCAGGTCCTTGAACTCCTTGGGAAGCTCGAAGTCGGCCGGGCCCTTGCCCGCACCGAGGCCGAACGCGCCGCCCTCGGCCTGACCCTGGCCGGCGCCCGGGCCGAGCGCCCGGCGCTCGGCGGCCGCGGCCTCCTCCTGGGCGCGCTTCAGCGGGTTGCCGCTCTTGCGCTTGCCCTTGGCCTGCGGGGCCTTCTTGGCGGACTTCTTCGCGCCGCCGCCCATGCCCGGGATCCCCGGCATGCCGGGCATGCCCTTGCCGGAGGCCATCGCGGACATCATCTTGCGGGCGTCGAAGAACCGCTCGACCAGGTTCTTCACCTCGCCGACCTGGACACCCGAACCCTTGGCGATGCGGGCCCGGCGGGAGCCGTTGATCAGCTCCGGCTCGGCGCGCTCGGCCGGGGTCATCGACTTGATGATCGCGCCGACCCGGTTGACGTCCTTGTCGTCGATGTTGTTGATCTGCTCGCGGATCTGGCCCATGCCGGGCAGCATGCCGAGCAGCTTGGAGATCGAGCCCATCTTCTGGACCTGCTCCAGCTGCGACAGGAAGTCGTCCAGGGTGAACTGCTTCGGGCCGCCGCGCAGCTTGGCGGCGATCTTCTCGGCCTCGGCCTGCGAGAAGGTCTGCTCGGCCTTCTCGATCAGCGAGAGGACGTCACCCATGCCCAGGATGCGCGAGGCCATCCGGTCCGGGTGGAAGGCGTCGAAGTCGTCGACCTTCTCGCCGTTGGAGGCGAACATGACCTGCCGGCCGGTGACGTGCGCGACCGACAGGGCGGCACCGCCGCGGGCGTCGCCGTCGAGCTTGGAGAGCACCACACCGGTGAAGTCGACACCGTCGAGGAAGGCCTGCGCGGTGGTGACCGCGTCCTGACCGATCATCGCGTCGACGACGAACAGGACCTCGTCCGGGTCCACCGCGGCGCGGATGTCGGCGGCCTGCTGCATCAGCTCGGCGTCGATGCCCAGGCGGCCGGCGGTGTCGACGATGACGACGTCGTACTGCTTCTGCTTGGCGTACTCGATCGAGTCCTTGGCGACCTGCACCGGGTCGCCGACGCCGTTGCCCGGCTGCGGGCCGTAGAAGGCCACGCCGGCCCGCTCGGCGACCACCTGGAGCTGGTTGACCGCGTTGGGGCGCTGGAGGTCACAGGCGACCAGCAGCGGGGTGTGCTTCTGGCTCTTGAGCCAGAAGCCGAGCTTGCCCGCGAGGGTGGTCTTACCGGCACCCTGCAGACCGGCGAGCATGATGACCGTCGGGCCGTTCTTGGCGAACCGCACCCGGCGGGTCTCGCCACCGAGGATCGCGATGAGCTCCTCGTTGACGATCTTGATGATCTGCTGCGCCGGGTTCAGCGCGCCGGAGACTTCGGCGCCGAGCGCCCGCTCCTTGACCCGCTTGATGAAGGCCCGGACGACCGGCAGCGCGACGTCCGCCTCCAGCAGCGCGATGCGGATCTCGCGGGCGGTGGCGTCGATGTCCGCCTCGCTCAGGCGGCCCTTGCCCCGGAGGTTCTTGAACGTCGCTGCGAGGCGATCGGAAAGGGTGTCGAACACGTCGGCGCGGGTCCTCTGCGGCATCGGTATCGGTACGGTCGTCGTCCCCCAGGGTATCCGGCCGCCCCGGTTACGGTCTCCACCCCTGCCGAAACCCCCGCCCCGACCGGTTCTCAGCCCAGCGCCGCCCGCACCGCCGCCGCCACCTCCCCGGCCCGCTCGGCGGTGAGCGGACGGCCCGCCGCGTCGGTCAGGTAGAACGAGTCGACGGCCTCCGCGCCCAGCGTGGAGACGTGCGCGGTGCGCACCCGCACCCCCGCCCCGTCCAGCGCCCGGCCGATCCGGTGCAGCAGTCCGGGGGCGTCGTGCGCGCGGACCTCCAGCACCGTCGCGGTCGCCGAGGCCACCGCGGGCGCCACCGCGACGAGCGGCGGCGGGGTGGGGATGCCCTTGCGGCGCGGGGCGGCGGCGTCCCGCTCCGCGAGGCGGCGGGAGACGTCCAGCGAGCCGTCCAGCGCCCGGCGCAGGTCGGCACGCAGCCTGGCGGCCTCCGGCAGCTCGCCGAACTCGGCGGCCACCCGCCAGGACAGCAGCAGCACCGGGCCCGCGCCGATCGGGTCCAGCTCGCGCAGCCCGGCCGAGCGGACGGTCAGCCGGTGCAGCGCGAGCACCCCGGCGACCGTGCCGAGCAGCCCCGGACGGTCCGGGACGGCCAGGGTCAGCTCGACTCCCATCGGTTCGGTGCCCGGGTCCGCCCCCGCGGCCTGGGCCAGCAGCGACAGCGCCGGCTCGCCGGTGCGGGCGGCCTCGACCGCGAGCCGCTCCTGCCCGGCGGTGGGCGCCCCCTCCGCGGGCGCACCGCCGACCCCGGCGAGCCGGGCGGCGGCCCGGGCCACCAGGCCGTCCACCAGCGAGGCCCGCCAGCCGCTCCACGCGGCCGGGCCGGTGGCCAGCGCGTCCGCCTCGGTGAGCGCGTGCAGCAGTTCCAGCTCCGACAGGGTGCCGACCGCCTTGGTGATCGCCTCGACGGTGGCCGGGTCGTCCGGGTCGCGCCGGGTCGCGGTGTCCACCAGGGTCAGGTGGTGGCGGACCAGCACCGCCAGGGTCTCGGTGTCCTCGGCCCCGAAACCCATCCGGGCGGCCACGTCGCGGACGATCACCTCGCCCGCCTCGCTGTGGTCACCGGGCCAGCCCTTGCCGATGTCGTGCAGCAGCGCGGCGACCAGCAGCAGGTCCGGCCGGGCCACCCGGCGGGTCATCGCGGCGGCCCGCACCGCCGTCTCCACCAGGTGCCGGTCCACCGTCCAGCGGTGCACCGCGTTGCGCTGCGGACGGCAGCGCACCCGCTCCCAGTCCGGCAGCAGCCGGGTGACCAGTCCTTCCGCCTCCAGCGCCTCCCACACGGGGACGGCGGCCTCCCCCGCGCCGAGCAGGGTGACCAGCTGTGCGCGCGCCTCGTCCGGCCAGGGCACCGGCAGCGGTCGGCACTCGGCGGCCAGCCGGCGCACCGTCGCGTACGAGACGGTCAGTCCGTTCTGGGCGGCGGCGGCCGCGGCGCGCAGCGGCAGCACCGGGTCGGTGGCCGGGCGGGCGGCCTGGGCGAGCACCGCCTCGCCGTCCTGCTCGACCACGCCCTCGGCGAGCGGGCGGCGCTCGACCGCGCCCCGGGCCACCGCGCCGGTGCCGCGGCCGACGCCGGTGAACGGGAAGCCCCGCCGGCCCGTCCGGCGGCCCCGGCCGGAGCGGGCGGCCAGTATCCGGTCCACCGCCCGCCAGGTGACGTCGCTCGCGTAGGCGATGGTCCGGGCGGCCTCGTAGACCTGGCGCAGCAGGGTGTCGGCGTCCAGCACACCGAGCCGCTCGGCGACCTGGTCCTGGTCCTGGAGGCTGAGCCGCTCGGTGGCCCGTCCGGTGACCAGGTGCAGCGCGTCGCGGACGTCGGCGAGCCGCAGCGCGGCGGCCTCCAGACCGTCCCGGGGCGCGTCGGCGAGCCAGGTGGCGGCGATCGCGTCCAGCGCGACCAGGTCGCGCAGCCCGCCGCGGGCCTCCTTGAGGTCGGGCTCCAGCAGGAAGGAGAGCTCCCCGTGGCGTTCGGCCCGCTCCCGGCCCAGCTCGCGCAGCTCGGGCAGGCGCGCGGCGGCGCCGGCGCGCCAGTCGGTGAGCACCGCGGAACGCAGCGCTGCGGTGAGCGCCGCGTCCCCGGCGAGGTGGCGGGCGTCCAGCAGGCCGAGCTGGGCCTTGAGGTCGGCGGCGGCGACGGAGCGGGCCTCGGCGACGGTGCGCACCGAGTGGTCGAGCTTGGCGCCCGCGTCCCAGACCGGGTACCAGATCCGCTCGGGCAGCTCGCGGGCGATCGGGCCGTCGTGCAGCAGCAGGACGTCCAGGTCGCTGCGCGGGGACAGTTCGCCGCGCCCGTAACCGCCGACGGCGACCAGGGCGACGCCGGAGGCGGGGGCGCCGGCGTCGGTGAGCAGCCCGGCCAGCCAGTCGTCGGTGAGCCGGGCGAGCGCGGCCCGGCGGGGGCGGCCGGTCAGGCCGGGCCGGTCGAGCAGCTGGGCCCGGGCGGCGGCGTGGTCGGAGGGGGCGGAGGAGTCGGAGGGGCTGGTCTCGGTGGTCATGCGCGTGGGTCCCGTCCGTCAGGTGGGCCGCCGATCGGTCAGGGCGTCACAGGGCGTCCGGCCCGCGTTCGCCGGTGCGGACCCGGACGGCGGTGTCGACCGGGATGCTCCACACCTTGCCGTCGCCGATCTTCCCGGTCCGGGCGGCCTTCACCAGGGCGTCGATGAGACCGTCGGCGTCCTCGTCCTCGACCAGGACCTCGATCCGGATCTTCGGCACCAGGTCCACGGTGTACTCGGCGCCCCGGTAGACCTCGGTGTGGCCGCGCTGGCGGCCGTAGCCGCTGGCCTCGGTGACGGTCAGGCCGTGGACCCCGAAGGCCTGCAGGGCGGCCTTCACCTCGTCCAGGCGGTACGGCTTGATCACAGCGGTGATGAGCTTCATCAGGCGTCGACCTCGGTCTTCTCAACGGGCTTCTCGACGGACACGGCAACCGGCGCGGGGGCGGCACCGCCCAGGCTCGGCAGGGCCCGGGCCAGGCCGGCGCCCACGGCGCTGAAATCGTAGGCGGACTCGGCGTGTTCGGCCTGGTCGATGCCCGCCACCTCGACCTCCTCGGCGACCCGGAAGCCGACCAGCTTGTCGACCGCCTTCGCCAGCAGCCAGGACAGCACGAACGAGTACGCCGCGACCACCGCCACGCCCATCGCCTGCTTGCCGAGCTGACCCAGCCCGCCGCCGTAGAACAGGCCCTTGGCGGTCTGGCCGACCCCGCCGGTGGCGAACAGGCCGATCAGCAGCGAGCCGATCGCCCCGCCGACCGCGTGCACGCCCACCACGTCGAGGGAGTCGTCGAAGCCCCAGCGGTACTTCAGCGAGACGGCGGCGGCGCAGACCGCGCCCGCGATCAGGCCGATCGCCACGGCGCCGAGCGGGCTGACCGAGCCGCAGGCCGGGGTGATCGCGACCAGTCCGGCCACCGCGCCGGAGGCGGCGCCCAGCGTGGTGAACGCGCCGTGCTTGAGCTTCTCGTAGATCAGCCAGCCGATCAGCGCCGCGCCGGTGGCGACCTGGGTGTTGACGAAGGCCATCGCGGCGACGCCGTTGGCGGCCAGCGCCGAGCCGGCGTTGAAGCCGAACCAGCCGAACCACAGCAGCCCGGAGCCGAGCATCACCAGCGGCAGGCTGTGCGGGCGCATCGGGTCCTTCTTGAAGCCGACCCGCTTGCCCAGCACCAGGCAGAGCGCGAGGCCCGCGACCCCGGCGTTGATGTGCACGGCCGTCCCGCCGGCGAAGTCGATCACGCCGTTTCTGTCGCCCAGCCAGCCGCCGTGGCCGTTGTCGGTGAAGAACACCCAGTGCGCGACCGGGAAGTAGACGACCGTCACCCAGAGCGCGATGAACAGGCCCCAGGCGGCGAACTTGGCCCGGTCCGCGATGGCGCCGCTGATCAGCGCCGGGGTGATGATCGCGAACATCAGCTGGAAGACCGCGAAGGCGGTGACCGGGATGGTCCCGTTCAGCTCGTTCAGCCCGATCCCGCGCATCCCGAGGAAGTCCAGGTTGCCGATGAGTCCGGCGAAGGAGTCGGGCCCGAAGCTGAGCGAGTACCCGTAGAGGACCCAGAGCACGCTGACGATGCCGAGCGAGAGGAAGCTCATCGCCAGCATGTTCAGTGTGCTCTTGGCCCTGACCATGCCCCCGTAGAAGAAGGCCAGGCCCGGGGTCATCACCATGACCAGGGCCGCACTGATGAGCACGAAGGCGGTGTCGCCCGCGCTGAAGCCGTCCGGCATCGGCGTCTCCTCTGCGTGAAAGCCGCTCCACACCCCGGGTACCTGTCCCGTGCCACCCGGGTGGCGGCGATGAAGAGGAGAGTGCCGAAGGCTGGTTTCGGCCAGTGCGGCCGGTTGTTTCGCGGCCGTGACGCGTGCGTCGCGCGGGTTACGGGCACGTGAACCGCGGCCCCGCCGCGGGGCCGGATGGGCTACCGTGCCGCCGCGTGCCGCCGCCGGTGCCCCAGAAGCCACCGACCGCGGCGGCGGCGGCCGTCGCGGTCGGTGGAGTCCGGTGCGGGGGTCGCTCAGACCACCGAGACGAACTCCGGGATGTCCTGAACCACCCGCTCCTTGAGCCGGCTCACCGCGTCCACGCCCTTGAACCGGGCGGAGGCGGCCTCCGTGGTCTTGCGCACCCGGGAGTTCAGCCGCTCCGAGCGCACCTTGGTCGCGATGTCCACCGCCTGCTCGGCGTACACCACCGCCTCCTCGGCCTCCTTCTGCAGCAGGTGCACGCTGGCCATGCCGATCAGGTTGAAGGCGTACGAGCGCACGTGGTCGTCGTCCTGGCGGAACAGGTCGACCGCGCGTTCCATCACCGGCGCGGACAGCGAGGCGTACAGCTCGGCGTTGTCCGAGTGGTACGCGAGGTCACGGAAGGAGTGCGCGTTCTCGGCGTTCAGCTCGGCCGGCGAGAAGAACTTCAACCAGTCCGGATCGCCGTCCCCGTCCCGGATGTCGGTGAAGGTGTCCTCGGCCAACCGGATCGCCCGGGCGCAGCGGTTCACCTCGCCGATGGTGGCGTAGGCGCGCGCCTCCATCGCGTACAGCAGGGACTGCTGGCGCGGGGTGGCGGTGTCCCGGCTGCCGTACTGCGCCAGGTGGATCAGTTCCAGGGCGTCCTCACCCCGGTTGAGGTGGATCATCTGGCGGCTCATGTCGGTGAGGATCAGGGCGCCGAACGGGCGGTCGCCGGCCTCCTTCGCCGCGTGCAGGGCGAGCACGTAGTACTTCTGCGCGCTCGGGTGCATCCCGACGTCGTAGGACATCCAGCCGGCCAGGTGGGCGAGCTCGGCGGTGAGCCGGAACAGCCGCTTGGTGGTGTCCTCGGTGTACGTCTCCTGGAGCAGGTCGGTGACCTCGTGGAGCTGGCCGACCACGGCCTTGCGGCGCAGCCCGCCGCCGTTCTGGGCGTCCCACTGGCGGAACATGACCGTGGTCTGCTCCAGCAGTTCCAGCTCGGGCTCGGAGAGCCGGCCGGTGAACGCCTCGCCGCCGTTGGCCGCGGTGAGGATCGGGGTGGGCATGCCGGTCGGGCCGGGGGCGAGCCAGCGCTGCATCGGCTCGATCAGCGCGGCGCCGGCGGTCAGCGCGAGCGAGGTGCCGAGGAACCCCCGGCGGTTGAGCATCAGGTCGCTGCGGGAGTACTCGCTGATCAGCTGGACGGTCTGCGGGGCGCTCCAGGGCAGGTCCACGCCGCCGCCGACGGTGGAGACCGGGATCGCGGCGCGCAGGCCGAGGTCCTCGATCGAGACCACGGAGCCGAAGCGCTCAGAGAACAGCTCCGACATGATCTTGGGGATCGGCTCGCGGGGCTGCTCGCCGTCGAGCCAGCGGCGCACCCGGGAGGTGTCGGTGGACACGTGGTGGGCGCCGATCTGCCGGGCCCGGCGGTTGACCTGGCGGGCCAACTCCCCCTTGGACCAGCCGCTGCGGGCGAACCACGTGGTCAGCTTCTCATTGGGTTGCTTCTCTGCCATGGGAACGTCCCCATCCCGCCCGGCCCCTTCGGGGCCCCCGATCGTGACCGCCCGACGGTTGCGGGCTCTTGCCAGACGTGCCGTGCCTGAGGTGTTGCGGTACCGCCTCGTCGTACTGGTGCGCCATCGTCCAGGACGGTGCGTCAGATCCCCAACTCCCGTTCCCCGGCGGCCCGGAGCAGGCTCCATGACGACGTCCGTGCGCTGAACGTAGTGCCCCGCGAGGTACCCGTGGGAGCGGTCCTGGCGAAACGCCACCTTTCGCCACCCCCAGGAGTGAACCGAAGCCAGGGGGCACACGCTTCACTGGATAGGCCCGACGGTCCGGCATATGCGGGCCGCCAAGTCCTCCGGTCAACTCCGGCGGACCCGGCGGACCCCACAATCCACCGCAGTCACAAGCGAGTTCGCCGCCCACTCGGGACAGCAACAGCCTCACGCACACGACGATCCGGCATCGGCGCCGCCCCCACAAGGCGGCGCCCGAGGCGCACCACCGCAACAGGCGCACGCCAAGCGCTGCGCGCCGCCACCGCACAACGCACCACGCAATGGACAATCAACACACAGTCACCATCCCGTAACCATCGGCAACGAGAACCTGTTGGGGGAGGCATGGACAACCTGTTCGGCGAACTTCGACTGGGGCACCTGCGGCTGGCACCGCTGGGCGCGCGCCGCCGCACCAAGGTCACCGCGTCCCAGGCCGCCGCGGAGTACACCGGCCGCTGGGGCTGGGCGGTCGCCACCGGCGACCCGGCCACTGGCACCCCGGTAACTGGCGCCACCGCCCCGACCCGCTGTCCCTGCGGCGCCCACCGCTGCGCCGCGCCCGGCCTGCACCCCGTGCCGGGCGCCGGGAGCCGGGCCCGGGCCCGGGCCTTCAGCGCCGAGGGCTCCGTACTGTTCCCCACCGGCCGCGCCTTCGACGTCCTGGACGTCCCCGAGCAGGCCGGCCTGCAGGCGCTGGTCCGGCTGGAGCGGATGGGCACCCAGGTCGGCCCGGTGCTCGCCCCGCCCACCGGCCGGCTGCAGTTCCTGGTCACCGCCGGCACCGCCCGCCGACTGCCCGACCTGCTCTACCGGATGGGCTGGGACGACGCCGCGCTCGATCTGACCTGCCACGGCGAGGGCGGCTACGTCGCCGCCCCGCCCACCGTCCTCGGCGGGCTCGGCCCGGTCCGCTGGCTGCGCCGCCCCACCCGCGACAACGCCGGCTGCCCGCCCGAGGCCCGGCTGCTGCTCGGCACCCTCGCCTACGCCTGCCACCGCAGCCGCGAGCGCACCGCCGAGCCGGCCTGGATCGCCTCGTGACCCGCCCGCTCGTCGTGACCCACCCGCTCACCTCCGGGGCGCTCTGACCCGGCGCCGACGCTCTTCGCTCCGGCACTCCCTCCTCCGTCGGTCGCTTGTCGCTCCTCGCTTTCGGCACCGGCGTGCCCCTTCGGCTCGGGGCGGCGGCCCTCCCCGGACACGCGAAAGGGCCCGCCCCCGGAGGAGCGGACCCTTCGACCGACGGGGAGCCCCGGTCAGTCCCCGATCAGCGCGTCCACGAACGCACCCGGCTCGAACGGCGCCAGGTCGTCCGCGCCCTCGCCCAGACCGATCAGCTTGACCGGCACGCCCAGCTCGCGCTGCACCGCGACCACGATGCCGCCCTTGGCGGTGCCGTCCAGCTTGGTCAGCACGATGCCGGTGATGTCCACCACCTCGGCGAACACCCGGGCCTGGATCAGGCCGTTCTGACCGGTGGTGGCGTCCAGCACCAGCAGCACCTCGTCCACCGGGCCGTGCTTCTCGACGACCCGCTTGACCTTGCCCAGTTCGTCCATCAGGCCGGTCTTGGTGTGCAGTCGGCCGGCCGTGTCGATCAGCACGGTGTCCACGCCCTCGGCGATGCCCTCCTTGACCGCGTCGAAGGCGATCGAGGCCGGGTCCCCGCCCTCCGGGCCGCGCACGGTGTGCGCACCGACCCGCTCGCCCCAGGTCTGCAGCTGGTCCGCGGCGGCAGCCCGGAAGGTGTCGGCGGCGCCAAGCACCACCCTGCGGCCGTCGGCGACCAGGACGCGGGCCAGCTTGCCGGTGGTGGTGGTCTTGCCGACGCCGTTGACGCCGACGACCAGGACCACGGCCGGGCCCTCCTCGTGCTTGACGGAGCGGACGGTGCGGTCGGAGTCCTTGCCGATCAGCTCGACCAGCTCCTCGCGCAGCAGCACGCGCAGCTCGTCGGGCGTCCGGGTGCCGAGCACCTTCACCCGGGTGCGCAGCCGCTCGACCAGCTCCTGGGTCGGGGCGACGCCGACGTCGGCGGTGAGCAGGGTGTCCTCGATCTCCTCCCAGGTGTCCTCGTCCAGGTGCTCGCGGGAGAGCAGCGAGAGCAGGCCCTTGCCGATCGAGTTCTGCGAGCGGGAGAGCCGGGAGCGCAGCCGGACCAGCCGGCCGGCGGTGGGCTCGGGGACCTCAACGGCGGGCGCCGCCTCGGCCACCTCGGGAGCCTCGACCTCGACGGCCTCGACGGCCTCGGGGGCCGCGGGGGCTTCGGGGGCCTCGGGAAGCGGAACCTCCTCGACGGTGCGGCGCGGCTCCTCGGTGGGCGGCGCGGCCTCCTCGCCGACCTGAGGCTCCTGCGGAGTGGGCTTCGGCGCCGTGATGACCGGCGCCTGCGACTTCGGGGGCAGCTGCTGGCGTCGTCTGCCGGAAACGACGAGGCCCGCGATCGCGGCGATGGCGATCACGGCGATGACTACGGCAAGAATCACGTATTCCATAACGCCCCCCAGTATCCGTGACCGGAGCCCGGATGGACCGTAGCCGCCCTACACCGTCACCGTACGGACGCCTGCCGGCCGCCGCTCCTTGTGCTCCTCGCGCAGCCGCTGGCTGATCACCTGCGAGATCCCGTCGCCCTTCATGGTCACGCCGTACAGGGCGTCGGCGGACTCCATGGTCAGCTTCTGGTGGGTGATCACGATCAGCTGGGAGCTCTCCCGCAGCTCCTCCATGATCCCGATCAGCCGGCGCAGGTTGGTCTCGTCCAGCGCCGCCTCCACCTCGTCCATCACGTAGAACGGGCTGGGCCGGGCCTTGAAGATCGCCACCAACAGCGCCACCGCGGTCAGCGAGCGCTCGCCGCCGGACAGCAGCGACAGCCGCTTGACCTTCTTACCGGGCGGGCGGGCCTCCACCTCGACCCCGGTGGTGAGCATGTTGTCCGGGTCGGTCAGCACCAGCCGACCCTCGCCGCCCGGGAAGAGCCGGGCGAAGACGCCCTCGAACTGGGCCGCGGTGTCGTGGTACGCCGAGGTGAACAGCTGCTCGACCCGCTGGTCCACGTCCCGGACGATGTCCATCAGGTCGCGCCGGCTGCGCTTGAGGTCGTCCAGCTGCTCGCCGAGGAACTGGTGGCGCTCCTCCAGCGCGGTGAACTCCTCCAGCGCCAGCGGGTTGACCTTGCCGAGCTGCTGGTAGGCCTTCTCGGCGGCCTTCAGTCGCTTCTCCTGCTCGGCCCGGACGTACGGGTACGGCTCCCCCGGCTCCTGCCCCTCCTCGGGCGCAGCGACATCAGCGGCTGACGCCGCGGGCGGCGGGACGGGCTGGTCCGGCCCGTACGAGGCGAGCAGTTCGCCCCCGTCGATGCCGAACTCCTCCAGCGCCCGGGCCTCCAACTGCTCGATCCGCAGCCGCTTCTCCGCCCGCAGCACCTCGTCCCGGTGCCCGGCGTCGACCAGCTTGTCCAGCTCCTCCTTGAGGCCGCGGCCGTATTCCCGGTGCTCCCGCAGTTCGTCCTCGCGCTCGGAACGCGCCTGTTCGACCGCCGCGCGCTCGGCGTCCGCGCGGGACAGCGACACCTCCAGGCAGGCCAACAGCTGCCGGGCGCCCGCCGCGACGGCCGTCGCCACCCCGGCGTCGTGCTCGGCGCGGCGGCGGCGATCGGCGGCACGGGCGCGCGCCTCCCGTTCGGCGCGGGCGGCCCGGTCCAGCTGGTCGGCCCGGCCGGCCAGGGCGCGGACCCGCTCCTCGTGGGTGCGCACCGCGAGCCGGGCCTCCAGCTCGGCCTGCCGGGCGGCGGAGGCGGCCTCGGCCAGCCGCTGCTGCTCGGCGGGGTCCGGCTCGTCCTCCCCGGCGTCCGCCGACTCCTCGGCCACGGCGAGCCGTTCGGCCAGTTCCTCGGCGGTGGCGAGCAGTTCGGCCAGGCCCTGTTCGGCCCGGGTCGCGGCGGCCGACAGCCGCTCGGCCTCCCCGGCGGCGGCGCGGGCCTGTCCGCCGAGGCGGCCGAGCGCACCGGCGACCTGGGCCCGCTCCTTCTCCGCCTGCCGCCGCAGCTCGGCGAGTTGGTCCACCTCGGCGGCCGACTCCCGGCGCAGCTCGGTGAGTTCGGCCAGCCGCTCGGCCGACTCGGTGCAGCGCAGGGCGAGTTCCCCGATCGCCCGGGCCGCCTCGTCCACGGCCGCCTGGGTCTCCAGCAGGCTGGGCGCGCCGCCGGAGCCGCCCTGGGCGAAGCCGGCGCCCAGCCGGTCCCCCTCGGCGGTGACGGCGGACAGTCCGGGGCGTTCGGCGAGCAGTCGCAGCGCCGAGTCCAGGTCGGCGACCACCGCCACCCCGGCCAGCAGGTTCCGGACGGCGGCGAGCAGCTCGGCCGGGCCGTCCACCAGTTCACCGGCCCAGCGGGCCCCGTCCGGCAACTCCCCGGCCGGACGCGGAACCTCCGTGGCCCCGGCGATCAGCAGCGCGGCCCGCCCGGCGTCCTGGTCGCGCAGCAGCCGCAGCGCCCCGGCGGCTGCGGACGGCGAGTCCACGGCCACCGCGTCGGCCGCCGCCCCGAGCGCCGCGGCGACGGGTACCTCGCACCCGGTCTCGATCCGCAGCAGCGCGGCCGCCGGGCCCAGCAGTCCGGTCAGCCGCTCCCCCGCGTCCAGCAGCGCGCCGGTGCCGTCCTTGCGGCGCAGCCCGAGCGAGAGCGCCTCGTGCCGCGCGGTGAGCCCGGCCCGTTCGCGCTCGGCGGCCCCGGCCGTCTCCCGGGCGGCGGCCAGTTCCCGTTCCACCGCGGCCAGCCGTTCCCGGGCCTGCCGGTGCCCGGCCTCTGCCTGCTCGTCGTCCCCGGTCAGGCCGTCGACCTGCTGCTGGAGTTCGTCCAGTTCACCCTGGGCGGCCTCGGCGCGCAGCAGCGCCTCGTCCCGGGCCTCGATGAGCCGGCCGATCTCGGCCTCGGCCGAGGCGGCCTTGGAGCGGGCGGCGACCGCCTGCCCCTGCAGCCGGGCCAGGCCCTCCCGGCGGTCCGCGATGGCCCGGGCGGCGTCCCGCAGCCGGCGTTCCTCGGCGGCCAGCTCGCATTCCAGCTCGCTCTTGCGCTCGACCGCCTCGGCCAGCGCGTACTGGGCCTCCTCCAGTGCCTCGGCGAGGGCGGCCTCCTCCTCGCGGACCCGCTCGGCCTCCCGCTCCAGCTCCTCCGGGTCACGACCGCGCCGCTCCTCGGTCTGTCCCCCGGCGGCGGCGTGCCGGACCCGGGCCTCGGCCAGTCCGATGGTGCCGCGGGTGCGTTCGGCGAGCGCGGAGAGCCGGTACCAGGTCTGCCGGGCGGTCTCCAGGCTCGGACCGAGCTGCTGGACCTGCGCCTCCAGGACCCGTTCGCGCTGCACGGCGCGGGCCAGTTCCTGTTCGACGGTGGTGCGGCGCAGTCGCAGCGCGAGTTCGTCGGCGATCTCGGCCTCGACGGCCTGGCGGAGGGTGAGCAGGTCGTCGGCGAGCAGTCGCAGCCGTGCGTCGCGCAGGTCGGCCTGGATGCCAGCGGCGCGGCGGGCGATCCTGGCCTGTCGGCCGAGCGGTCCGAGTTGGCGGCGCAGTTCGGCCACCAGGTCCTGGACGCGGTTGAGGTTGGCCTGCATCGCGTCCAGCTTCCGCAGCGCCTTCTCCTTGCGCTTGCGGTGCTTGAGGACGCCGGCCGCCTCCTCGATGAAGGCGCGGCGGCCGGTCGGGTCGGCGTGCAGGACGGAGTCGAGCCGGCCCTGGCCGACGATGACGTGCATCTCACGGCCGATGCCGGAGTCGGAGAGCAGCTCCTGGATGTCCAGCAGGCGGCAGGTCTCGCCGTTGAGCGCGTACTCACTGCCGCCGTTTCGGAACATGGTCCGGGTGATCGTCAGCTCGGCGTAGTCGATCGGCAGGGCGCCGTCGCCGTTGTCGATGGTGAGGCTGACCTCGGCGCGGCCGAGCGGGGCGCGCCCGCTGGTCCCGGCGAAGATGACGTCCTCCATCTTTCCGCCGCGCAGCGACTTGGCACCCTGCTCGCCCATCACCCAGGACAGCGCGTCGACCACGTTCGACTTGCCGGAGCCGTTCGGGCCGACGACGCAGGTGATGCCCGGCTCGAAGCGCAGGGTGGTACTGGAGGCGAAGGACTTGAACCCGCGCAGCGTCAGACTCTTCAGGTGCACGCGGCCGGTCTCCTCAATCACTCACGACGGGACCGACTGTATCCGGAGTCCGACACGACGAAGGGACGCCACATCCGGGCGTCCCTTGCAAAGCTGCGTCCCTTTCGGGGCGGCTCAGTGCACAGCGGCGTCGATCTGTGAGGACCGGGGCGGGGCTCAGGTCAGAGCCGGCTCCCGCTGGTCCAGATCGATGCTGTTGAGCAGCGAGTGCTCGTCAGCGACAGCGGTGAGCGCGTCGTTCTCAGCCTGCATCCGAAGGAGCTCGGCTTCAAGGTCCTGGACGCGCTGCTGGAGCCGTCGCATCTCGGAGAGCATTCGCGGGTCGGGGCCGCCGACGTACCCGAGAAGCGCCTTTGCCATGATGAATGGTCCTCCACGCTGAGTGACCGAACCGGAACGGTACAGGTCTAGGGGGAAGGGGGACGCACGCGCGGCGCGCACCGGAAGTGCTGGCTGGGCACTACGGCACAACCACCGTGAGCTGGGCTCACGAGGGCATGCGCCTGCCGGGATACGCGATCGTGTGCGCGGGCTTCAAGCGTCTCACCAAAGACGGTACGGGTCAACACGATCACCGCACGCTACCGCGCCCCTGTCACCTGCCCGGCGGTGTCGTCACGCCTGGGGGGTCTCGGGCCGGGTCCACCACGTGCTCGTGGATCATCGTTCGATGCGGAGTCAACCACGAGTCTGCCCGAATGGCAACCGCCTGACACCGACGGTTGCGGATCATTTCCGGGACGCGACGGCAGCGGGCCGGGAAACGGGGGCTCAGCGGATCTCGAAACCCTCGTAACCCGCACCGACGGCGGTCCAGATCTCGGTCACGCCGCTCACCGCGCCGGGCGTGTCGGGGCCGCGCAGCAGGGCCAGCAGCTCCTCGCAGTCGGCGGCCAGTCCCTCGGCCACCACCTGTACCCGGCCGTCGCCGAGGTTGCTGGCGTAGCCGGACAGGCCGCCGATCTCCAGCGCCCGCGCCCTGGTCCACCAGCGGAACCCGACCTCCTGGACCTTCCCCCGGACCCAGGCGGTCACCCGGACCGGTTCATCACTGTGGGCGTCGCGACCGTGCATGCCCCGACCCTAACCGTCGTTGCGGCCGGTCACAGCTCCACGGGGCCCTCGACCGTCCAGCCCGGGGTGTGCACCTCGGCGTGCAGTTCGCCGCGGCGGGCCTCCCGGCCGCAGGTGCGGCAGACCCAGGCCGGGTCGAAGGGGTGCGGCTGGTGGCCCTCGGACTCGTGGGCGAAGGTCACCGGGGAATCCGGCCCCAGCCAGCGGTCGCCCCAGACGCGCAGCGCGTGGGCGAGCGGGGCGAGGTCCCGGCCGGCCTCGGTGAGGTGGTACTCGTAGCGCGGCGGCCGCTCGCTGTACGGGCGGCGCTCGACCACCCCGGCCTCCTCCAGCGCCCGCAGCCGCGCGGTCAGCCGGTCGCGCGGGGCGCCGGTGTTGCGGGCGATCCGGTCGAAGCGGTGGTTGCCGTAGAACAGCTCGCGCACCGCCAGCAGCGCCCACTTCTCGCCCACCACCTGGAGCGCCGCCGCCATCGAGCACGGTCGGCCGGGGACGGCGGCCCGAGCGGCCGCGGGGGTGCCGGTGGTGTCGGAGGTCACAGCGCCAGCCTGCCACACCGGGTTGCCTTCTCAAACCCGCGCCTCGATGCCCCGGGGCGACGAACGGCCCCGCCGGTCGAGACCGACGGGGCCGTGCGAGGCGGTTCCGGGACCGGAGGACTACCAGTCCCCGCCGCCGAAGTCGCCACCACCGAAGTCGCCACCACCGCCGAAGTCGGTGCCACCGCCGTCGAACCCGCCGAAGTCGCCGCCGTTGAAGTCGGCGCCGGTGTAGTCACCGCCCTCGTACTGGTCCTGGTAGCCGTGGTGCTCCATCATCGGCGCGGCCGCGTAGGCCGGGCTGCTCATCGCCGAGCCGAGCACGGTGCCGACCAGCAGGCCGGGCAGCAGGCCGCCGCCGAAGCCGCTGTAGTAGCCGCCCGCGTACGGTGCGTACGCCGGGCCGGCGTTCCAGTACGGCTGCGGGCCGTGCTCGGTGTCGACGGTGCGCACGGCCGGGTCGAGGCCGGCCGCGACCCGGTCGGCGTCGGCCTGGCAGACCGGGACGGTGCGCGGGGCGCCGCCGGCCGGGGCCCACTCGACGTCCTTGACGGACGGGCCGTGGCGCGGGTCCATGAAGCACGGGGGACGGCGCTCGGGCAGCGGGCGCTTGTCCCGCCGTGCGGCCAGGGTGGCCAGCGCGAACCGGCCGTCCTCGATCGCCTCGGTGACCTGCTTGACGTCCTCCGGCTTCTTCGCCTCGTCCATCAGCCGCTTGGACTTCTCGTACGCGTCCAGGGCGTGCGAGTAGTCGGTGCGCTGGACGTCGTCCGCGTCGGCGGCGGCCGGGTTGAAGTCGAGCCGTTCCAGCTCCACGCCGAAGGCGGTGATGTCCTCGTCCACCACCCGGCGCAGCTGCTCCAGCTCGGCCCGGGCCTGCTCCTCCTTGCGCTTCTTGGCACGGCGGAAGAGGAAGAAGACACCCGCGCCGGCCAGCGCCACCAGCACCACCGGGATGACCACCCAGGCGATCGAGGTGCTGTGGGTGACCCCGTTGCCCTTGGCCTGCGGCGCGGCCTGGTCGACGAAGTCGTTCAGGGTGCCGTTGATGTCGCCCTGGTGCGAGCGGTAGGCCGCACCGGCGATCCGCTGCGGCATGCCCTTGGCGAGCGCGCCCTGGTCGGCCCGGGCGTCGAACAGGTTGCCGAGCCAGACCGCGTAGACGCCGTCGACGCCGACCTCGGTCCGCAGGTCCTGGAAGATCGTCTTGGTCTGGGTGTTGTACGGGGCCGCGTCCGGAAGCACCGCGATGAAGATCGGCTTGTCGGCCTTCTTGATCTTCTCGGTCAGGGCGTCCGCCTGGCTCTGGCTGAAGCGGCTGGTCATCGCCGGGTCGACGTAGACCTTGCCCTGCTTGAGGGTGGTGGAGACGTCTCCCAGCCCACCGGCGGCCGAGGCCACGGGCGCGAACACGAGCAGCAGCCCGAGCAGCGCCGCCACCAGGGCAAGCGGCCCGGTGCCCCGGGAACGTCGTGCAAGGGTTCTCATGCCCCCGACGCTACCGCGACCGGCGGCAGAGGACGGCATACCCTTCGCATACTGGTTATGACAAGATTCCCCGCCGACCGCCGGGGCGGTACCCCTTCTCGCGGATGAGATTTCCCCCAGTCGACCCTGAGACGGGTGGGGCGCGGGAACCGGCCGGGACGCCCGGACGTACGTCCCGGCGGGCCCGGGGTGGTGCGGGGGCGGCCCTGCGGCGGCCCGGGGGGAGGTCCCGACCGTACCGCGCGAACGGGCATAGTGGGTCCCGGACCGCTGGTCCCATTACCTGTTCTTGACCCAACTCCCGATCGGAGCGTTCGGTGATCATCGGCCTCGTCACGGCCGTGGCGGCATCCGCCTGCTACGGCACCGGCTCGGTCCTACAGGCCGTCGGATCCCGCCGCTCCGCCCAGGAGGAGACCGCCAGGGGCGCCACCACCTCGACCACCGAGCACGGCGGACCGAGCCTGTCCTCCACCGCCAAGGCCGCCGTCACCTGGGAGTTCATCACCGGTACGGTGCTCGACCTGATCGGCTTCGGGCTGGGCGCGCTGGCCGCGCGGCTGCTGCCGCTGTTCCTCTCCCAGACCATCATCAGCGCCAACCTGGTGATCACCGCGCTGCTCAGCATCAAGCTGCTGGGCATCCGGCTCAAGCAGCTGGAGTGGGCCTCGATCGGCGTGCTCTGCTCGGCGCTGGTGCTGCTGGCCGTCTCGGCCGGCCCGGAAGGCGGCCACCACGCGGAGACGGCCTTCCACTGGTGGCTGCTGATCATCACCACCGTGCTGCTGGTCGGCGGCGGCCTGCTGGTGCGCCGGATGGGTTCCAAGGGCGCGATCGTCGCCGGTCTGCTCTCCGGCCTCGGCTTCGGCGGCCTGGGCGTCGGCGTGCGCATCCTCAACGGCTTGGAGCCCTTCGACCTCGGGCAGCTGCTCTCCGACCCAGCGCTGTACGCGATCCTGATCGGCGGCCTCGGCGGCATGTACGTGCACACCGTGGCGCTGCAGATCGGCTCGGTGAACGGCGCGACCGCCGCGCTGGTGGTCGGCGAGACGGTGCTGCCCGGCGCGGTCGGCGTGCTCTGGCTCGGCGACTCCTCCAAGGCCGGCCTGGGCTGGCTCGGCGTGGTCGGCTTCCTGCTCGCGGTGGTGTCCGCGGTCGGGGTCGCCTACTTCGGCCAGGACACCCACGGTGCCCCGGCCGAGGAGCCCGCCGGGCAGCCGGAACTCGCCAAGAACTAGCGGCTCAGCCCCCGCTGCGGGTCCGCGGCACGCGCTGGCAGCGGGGGCAGAAGTAGCTGGAACGGTTCATCCAGGCGGCCCGCCTGATCGGGGTGCCGCAGCGGCGGCAGGGCTCCTGCTCGCGGCCGTAGGCGTCGAGGTCCCGGGAGAAGTAGCCGCTCTCGCCGTTCACGTTGACGTACAGGCTGTCGAAGCTGGTGCCGCCGACGGCGAGCGCGGCGGTCATCACGTCCCGGGCGTTGGCCAGCAGCAGGGCGGCCTGCGGGCGGGTGAGCGTCCCGGTCGGGCGGTCGTAGTGCAGCTTGGAGCGCCACAGCGCCTCGTCGGCGTAGATGTTGCCGACGCCGCTGATCAGGGTCTGGTCCAGCAGCGCCCGCTTGACCGTGGTGCGCTTGGCCCGGAGCGCGGCCGCGAAGGCCTCGTCGTCGAAGCGCGGGTCGAGCGGGTCGCGGGCGATGTGCGCGATGGAGACCGGCGTGCCCTCCGGGTCGCCCTCCTCGGCCTCCTCGACCGCCAGACCGCCGAAGGTCCGCTGGTCGACGAAGCGCAGCTCGCGACCGCCGTCGGTGAAGCGCAGCCGGACCCGCAGGTGGGTCTCGTCCGGCGTCGACGGGTCCTGGACGAGGAGCTGGCCGCTCATCCCGAGGTGGCCGATCAGCGAGAAGCCCGTACCGGTACCGGTCAGCGGCAGCCAGAGGTACTTGCCGCGCCGCTGCGCGGTGCCGAGGGTGGTACCGGTCAGCCGGGCCGTGAAGTCGGCCGCGCCGGCCGGCTGGCGGCGCACCGCGCGCGGGTGCAGCACCTGGACGTCGGCGACGGTCCGCCCGGCGACCCAGTTCGCCAGACCGCGGCGGACGACCTCGACCTCGGGAAGTTCGGGCACCGGAACAAGCCTCCTGCGAAGAGAATGACGGCAGGGGTGAAGGCTACTTCCAGGTCACGCGCCGGCGGGCAGCCGGTCCGCGTACTTCTCCTTGATCGCGCGCCAGGCGCTCTCGGCGGCCTTCTGCTCGGCTTCCTTCTTGGAGCGGCCGACGCCGCTGCCGAAGTCCTCGCCGGCCACCCGGGCCGCCGCGGTGAAGGTCTTCTCGTGGTCCGGACCGGACTCCATGACCACGTACTCGGGCACCCCGATGCCCACCGAGGCGGTGAGCTCCTGGAGGCTGGTCTTCCAGTCCAGGCCGGCTCCCAGCTGAGAGGACTCCTCGATCAGCGGGTCGAACAGCCGGTGGACGAACTCGGTCGCCGCCTCCAGACCGCGGTCCAGGTAGACGGCCCCGATCACGGCCTCGACCGTGTCGGCGAGGATCGACGACTTGTCGCGGCCGCCGGTGCCCTCCTCGCCCTTGCCGAGCCTGATGAACGCACCGAGGTCCAGGCCCCGGCCGACGTCAGCGAGCGCGCGGGAGTTGACGACCGCGGCGCGCAGCTTGGCGAGCGTGCCCTCCGGGACGTCCGGGTGGACGCGGTAGAGGGTGTCGGTCACCACCAGGCCCAGCACCGAGTCGCCGAGGAACTCCAGGCGCTCGTTGGTGGGCAGACCCCCGTTCTCGTACGCGTACGAGCGGTGGGTCAGGGCACGTACCAGAAGGGCGCGCTCAAGCGTGTACCCGAGGCGCCCTTCCAGGACGTCGTATTCGGTCGAAGCCGGCCCGCCGGCCTTGCCGCTACCCGAAGAACCCTTCGAGGCAGAGGACGCCTTGCGGGTGGAGTTACCGTCCGACATCGATCCGTACACCCCGCCGATCAGACCGAGAGGACCTGGCGGCGGTTGTACGTGCCGCAGCTGGGGCACGCGATGTGGCCGAGCTTCGGCTCGTGGCAGCGGTCGCACGCCACGAGGGCCGGAACGACGGCCTTCCAGTTGGAACGGCGGTGGCGCGTGTTGCTGCGCGACATCTTCCGCTTCGGAACAGCCACGGCTACTTCTCCTGGTTCTCGGCGGCACCCTCACGGGTGTCGCTGTTCTTGATCCCGTCACCCTCGTCGCCGGGGGCGGCGGAGAGTCCCTGCAGAGCCGCCCACCGGGGGTCGGCGGCGTCGTGGTGGTGCGTCGGGTCGTCGCTCAGGCGTGCTCCGCACTCGGAGCACAGGCCCAGGCAGTCGTCCTGGCACACCGGCTGCAGCGGCAGTGCGAGCACCACCGCGTCACGCAGCACCGGCTGGAGGTCGAAGAAGTCGCCCTCCAGGCGGTAAGTCTCTTCCTCCGAGTCCTCGTCGAGGTCCTCGGTCCCGGTGGTCCGGGCGCGGTGGCGCTCGTCGGACTCCGGGTAGTAGTACAGCTCCTGGAAGTCCACGTCGATGTCGAACTCGACGGGCTCCAGGCACCGGACGCACTCGCCCTCGACGTGGGCGTCGGCGGTGCCGGTGACCAGCACACCCTCGACCACGGACTCCAGGCGGAGCTCCAGCTCGATCGGGCTCTTCTCCGGGACGCCGATCACGTCGATGATCCCGAAGCCCTCGGGGGCCTCCAGGGTCCGACTCACCTTGCGCATGGCGCCCGGACGACGGCCCAGCTCGTGCGTGTCGAACACGAGGGGGTCGCGGTGGTCGAGGCGGTTCAAGGTGTCCTGACTTCCATCGGAATCAATGCTGTGTCCCCATACGAGTCGACGTTGCGAGGGCAAGCCGACGGCCGGACATGGGGATGCCGGAGTGGTCAGACTACCGGAGTCTCCCGCCAGGCCCAACTTCGGCCCCGTCAGGAGACTTCCGGCAGCCCCGCCGGGGGCCGCTCAGCGGCCGCCGAGCTCCCGCAGCCGGGTCATGTCGATCATGCTGGTGTCGAAGAAGCTGGTCTCGTCCAGGCCCTGCTGCTGGTGCGGCACCACCGGGGGCGGGGCGGGCTGCTGGTGGTGCGGCACCGCCGGGGGCAGAGCCGGCTGCTGCGGGTAGGTGTAGCCGTCGTACTGCTGGGCCCCGTAGCCGTCCTGCTGCTGGGGATACCCGTAGGCGTCGCCCTGCTGCTGGTCCTGGTAGCCGGGCTGTTGCGGGTAGCCGCCCTGCTGCTGGTGGCCCCACTGGGCGCTGTACGGGTCGCCCTGGCCGGCCGGGTCGAAGCCGCCGCCGTACACCTCGGCGTACTGCCCGCCCTGCTGGTGGGCGGCGGCCGCGTACTGGTCGGCGCCGGAGTCCTGCCAGCCGGCCGCGGCCGGGGTCTGCTCGGGCCAGGTCTGCTGCTGCGGGACGTCCTCGCGGTACCAGGCGATGTCGTCGCCGTCGGCGTCCGCGGCGAACCCGGCGGCCACCGCCTCGGCCCGCTCCTTGGCCTGCTGCGCCTCGTCAGCGGCGGCCAGGTAGGCGCCCAGCTCGTCGACCGGCTGCTTGCCGAGGAGCTTGTCGCGACCCTTGCCGACCGCCTCCAGGGTGGCGCCGAGCACGTTCTCCAGGGTGGCGAGCTTCACATCGACGTACTCATCGACCTCGGGGCTCGGGCTGATCCGCTGCGGCTGGAACTCCTCGCCGCCGGTCTCGCCCTCGTGGTCGGCCTCGAAGACGCTGGAGTCGCCGCGCAGCTTGGTCCGGCCGCGGCCGACCGCGCCGAGCGTCTTGGTCAGCACGACCTCGAAGTTGGCCAGCTTGCTGTCCACGTAGTCGTCCGCCTCGGCCCGCTTGGCCTCGACCTCGCCCCGGGCCTCGGCCAGGATCCGGTCCGCCTCGGCCTGCGCCCGGCGGACCACCTCGGTGTCCGAGATGAGCGAGCCGCGCTCGGCGTGCGCGCCCTGGATGATCCGGTCGGCCTCGGCCTCGGCGTCCGCCACCACCTGCTCGTGGTCGGCCATCACCGACTGCGCCTGGGCGAGTTCGGCGGGCAGGGCCGCCTTGAGGTCGTTGAGCAGGCCGATCAGCTCGGCCCGGTTCACCACGCAGGAGGCCGACATCGGCATCGAGCGGGCGTTCTCGACCGCCGCCACGATCTCGTCGACCTTGTTCTGCACGTCCACGGGGCTTCGTCTTTCCGTGTGCCGCCGACGGTCCGGCGGAGGCAGGCCCGGCGCGGTGGACCTCACCGCAGGGCAGGACTACAGACTGTACGGCCCCCGTGCGGCGAGCTCACAACGCCTGAGCCGAACCGGCCTCCGCCACCCCGAACAAGCCGTGACGAACCGGCAGAAAAGGGACGGGGTCTACTGCTCCGCCTTGCGCTCCGCGATCCGCTCGACCAGCCGGCGGTGCACCGTCTCCGGCAGCAGGTGCGAGACGTCGCCGCCGTACGAGGCGACCTCCTTGACCAGCGTCGAGGAGAGGAAGCTGTACGTCGGCGAGGTCGGCACGAATAGCGTCTCCACACCGGTCAGGCCGTGGTTCATCTGAGCCATCTGCAGCTCGTAGTCGAAGTCGCTGACCGCCCGCAGGCCCTTGATGATCGCGGGGATGCCGCGCTCCCGGCAGAAGTCCACCAGCAGGCCGTGGTGCGACTCGACCACCACGTTCCCCAACGGAGCGGCGACCTCCTCGATCAGGCCCATCCGCTCCTCGATGGTGAACATGCCCTGCTTGTTCCGGTTGATCAGGACCGCGACATGCACCACGTCGTACAGCTTCGAGGCCCGCTCGATGATCTCCAGGTGGCCGTTGTGGATCGGGTCGAACGAACCGGGGCAGACGGCTCGACGCATGGCGTGTGTGCTCCCTCGTGGGGTGACGGCTGCTGCGGGCCGCGGCCCGCTACTCGTGGTCGCTGGCCTCGGCGGCGGCGCGACCGTACCAGAGCGTGCCCTCGCCGTAGCGGCGGGAGCGCAGCACCTCGAAGCCCTCGGGCCAGCCGAACTCGCCGCCACGGGTGCTGCGCTCCACGGTGACGAGTGCGTCGTCCGCGAGCCAGCCCCCAGCCAACAGTGTGATCAGCATCTCCCGCAGTTCCCCGTCCGTCACGGCGTACGGCGGATCGAGGAACACCAGGTCATAGGGGGTCTGCGGGGGCGGGCCGACGATCACCTTCTCCGCCTTGGCGGCCCGCACCTCGGCGCCCGGCAGCCCGATGGTGCGGACGTTCTCCCGGATCACCCGGGCCGCCTGGCCGTCCGCCTCGACCAGCAGGACGTGCTCGGCCCCGCGCGACAGGGCCTCCAGGCCGACCGCGCCCGATCCGCCGAACAGGTCCAGCATCCGGGCTCCGTGCAGGGTGCCGCGAAACGCCTCCAGGGTGGAGAACATCGCCTCCCGGGCCTTGTCGGAGGTCGGGCGGGTGCCCCGGCCGGGCGGTACGGCCAGCCGGCGGCCGCCGGCCGACCCGGCGATCACGCGGGTCATGGTGGTGAAGGGTCCTTTCGTCGCTGCCCGACCACGCTATCCCGCCCCGAGCCGAAGGGGCGCGCCGGTGTCGAAAGGGAGAAGCGACAAGCGACGAAGGAGCGCCGGAGCGCCGACCGTCGGCACCGGGCCCGAGCGCCCCGGAGGCGAGCGGGCGAGTCACAGCCCCGAGCCGAAGGGGCGCGCCGGTGTCGAAAGGGAGAAGCGACAAGCGACGAAGGAGCGCCGGAGCGCCGACCGTCGGCACCGGGCCCGAGCG
>NZ_JBHTTU010000028.1:9132-28030 GCF_042794375.1 Kitasatospora sp. NPDC056531 | reverse complement strand
CCCCGGAGGCGAGCGGGCGAGTCACAGCCCCGGAGGTCGGTGGACGAGCGGCGGGGCCCCACCGACGCGCCGGTGGGGCCCCGGAGTCAGCGCGTCAGCTCGCCTCGGAGCCCGCCGACTGGGCCGGGATCGCCGCGCCGAGCAGGGCCGGCGAGGCGTAGCGGGACCAGGACAGGCAGCCGTCGGGCGGGCAGAACTCGGGGCGGCGCGGGTCGTGCCCGAGCTCGCGCAGCTTGGTCCGGACGGAGTCGGGCGTACGGCCGAAGCGGGCGGCGATCCGGGCGACGGTCTCGCCGTCGTGGAAGCGCCGGACCAGCTCCTCCTCGTGCTGCGGCACCCAGGGGGCACCGTGGCCCGGGTACAGCTCGCGCAGCACGTCGCGGTCGGGGATGGGCTCGGAGACGTCGGCGACGATCGCCAGCGCCCGCAGCGCGCGGTTGAGCGCGATCCGCAGCGAGGCGACGTCCTCGACCGGCAGGCGGAGCTTGCCCGAGGCGAGCGGCGCCGCGGCCGCCCCCTCGCGCCAGCCGGTCAGGGTGAGGGTGACCTCGCGGTCGTCGTCGCTGGCGAGTTCGATCCGGAAGACCTTGTCGCCGAGCGGGAGCTCGTTGAGATGACGGAATGCCATGGCAGGACCCCCAAGTGTCGTGCCAGGTACGCACCTTGAGGGTGCGTCCTGAACACCTTCATTCTCTCGCGGGGGTCTGACAGTCCGGCCTCCCCGAGGGCCCGCTCAGCCCTTCTCCATGTAGGCCGCGCGGTCCTCGTCGAGCAGGCTCTCCAGCGCGGTGCGCAGCTCCGGGTGAACGGCGAGGTCCGGGTCCTCGGCGACCAGCCGGGTGGCCTCGGTCCGGGCGGTGAGGATGACCTCCTCGTCCTCCAGCACCGAGAGCACCTTGAGCGAGGACTTCACCCCGGACTGCGCCTGGCCCAGCACGTCGCCCTCGCGGCGCTGTTCGAGGTCGATCCGGGACAGCTCGAAACCGTCCAGGGTGCCGGCCACCGCGTCCAGCCGGGCCCGGGCGGCGCTGCCCCCGGGCATGTCGCTGACCAGCAGGCAAAGGCCCGCCGCGCTGCCACGGCCGACCCGGCCGCGCAGCTGGTGGAGCTGGGAGACGCCGAAGCGGTCGGCGTCCATGATGACCATCACGGTGGAGTTGGGGACGTTGACGCCGACCTCGATGACCGTGGTGGCGACCAGCACGTCCACCTCCCCGGCCGCGAACCGGCGCATCACCTCGTCCTTGGCCTCCGGGGCGAGCCGACCGTGCAGGATCTCCACCCGCAGGCCGCTCAGCGGGCCCTTGACGAGCTTCTCGGCGGTCTCCACCACCGAGAGCGGCGGCCTCCGGTCGTCACTGGCGGCGCCGATGTCGGCGACCTCCTCGAAGTCCTCCTCGGCCGCCTTGCGCTTCTTCTTCGACTCGCCCTTCGTGGCGGCCGCGGGCTCCTCGTCCCCGATCCGGGGGCAGACCACGTACGCCTGGTGGCCCTTGGCGACCTCCTCGCGGACCCGTTCCCAGGCCCGGGCGAGGAAGTTGGGCTTCTCCAGCGCGGGGACGACGTGGGTGGAGATCGGCGAGCGCCCGGCCGGGAGCTGGTCCAGGACGGAGGTCTCCAGATCGCCGAAGACGGTCATCGCGACGGTGCGCGGGATCGGGGTGGCGGTCATCACCAGCAGGTGCGGCGGCTGCTCGCCCTTGGCGCGCAGCGCGTCCCGCTGCTCGACGCCGAAGCGGTGCTGCTCGTCCACCACGACCAGGCCGAGGTCCTGGAACTGGACCTTGTCCTCGATCAGCGCGTGGGTGCCGATGGCGATCCCGGCGTCCCCGCAGGCCATGTCGAGCAGCGCCTGCCGGCGGGCGGGGACGCCCATCGAGCCGGTCAGCAGCACCACCCGGGTGCCGAGGTCGGAGCCGCCGAGCATTCCGCCCTCGGCCAGGTCCCCCATCATCTCGACGATCGAGCGGTGGTGCTGCTGGGCCAGCACCTCGGTGGGCGCGAGCAGGACGGCCTGGCCGCCCGCGTCCACCACGGCGAGCATCGCGCGCAGCGCGACGAGCGTCTTTCCCGATCCGACCTCGCCCTGGAGCAGGCGGTGCATCGGGTGCTCGGTCGCCAGGTCGGCGGCGATCTCGCCGGACACCTTCTGCTGGCCCTCGGTGAGGGTGAACGGCAGCCGGGCGTCGAAGGCGTCCAGCAGGCCGCCCTCGCGGGCCTTTCGCGGCTTGGCGGGCAGGGCGGAGTCGGCGGCGCGGCGCTGGGCGAGGGCGACCTGCAGCACGAAGGCCTCGTCCCAGCGCAGCCGGCTCTGGGCGCGCTCGCGGTCGGCCTGGCTGCGCGGGCGGTGGATCAGCTCCAGCGCCTCGGGCAGCGGGATCAGGTCGTGCCGCTCGCGCAGTTCGGCGGGCAGCGGTTCGCCGACGTCGCCGAGGTGCTTGGTGAGCGCGGTCTCGATGCAGATCGACAGCTTCCAGCTGGGCATCTGCGCGCTGGCGCCGTAGACCGGGATGAGCCGGCCGGCGAACTGCTTGGCGGCGTCGGAGCCTGCGTCCTCGTCGAGCAGTTGGTAGTCGGGTGAGACCAGTTGGCGGGTGCGGTTGAAGACACCGACCTTGCCGGCGAACAGGCCCTGGGCGCCGGCCTTGAGCTCCTTCTGCCGCCAGCCCTGGTTGAAGAAGACCAGGGAGAGCCGGCTGCGGCCGTCGGTGACCACGACCTCCAGGCGGTCGCCCTTGCGGCCGCGGAACGGGATCAGGGTGACCTTCTCGATCCGGGCCAGCACGGTGACGTGCTCGTCGATCTCCAGCTCGTCCAGGCTGGTGAGCTGGCCGCGCTCGACGTAGCGGCGCGGGTAGTGGTGCAGCAGGTCCCCGACCGTGCGCAGCTTGAGGCTGTCGGCGAGCACCTTCGCGGTGCGGTCGCCGACGAGCTTGGTCAGTGGTTCATCGAGAGCGCCCATCAGGCCCCTGTTTACACCACGGGACCGACAAACCGAGTGCTACTCGACCCCGATGAGCAGGGGCGTGGACTCCTGCCCGCCGTGGAAGACCACCGCGTCCACCTCCGGCCGCTGGTGGCGCACGTGCGCGACCAGCCGGTCGGCGAGCGTCCGGTCGGCGCCCTCGCCGAGGATCAGGGTGACGAGTTCGCCGCCGGCGCCGAGCATCCGGTCCAGCACGCTCTCGCCGACCTCGGCCAGTGCGCCGCCGATCACCGCGACGTCGCCGTCGATCAGGCCGAGCACGTCCCCGGCCTGGCAGACCCCGGCCATGGTCCAGGACTCCCCCTCGGCGACGGCGAGTTCGGCGTACCGGGTGGCCCCGGCGGCGGAGGTCATGGCGACCACGTCCTCGTCGAAGCGACGGCCGCCCTCGTGCACCGCGAGCGCCGCGAGCCCCTGGACCGGCGAGCGGGTGGGCAGGACGGCGATCCGCACGCCCTCCTCGCGCAGCTGGTCGGCGGCGGCCCCGGCGGCGGCGCGCAGTTCGGGGTCGTTGAGCAGCAGCACCACCTCGCGGGCGGCCGAGCGGTGGACCGCGGCGGCGAGTTCGGCGCTGGCCGGGCGGCGGTCCGGGTCGGTGTGCAGGGCGACGGCGCCGGCCTGCTCGCACAGTTCGGCCAGGCCCTCGCCGGAGACCACGCAGAGCACCGCGCGGGCCCGCTCCTCGCGCTCGCCGCGCTCGGCGGCGGTGCTGCCGGCCCGGGCGGCGGCCTCGGCGAAGTGGGTGATCCGGATCTGGTGCGGGCGCCCGGCCCCGACCCCGGCCTCCACGGCGGCGCCCGCGTCGTCCACGTGGACGTGTACGTTCCACAGGCCGTCGCCGCCGCCGATCACCAGGGAGTCGCCGAGCTCGCCGAGCCGCTCACGCAGCGCGGGCAGCGCCTGGTCGGGGGCGTCCAGCAGGTAGATGACCTCGAAGGCGGGGTGGCCCGGGCCGGGCGGCCGCAGGTGGACCTCGCAGGTCTCGACGGCCCGGACGTCCCCGCGCAGCGCGACCGGGCCCATCGGCTGCTGCCCGGCGACGGCGTCGGCGAGCGCGCCGAGCACGGCCACCAGGCCGCGTCCGCCGGCGTCCACCACCCCGTTCTCGGCCAGTACGGCGAGCTGCTCGGGGGTGTGCCGCAGCGCGTCCCGGGCGGCCCGGTAGGCGGTGTCGGCGACCTGCGCGAGCCCGTCCCCGGCCCGGACTGCTTCCCGGGCGGCGACCCGGGCGACGGTCAGCAGGGTGCCCTCGACGGGCTCGGCGACGGCCTGGTAGGCGGAGTCGGCGGCCCGCTGGAGGGCGGCCCGCAGCTGTTCGGCGCCGCCGCCGTCGGCGAGCGTCTCGGCGGTGCCGCGCAGCCACTGGGCGAGGATCACCCCGGAGTTGCCGCGGGCGCCGACCAGGGCGCCGCGGGCCATCGCCCGGACCGCGTCGGCCAGTCCGGGGGCCGGGTCGGCGGCGGGGTCGGCGAAGCGGCTCTCCACCTCGGCGGCGGCGGACTCGACGGTCAGGTAGAGGTTGGTGCCGGTGTCGCCGTCCGGCACGGGATAGACGTTGAGCGCGTCGATCTCCTCGCGGGCCTGGCCGAGCGCGCGCAGGGCGAGCTGGCACCAGGTGCGCACGGCCGGGGCGTCGAGCGTGTGCAGCACCAGGTCTCCTCCGGATGGGACGCCGATATGGCCTGACGGGCAGTGGCATGGGGTGATACCGGCAGGTTATCGGGGGCCGGGCGGGGCCGCCCGGACCGGCGACCGGAGCGATCACTCAGCCGGTCATGGTAGTTTCGTGGGACGGAAGCAAGCGTTGTATGCTCTTCCGGTTGCCTGGAACCGTCCAGGCTCACCCCCTTGTCCGGTCTGGTTCACGTGAGTGCTCCGGTGGGTGGGCGGGGTTTTCGAAAGTAACTGATCTGAAGTCTTGGAGTGACTCCTGTGGCTGCCAACTGCGACGTCTGCGGCAAGGGGCCGGGCTTCGGCAACAGCATCTCCCACTCTCACCGCCGTACCCCCCGTCGTTGGAACCCCAACATCCAGACGGTGCGCGCTGTGATTGGGCGGACGCCGAAGCGGCTCAACGTCTGCACCTCGTGCATCAAGGCCGGTAAGGTCTCGCGCTGACGCGCAGACCGGCATGCCGGTCCTCCAGTGAGCCGGTTCATCCTCGGATGGACCGGCTTCGCTGTTCCCGGGACCGGTCAGGCTTTCCGGACGTAACCGTGGTGGGCGGGCTCCCTTGGGGGCCCGCCCATCACTGCTTTCCGGCACTGCTCCCCGGCTGACGGCTAGCGCCAGCGCCAGGCGTGGTCGACCGGGCCGATCCCGGCGCCCAGCGCGAAGCCCCCGGCGATCGCGCCGGTGATGTACTCCTTGGCCGAGCCCACCGCCTCGGGCAGCGACTCGCCCTTGGCCAGGCCGGCCGCGATCGAGCTGGCCAGGGTGCAGCCGGTGCCGTGGGTGTGCCGGTTGTCGTAGCGCGGCGCGCGGTACCAGTGCACCTCGTCCGGCCCGCCGTACAGCAGGTCGGCGGCCTCGCCCTCCAGGTGGCCGCCCTTGACCAGCGCCCAGCTCGGCCCGAGGTCGACCAGCGCCCGGGCGGCGTCCAGCATCTGCGACTCGTCCTCGACCGTCCGGCCGGTGAGCTGGGTCACCTCGTGCAGGTTGGGGGTGACCACGGTGGCGACCGGCAGCAGCTTCTCCCGGACGGTGGCCACCGCCTCGGCGGCCAGCAGCGCGTCCCCGTGCTTGGAGACGCCGACCGGGTCGACCACCACCGGGGCGGCCACCCCGGACAGCAGCTCGGAGACGGTCTCGACCAGTTCGATCGAGGCGAGCATGCCGGTCTTCACGGCCTGCACCCCGATGTCGTCCACCACGCTGCGGAACTGCGCCCGCACGGCCTCGGCGGGCAGCTCCCAGTAGCCCTGGACGCCGAGCGAGTTCTGCGCGGTGACGGCGGTGATCACGCTCATGCCGTGGACGCCGAGGGCGAGCATCGCCTTGAGGTCGGCCTGGATGCCGGCGCCGCCGCCGGAGTCGGAGCCGGCGATCGTGAGGACTCGGGGTGGCGCATCGGAGGGACCGCGCGAAGCGCGTCGACCAGGGGCGGGGGTGGGAGACGGGAGGGACATGAGGTCAACCTACCCCTGAAGGTTCAGAGCACCGCCTCGGCCTCCGCCCAGCGGTCCTCCGGCACCGTCTTCAGCCGGGTCACCGCGTCACCGATCGGCACCAGCTCGATCTCGGTCCGGCGCAGCGCGGTGAAGTGCCCGAAGGCGCCCTGATGGACGGCCTCCACCGCGTGCCAGCCGAAGCGCGAGGCGAGCACCCGGTCCCGGGCGGTCGGGATACCGCCGCGCTGGACGTGACCGAGGATGACCGGGCGGGCCTCCTTGCCGAGCAGGTTCTCCAGCTCGTGGGCGAGCCGGTTGCCGATCCCGCCGAAGGTGCGGTGCCCGAACTGGTCGACCTCGCCGTGGTCGAAACGCATGGTGCCGGGCTGCGGGGCCGCGCCCTCGGCGACGGCGATGATGGCGAACTTCTTGCCGCGGGCGAAGCGGTCGTCGACCATCCGGGCCACCGCCTCGATGTCGAAGGGCTTCTCCGGGATCAGGATGCCGTGCGCACCGCCGGCCATGCCCGCGGTCAGGGTGATCCAGCCGGTGTGCCGGCCCATCAACTCGACCACCATGACGCGCTGGTGGGACTCGGCGGTGGTCTTCAGCCGGTCGATCGCCTCGGTCGCGACGTGCACCGCGGTGTCGAAGCCGAAGGTGACGTCGGTGGCGTCGATGTCGTTGTCGATGGTCTTCGGCACCGCGACCACCGGCAGCCCGGCGTCGCTGAACAGCTTGGCCGCGGTGAGCGTCCCCTCGCCGCCGATCGCGATCAGCGCGTCGATGCCGATGTCCCGGGCCAGCGTCCGCGCGTTCTCCACCGCCCAGGCGATCCGCTCCCGCCGTACCCGGGCCGAGCCCAGGATGGTGCCGCCGAGGGTGAGCAGGCCGGTGACGTCGTCGTGCGTGACCGGCCGGGTGCGGCCCTCGATCAGGCCGAGGAAGCCGTCCTCGATGCCGACGATCTCGTCCCCGTGGACGTCCGTTCCCCGGTGCACCACCGATCTGATCACCGCGTTGAGGCCGGGGCAGTCGCCGCCGCTGGTCAGTACACCGATGCGCATGTGTGGTGTGCTCCCACTCGCAGTGGTTCAGGCCACCCGCGAGGGACGGCGGGCGGGCTCGGATGCCGCAAGCCTACGCAAAACGCACCCCCGAAGCCCGTCCGCCGCACGCCCGGAGCGTCACGTGCCGCACCGGCGTCCAGCGCCCATCGGCCGTACTCCGTAGGCCAGTCGGCGAACCCGCCCCGGAGACGAGCGGGCGAATCCCGGCCCCGAGCCGAAGGGGCGCGCCGGTACCGAAAGGGAGAAGCGACCAGCGAGGCACGAGCGCCGGAGCGCCGACCGTCGGCACCGGGCCGGAGCGCCCCGGAGACGAGCGGGCGAATAACGCTCACTCGGCGAAGTGGTCCCAGCCGCCGACCCGGTCCCAGGGTGCGCCGTCCACCGTCACCCGGCCGCTGCGCGAGCCCCGCGGACGACCGGTCACCTCACCCACCACCCGCCAGCGGGCCGGGAGTTGGACCCCGCGCGGGAAGGTGGCCACGATCGCGTGGTCCTCGCCGCCGGACAGCACCCAGACCAGCGGGTCCACCCCGACCGCCTGGCCGATGTCGGCCATCTGCGCCGGGACGTCGAAGTCGGCGGCCCTGAGGTCGATGTCCACGTCGCTGGCCCGGGCCACGTGGCCGAGGTCGGCGACCAGCCCGTCACTCACGTCGATCATCGAGGTCGCGCCCAACTCGGCGGCGGCCGGGCCCGCGTGGTACGGCGGCTCGGGCCGGCGGTGCGCCTCGACGAAGGCACGCGGGGAGCGGAAGCCGCGCTGCAGCACGGTCAGTCCGGCGGCCGACCAGCCGAGCCAACCGGTCACCGCGACCACGTCGCCGACCTGGGCACCGGAGCGCGTCACCGCCGCGCGCCCCTGGAGGTCGCCGAGCGCCGTGATCGCCAGCGTGACGGTGTCGCCGCGCACCACGTCGCCGCCGACCACCGTCGCCCCGGCCACCTGGCACTCGTCGCGCAGCCCGTCCATCAGCTCGGTGGCCCAGGTGGTCGGCAGGTCGGCGGGGGCGACCAGGCCGAGCAGTATCGCGGTCGGCACCGCGCCCATCGCGGCCACGTCGGCGAGGTTCTGGGCGGCGGCCTTGCGGCCCACGTCGTAGGCGGTGGACCAGTCCCGGCGGAAGTGCCGGTGCTCGATCAGGATGTCCGTGGTGGCCACCACCCGGCCGTCCGGAGCCTTCACCACCGCGGCGTCGTCCCCGGGACCGAGGTCGACCGCGTCGGTGAGCGGTACCCGGGCGGTCAGCTCCTTGATGAGGCCGAACTCGCCCAGCTCGCCCACGGTCCCCTGCATCTGCCGTCCTCTCGCGTTTCCATCCGGGTCTGGCTCCCCCGCGCGCAGCGTACGCCCTTCGAGGGTGCGGAAGTCTCCCCTCCCCGGCCCGCTGCACGGTAGCGTGGTGATCAGTCTGCCGGTGAACCCGTTCCCACCCCTGTGCCCGACCGGGCGATCACGGCGGCGACCCCCGTAACCGGCCGCCGGGAGGCCCCCGTGGTACAGGCATACATCCTGATCCAGACCGAGGTCGGAAAGGCCAGCGCCGTGGCCGACACGATCGGCGAGATCCCCGGAGTGCTCACCGCCGAGGACGTCACCGGCCCGTACGACGTGATCGTCAAGGCCGAGGCCGACACCGTGGACGACCTGGGCCGCATGGTCGTCGCCAACGTCCAGAAGGTCGAGGGCATCACCCGCACCCTCACCTGTCCGGTGGTGCACCTGTAGCCCCCGCTACCATCGGCGGGTGGCCAGAGAACTCCGCATCCCCAGGGCGCTGACCGCGCTTCCGGCGCCGGTCCGCTGGCTGGCCGTGCCGGTCGCACTGACCTGCACGGTCGTGGTGCTGATCGGCAGTTGGAGTTCGGCCGACCCCCAGGTCGAGGTTCCGCGGCCGAGCGGGAAGGCCGCGGACTACTGCCGCGCGCTCTCCGCCGCGCTGCCGCAGGAGTTGCTCGGGCACGCCCGCAAGGACCCGTCGCCCGCGTCCCCGTACACGGCGGCCTGGGGCAGCTCGCCCCGGACGGTGCTGCGCTGCGGCATCGACCGACCCGAGGAGCTGGACGGCGACCACGCCGCGGACTGGTCCCCGACCGCCGACGACCTCACCTGGTGGTCGCAGAAGCTCGGCGACGGCGGCTACCGCTTCGTGACGACCATGCGCGCCGCCTACGTCGAGGTGACCGTCCCGGCCGGCGCCGCGCAGAACCCCTTCGACCCGGCGGCCGCCCTGAGCGACCTGGTGAAGGCCAAGATCCCGGGCTGAGGTCCGGAGCCCAGCGGGCGAGTCCCCGCCCCGAGCCAGCGAGTGACAGGCGAGCGGGCGAGTCACAGGGCGGGCCGGGAGCTTCCCGGCCCGCCCTCGCGCCGTCCGTACGACTACCGCAGCCCGGTCGAGCGGCGCAGCGCCGACGCCAGCAGCCGGTCGATCAGCTCCGCGTACGCGACCCCGCTGGCCTCCCACATCTTCGGGTAGGCGGAGATCGGGGTGAAGCCCGGCATGGTGTTGATCTCGTTGATCATCCAGGTGCCGTCCTCCAGCAGGAAGAAGTCCACCCGGGCCAAGCCCTCGCAGCCGAAGGCCTCGAACGCGACCACGGCCTGGCGCCGGATCTCGGCGGTCTCCTCGGCGGTCAGCCGCGCCGGGATCTGCACCTCGGAGGAGTCGATGTACTTGGCCTCGAAGTCGTAGAAGTCGAAGCCCTCACCGACCAGCACCTCGGCCGGGACGCTGGCCCGCGGGCCGTCCTCGAACTCCAGCACGCCGCACTCGATCTCGCGGCCGGAGACACCGGCCTCGATGATCAGCTTGGGGTCGTGCCGACGGGCCTCCTCGATCGCGGCGTCCAGCTCGGCGAGGTCGCGGACCTTGGTGATGCCGATGCTGGAGCCGGCCCGGCAGGGCTTCACGAACAGCGGCAGGCCGAGCCCGGCGGCGCGCTCGCGCACTGCCGCGCGGCCCTGTTCGGTCTCCCAGTCCCGCGGCCGCACGATGGTGTAGCTGCCGACGTTCAGGCCGTGCGAGGCCAGGATCCGCTTGGCGAACTCCTTGTCCATGCCGGCCGCGCTGGCCAGCACGCCGTTGCCCACGTACGGGACGCCGGAGAGCTCCAGCAGGCCCTGCAGGGTGCCGTCCTCGCCCCACGGGCCGTGCAGCAGCGGGAACACCACGTCGACCTCGCCGAGGGCCTTGGGGGCGCTTCCCGGCTCGCTGAGGACCACTTCCCGGTTGCCCGGGGCGGAGGGCAGGGCGACCTGCCCCTCGACGGACTCGGCGACGTGCGCCACGTCCGGCAGCCTGCCGTCGGTGATGGCCATCCGGGCCGGCTCGTCGCTGGTCAGCGCCCAGCGGCCCTCGTGCGTGATGCCGATCGGCAGCACGTCGTACTTGTCGCGGTCGATCGCCCTGAGCACACTGCCCGCGGTGGAGACCGAGATGGCGTGCTCGGAGCTGCGGCCGCCGAAGACCAGCGCGACGCGCGGCTTGCGGGCGGACGGGTTCGGGGAGGACTGTTCGATGCTCATATCGGGTTTGAGACTACCGTGCGAGCTGTTTCCGGGAAGTCAACGGTCGCCCGACGGGCCTCGGAGCGCCGGACAGGGGAGTCCCGGAGCCTCAGCGCCGTTCCGCCTTGGCCGAGCGGGACATCAGCGTCTGCAGCGCCTCCTGGGTGGGCCGCCCGTTGTGCACCACGTCCACCACGGCCTCGACGATCGGCATGTCGACCCCGCTGCGCCGGGCCAGGTCCAGCACCGACTCGCAGGACTTGACGCCCTCCGCGGTCTGCCGGGTGGCCGCGATGGTCTCGGCCAGCGACATGCCGCGGCCCAGGTTCATGCCGAAGGTGTTGTTGCGCGACAGCGGCGAGGAGCAGGTGGCGACCAGGTCGCCCATCCCCGCGAGCCCCGCGAAGGTGTGCGGGTCGGCGCCCAGCACCTCGCCGAGCCGGGTGGTCTCGGCCAGCCCGCGGGTGATCAGGGTCGCCTTGGTGTTGTCGCCGAGCCCCATGCCGGCCGCCATGCCGACGGCCAGGCCGATCACGTTCTTGACGGCGCCGCCGAGTTCGCAACCGACCACGTCGGTGTTGGTGTACGGCCGGAAGTACGGCGTGTGGCAGGCCGCCTGGAGCCGCTTGGCGACCGCCTCGTCGGTGCAGGCGACCACGCTGGCGGCGGGCTGCCGGTTGGCGATCTCCTTGGCCAGGTTGGGCCCGCTGACCACCGCGACGCGCTCCGGGCCGACCTTGGTGACCTCGTCGATCACCTCGCTCATCCGCTTGGCGGTGCCGAGTTCGATCCCCTTCATCAGGCTCACCAGCACGGTCTGCGGCTCGATATGCGGCGCCCAGGCGGCCAAGTTGTCACGCAGCGTCTGCGAGGGCACCACCAGCACCGCGAAGTCGGCGCCGGCCAGCGCCTCGGCGGCGTCGGTGGTGGCCCGGACGGTGTCGGGCAGCCGGACGCCCGGCAGGTAGTCCGGGTTCTCGTGGGTGGTGTTGACTGCGTCCACCAGCTCCTGGCGGCGCGCCCACAGCACGACCTCGCAGCCCGCGTCCGCCAGCACCATCGCGAAGGCGGTGCCCCAGGATCCGGTCCCCATCACTGCGCAGCGGGTCACCGGCCCGTCCCCTCACCGTCGTTGTCGTTCCTGGCGCCCTTGGCCCGGGGGCGCTCGGCCATCGCGGCGGCGGCCCGCTCGCGGGCGGCCTTGCGCATGTCGTAGCGCTCGGCCGGCGGCTCCTCGCCGCGGATTCCGGCCAGCACGGCGGTGATCGCCGTCATGATGTCCTCGGTCGCGTCGGAGAGCACCTGGGCGGTCAGCTCCTGGCCCTGGTACTTGCTGAGGTCCACCGCGGGCCCGGCCGCGACGGTGACCTTGTGGCGCGGGAAGAGGTTGAACTTGCCCTTGCCGTAACCGGGCCGGCCGTACGGCGGGATAATCTCGTGGGCGCCCCAGTGCGCGACCGGGATGACCGGCGCACCCGTCATCAGCGCGACCCGGGCGACGCCGTTCTTGCCGGTCATCGGCCACAGGTCCGGGTCCCGGGTGAGCGTTCCCTCCGGGTAGAACTGAACGCACTGCCCGCCGTTGACGGCGTCGATCGCGGCCCGGAAGGCTTGCGCGGCGTCGGTGGACTCGCGGAACACCGGAATCTGGCCGGTCTTGCGCAGCATGAATCCGATGAAGGGAATCGAGAACAACGAGGATTTGCCGAGAATCCGCGGCGGACGGCCGCTGTTGTACTGCCAGTGCGCGTAGACCACCGGATCGATGATCGAATTGTGGTTCACCGCGGCGATGAAGCCGCCTTCCTTCGGAATGTGCTCCCAGCCCCGCCAGTCGGGCTTCACCAGGGCGGTCGTCACCGGCTTCACCAGCACGGCCGCGAAGCGGTACCAGATGCCGTAGTCGGCATTGCCGAACTTGGCGTACGAGCGGCGGGCCACCCCAGCTCCTTCTCATCACATGCGGCACGTGGGGTGCCGCGGTCAGTGCGTCCCGGTGCCACGCACCGGCCTGCCTGGTGCCCGGTCACGGGCGCGGAACAGTGTCGCCCGCTCGCTCACCGGCTGTCGAGCGACCGCGCCAACCCGCCCGACCGCCGTGATCAAACGCACGTCCACACAGCTCGGACGGCCTGGCGAGGGCTCCGGGACCGGCGTCACAATGACGCCGATGACCCAGGACACCGTACGCCCCAGCGGGCCCGCCGCGCCCGCCGCACCCGTCGCCGACTGGTCGCTGGTGCTGCCGCTCAAGCCGCTCACCCTGGCGAAGAGCAGACTGGCCCCGTACGCCGGGCCGCACCGGCCGGACCTGGCCCTGTCCTTCGCGCTCGACACCGTCACCGCGGCACTCGCCACGCCGGGCGTGGCCCGGGTCCTGGTGGTCACCAGGGACGCCGTCGCCGGCGCCCGGTTGGCGGCGCTGGGCGCCCTGCTCGTCGCCGACGAGCCGGGCGGTGGCCTCAACCCGGCGCTGGCACACGGCGCCTCGGCCGCACTGACGATCGCCCCGCGGGCACCGCTGGCCGCCCTCTCGGCCGACCTGCCCGCCCTGCGCCCGGCCGAACTGGCCAGGGTGCTGGGCGCGGTGCCGCCGGACGGCCGGGCCTTCCTGCCGGACTCCCCCGGCCTCGGCACCACCCTGCTCGCCAGCGCCCCCGGCCACCCGCTCTCCCCCGCCTTCGGGGACGGCTCACGGGCCCGGCACGCGGCCGGAGGGGCGCTCGAACTGCGCCTGGCGGACGTGGAGTCGGTGCGCCGGGACGTCGACACCGGCAGCGACCTCGGCGAGGCCGCGAGGCTCGGCCTCGGCCCGCACACCAGTGCCCTGTTCGCCCGTCTGGGCCGGTCCCGCCCGCAGACCTGACCGCAGTCCCGACCCCCGGTCCCGACCGGAGGCCCGCCCGAGGGTCCTGGCCCGGGGGCCTGTCGGACCCGCTCGCTATGCTGCAGGCATGCAGGCCACCGCGTTCACCTTCGACCCCGACACCAGGGCCGGCTCCGTGCTGCTCGACGACGGGACCCCGGTGCCGTTCGACGCGGCCGCCTTCGACGCCGGCGGCCTGCGGCTGCTGCGGCCCGGCCAGCGGGTGCGGATCCGCACCGAGGGCACCGGCGAGGCCCGCCGGGTGGTCTTCGTGACCCTGCAGACCTTCCCCGACCCGGCCGACGAACGCTGACCGGGCCGGGCTTCGGACCGCGCCGACCGCGCTTTCCACGCCTCGGGCACCGGCCGCCGCCTAATCCTGACCAAGCGCCCGGAAAACGAAAGAGCCGCGGCCACCCGGTCCCCGCAATTCGCGGAAGGGGTGCCGCGGCTCTGAGCCGAAGGCCGTCCGAGGACAGTCGCGCGGGACTTACTTGGCAGTGGTCTTGCGCGCGGTGGTCTTGCGGGTGGCGGTCTTCTTCGCCGGAGCCGTCTTCTTCGCCGTGGCGGTCGCCTTCTTGGCGGTGGCCGTGGTCTTCTTGGCGGCGGCGGCGGTGGTGGTCGCCTTCTTGGCGGCGGCCGTCTTCTTGGTCGCGGTCGCCGTGGTCTTCTTGGCGGCGGCGGCGGTGGTCGCCTTCTTGGCGGCGGGCGCCTTCTTCGCGGCGGTGGCCGTGGTCTTCTTGGCGGCAGCCGTGGTGGCCGTCTTCTTGGCGGCGGCCTTCTTCGTCGCGGCCGGGGCGGCGGCAGCGGCGGCGGCGCGCTTGGTGGCGGCGCGCTTGGCGGCCGGGGTGGCGGCGACGCCGGCCTTGCCCGGGGTGAGGGAGCCCTTGGGGGCCTTCTTCACCGAGGGGCCTTCCTTCGGCAGCTTCTTGCTGCCGCTGACCAGGTCCTTGAAGCCCTGGCCCGGACGGAAGCGGGGGACCGAGGTCTTCTTGACCTTGACCCGCTCGCCGGTCTGCGGGTTGCGGGCGAAGCGCGCGGAGCGCTCCACCTTCTCGAAGGTGCCGAAACCGGTGACCGAAACCCGGTCACCGGCCACAACGGCACGGACCATGGTGTCGAGCACTGCGTCGACGGCCTCTGCGGCAGCCTTGCGACCGCCCAGCTGCTCGGCCACCGCTTCGACAAGCTGAGCCTTGTTCACGTCTTCCCCTTCGGAAACGGGCGCCGGATGATTCCATCCGTTCTTTTCGCACGTTAGGTATGTATCTGCGGACTTTCAATTACCAAACGCGCGAATCACCCTAGTGTCGCAATGGATTTGCGCGTCCGCGACCTCAGTCGAGCGGCGGGCGCCCCTCGTCGAGGTCATGTACAAAGCGACTCAACCGCCGTGCCGCCTCGGGAAGATCGCGCTTGGCGGTCTCCGTGACGATGAGCAGTTGACGGGTGAGAGCGGTCTTTGCATCGGCAGACACGTTCAGCGCATGCACGCGGGCGTGAGCTTGCTTCAACCGCTCGGCCACAAGCGCGTAGAGCGCTGCGACTTCCTGGTCGTCCGGCCCCTCAGCTGGTGCGGAGGTGACGTCCGGCCGATCGTCAATTCGGCGTTCGGATCCCCGGCCCGTGGACTCCTCGGACGCGGGTTCGCCGCCCGCGTACGGAGGTTCATGGTGCCGGTGCATGTACTGATTGTGCCATCTACCCGCAGTTGTACTTGCGCGGGGCCCTCTTCCGCAAAGCCAAATGGGCAATCCGGGGCGGGCCTCGGCGCTAACTCGTGCTCCGGAACGCCGGATGGCCCGGCCCCCCCGAGGGGAGCGCGGGCCATCCGGTGGATCGTCAGAATGCTTGTTCTGAAGGCAACTCAGGAGACCGGCAGAGTACGGGGCTTGAACGCGGGGCGAGTCGCCTCGTAGGCCGCGATGTCGGCCTCGTTCTGCAGCGTGATGCTGATGTCGTCCAGCCCGTTGAGCAGCCTCCACCGCACGTTGTCGTCCAGTTCGAAGCTCGCGGTGACGCCTTCGGCGCGCACTTCGCGCTTCTCCAGATCAACGGTGATCTCGGCCGAAGGGTCACTCTCGGTGAGCACCCAGAGGCGCTCCACGGTCTCCTGCGGCAGCACGACGGTCAGCAGGCCGTTCTTCAGGGAGTTGCCGCGGAAGATGTCGGCGAAGCGCGAGGAGATGACCGCGTGGAAGCCGTAGTTCTGCAGCGCCCAGACGGCGTGCTCCCGGGAGGAGCCGGTGCCGAACTCGGGGCCGGCCACCAGGACGGTGGCGCCCTGGCGCTCGGGCCGGTTGAGGATGAACGACTCGTCCTTGCGCCAGGCCTCGAACAACCCGCCCTCGAAACCGGATCGGGTGACCTTCTTGAGCCAATGAGCCGGAATGATCTGGTCGGTGTCCACGTTGCTGCGGCGCAGCGGGACGGCCCGGCCGGTGTGGGTGGTGAACTTCTCCATGGCTCAGGCCTCCACGGTGACGTTGGCGGAAAGGTCCGACGGGGATGCGAGGCGGCCCAGGACGGCGGTCGCGGCGGCGACCTGCGGGGAGACCAGGTGGGTGCGGCCGCCCTTGCCCTGCCGGCCCTCGAAGTTGCGGTTCGAGGTGGAGGCGCAGCGTTCCCCGGGGGCGAGCTGGTCGGGGTTCATGCCCAGGCACATCGAGCAGCCGGCGTGCCGCCATTCGGCGCCGGCGGCGGTGAACACCTTGTCCAGGCCCTCCTCGACGGCCTGCAGGGCGACCCGGACCGACCCCGGGACGACCAGCATCCGTACGCCGTCGGCGACCTTGCGGCCCTCCAGCACGGCGGCGGCCGCCCGCAGGTCCTCGATCCGGCCGTTGGTGCAGGAGCCGACGAAGACGGCGTCGACCGTGACCTCGCGCAGCGGGGTGCCGGCCTCAAGGCCCATGTACGCCAGGGCGTTCTCGGCCGCCAGGCGCTCCTGCGGGTCGGCGAAGTCCGCGGGGTTCGGGACGCTGGAACCCAGCGGGGCGCCCTGGCCGGGGTTGGTGCCCCAGGTGACGAACGGGGTCAGCTCGCTCGCGTCGATGAAGATCTCGTGGTCGAAGACCGCGTCCTCGTCGGTGGCCAGGGTCTTCCAGTACGCGACGGCGGCGTCCCAGTCCTCGCCCTGCGGGGCGTGCGGGCGGCCCTCGAGGTAGGCGAAGGTGGTCTCGTCCGGGGCGATCATGCCGGCCCGGGCGCCGGCCTCGATGGACATGTTGCAGACGGTCATCCGGGCCTCCATGGACAGGCTCCGGATCGCCGAACCGCGGTACTCCAGGACGTAGCCCTGGCCGCCGCCGGTGCCGATCTTCGCGATGACGGCCAGGATCAGGTCCTTGGCCGTGACGCCCTCGGGCAGTTCGCCCTCGACGGTGATCGCCATGGTCTTGAACGGCGCCAGCGGCAGGGTCTGGGTGGCCAGCACGTGCTCGACCTGGCTGGTGCCGATGCCGAACGCCAGCGCGCCGAAGGCGCCGTGGGTCGAGGTGTGGGAGTCGCCGCAGACCACGGTGGTGCCGGGCTGGGTCAGGCCGAGCTGCGGGCCGACCACGTGCACCACGCCCTGCTCGACGTCGCCGAGCGAGTGGATCCGGACGCCGAACTCGGCCGCGTTCCGGCGCAGGGTCTCCAGCTGCACGCGGGAGACCGGGTCGGCGATCGGCTTGTCGATGTCCAGGGTCGGGGTGTTGTGGTCCTCGGTGGCGATCGTCAGATCGGTACGGCGGACCTTGCGGCCGGCCAGGCGCAGCCCGTCGAAGGCCTGCGGGCTGGTCACCTCGTGGAGCAGGTGCAGGTCGATGAACAGGAGGTCGGGCTCACCCTCCGCGCGCCGCACGACGTGGTCGTCCCAGACCTTCTCTGCGAGTGTCCGTCCCATCGGATTCCCTCCAGCCGGCCGCGTTGCCGGCCTTTTCGTGTCGTCGGGTAAACGCTTCCGCCGCCCACTGGGGGCGCGTTCGCGCAACCTGCACGCCGGATCGCTGTCCACGATGCGGACACTCTGGCGAGGTCCCATCCTGGATGTCTCCCGGGCTGCTGCATCCAGAGTGGCGCTTTTCCCGGAAGATTGAACTTGCGTCTCGCGGAATGAGACTGCAGTCTTAGCGCATGGACAACACTAGCGGCGTCGGCGTTCTCGACAAGGCCGCTCTGGTGCTGAGCGCACTGGAGTCGGGCCCCGCCACGTTGGCGGGGCTGGTCGCCGCCACCGGTCTGGCGCGCCCCACGGCCCACAGACTCGCCGTCGCACTCGAACACCACCGTCTGGTCACCAGAGACATGCAGGGGCGCTTCATCCTCGGCCCCCGGCTGTCCGAACTCTCCGCCGCGGCGGGCGAGGACCGGCTGCTCGCCACCGCGGGCCCGGTCCTGACCCACCTGCGCGACGTCACCGGCGAGAGCGCACAGCTCTACCGGCGCCAGGGCGAGATGCGGATCTGCGTAGCCGCCGCCGAGCGGCTCTCCGGCCTGCGGGACACCGTCCCGGTCGGCAGCACCCTGCCGATGAAGGCCGGCTCGGCCGCCCAGGTCCTGCTGGCCTGGGAGGAGCCCGAGCGGCTCCACCGCGGCCTCCAGGGCGCCCGCTTCACCGCCACCGCGCTGAGCGGCGTCCGGCGCCGCGGCTGGGCCCAGTCGATCGGCGAGCGGGAGCCGGGCGTCGCGTCCGTCTCCGCGCCCGTCCGCGGCCCCTCCAACCGCGTGGTGGCCGCCGTCTCCGTCTCCGGCCCGATCGAGCGGCTGACCCGCCACCCGGGCCGCCTGCACGCCCAGGCCATCATCGAGGCCGCGAACCGGCTCACCGAGGCGCTGCGCCGGAGCTGACCCGGCCGACTCCCCCACCCACCCCTCCCCCACCGAAAACGAAAGGGCCCCGCTCGACTCCGAGCGGGGCCCTTCAAAAGCATTTCCCGATGCAAAACAAAAAGACCCCGGAAACGGGGCCTTTCTAATTTCTGGCTGGGGTACCAGGACTCGAACCTAGACTAAATGAACCAGAATCACTCGTGCTGCCAATTACACCATACCCCAACACAAAGCAAGGGCCGATGGGCGAGCCCATCGGCTTCCTGCTCTGAAGTACCCCCGACCGGATTCGAACCGGCGCTACTGCCGTGAGAGGGCAGCGTGCTAGGCCGCTACACAACGGGGGCTCCTGGCGATCCCTTGCGGGATCAGTACCCCCGACCGGATTCGAACCGGCGCTACTGCCGTGAGAGGGCAGCGTGCTAGGCCGCTACACAACGGGGGCTTTCCAGGCGATCCCTTGCGGGATCAGTACCCCCGACCGGATTCGAACCGGCGCTACTGCCGTGAGAGGGCAGCGTGCTAGGCCGCTACACAACGGGGGCT
>NZ_JBHTTU010000028.1:8662-9033 GCF_042794375.1 Kitasatospora sp. NPDC056531 | reverse complement strand
TTGATCTTCATTTGTCCTGCGGTGCGATCGTCACCGATCGTACAGCGCTGGGGTACCAGGACTCGAACCTAGACTAACTGAACCAGAATCAGTCGTGCTGCCAATTACACCATACCCCACCAGAGTTGAACCCCTGCGGGTCCTTCTCAGGCGTTGCGCCTCTCAGTCGGTCCCTTCCGAGGGGCTTTCGCTCCCTCGTCCGTTCCCTCCCGGGCGGCGCAGAAAGAACATTACCCGACGTCGGCCCCGGCTCCAAAATCGATAACCGCAGGCAGCGACGGGGAGGCCGTCCGGTGACCTCCGGGTGCGGTGAGGGGGGAGGGTGAAGGAGGGAGGTGCCTTTTTTTCTCCCCGCTCGCCTCCCCGCTCTC
>NZ_JBHTTU010000028.1:0-8652 GCF_042794375.1 Kitasatospora sp. NPDC056531 | reverse complement strand
TTCTTTGGGGGGGGGAAAAAAAAAAGTGTGATCGGGGGAGGACCAGGGCGAAAAGAGAAAAGAGGGGGGGGGGGGGGGGGGGGCCTGTGGGGGGGTTTGGGGGCGCGCAGCGCGCCGAACAAAACCCCCCCCCCGCGGCCTGCTCAGCGGCCCGTCCGGGCCTGTCCGGCGGGGATCCGCCGGACAGGCCCTAGGCGGCGGGCAGGGCGTCCAGGGCGGAGCGCAGCCGGCGCAGCGTCTCGGGGCGGCCGAGCAGCTCCATCGACTCGAACAGCGGCGGGGAGACCCGGCGGCCGGTGACGGCCACCCGCAGCGGCGTGAAGGCGAACTTGGGCTTGATGCCCAGGCCCTCCACCAGCGCCTCGCGCAGCGCGGCCTGAACCGGTTCCGGGGTGAAGTCCGCGAGCTCCTCCAGCGCCTTGACGCTGGCCTCCAGCACCGGGCGGGCATCCGCGTTGAGCACCTTGGCGGCGTCGTCCGGGTCGACGGTGAAGTCGGCCGGGTCGACGAACAGGAAGCCGGCCATGTTGACGATCTCGCTCAGCACGACCATCCGCTCCTGGGTGAGCGGCGCGACCTTGGCGAGCAGGTCCAGCTGCTCGGCGGTCGGCTCGGCCGGCAGCAGGCCGGGGGCCTGCAGGAACGGCACCAGGCGCCGAACGAAGTCCTCCGGGGCCAGCCGGCGGACGTGCTCGGCGTTGATCGCCTCGCACTTCTTCAGGTCGAAGCGCGCCGGGTTGGCGTTCACCTTGGCGACGTCGAAGGCGGCGACCATCTCGTCCATGTCGAACAGGTCGCGGTCCTCGGCCAGCGACCAGCCCAGCAGGGACAGGTAGTTGAGCAGGCCCTCGCGGATGAAGCCGCGCTCGCGGTACATGTTGAGCGAGGACTGCGGGTCGCGCTTGGAGAGCTTCTTGTTGCCCTCGCCCATCACGTACGGCAGGTGGCCGAAGCGCGGGGTGAGGCCGGCGCCGACGCCGATCTCGGCGAGCGCGGCGTACAGCGCGATCTGCCGCGGGGTGGAGGAGAGCAGGTCCTCGCCGCGCAGCACGTGGGTGATGCCCATCAGGGCGTCGTCCACCGGGTTGACCAGGGTGTACAGCGGGGCGCCGTTGGCCCGGACGATGCCGTAGTCCGGCACGTTCTCCGGCTCGAAGGTGAGCGTGCCGCGGACCAGGTCGTCGAAGCTGATGGTCTCGTCGGGCATCCGGAAGCGCAGGATCGGCTCGCGGTTCTCCAGCTTGTAGACGGCGACCTGGTCGTCCGTCAGGTTCCGGCAGTGGCCGTCGTAGCCGGAGGGCTTGCCGGCCGCGCGGGCCGCCTCGCGGCGGGCGTCCAGCTCCTCGGTGCTGCAGTAGCAGTAGTAGGCGTGGCCGGCCTCGTGCAGGCGGCGGGCGACATCGGCGTAGATGTCCATCCGCTGCGACTGGCGGTACGGCGCGTGCGGGCCGCCGACCTCCGGGCCCTCGTCCCAGTCGAGGCCGAGCCAGCGCATGGCCTCGAGCAGCTGGTCGTACGACTCCTCGGAGTCGCGGGCGGAGTCGGTGTCCTCGATCCGGAAGACCATGGTGCCGCCGGTGTGGCGGGCGTAGGCCCAGTTGAAGAGGGCAGTGCGGACCATGCCCACGTGGGGGTTGCCGGTCGGGGAGGGACAGAAGCGAACCCGGACGGCCGGGTCAGTGTTAGCCACGCTTGATCACCTTGTTGGTGAGAGTGCCGATGCCTTCGATGGAGACGGCGACCTCGTCGCCGACGTTGAGGGGGCCCACCCCTGCGGGCGTGCCGGTGAGGATGACGTCGCCGGGCAGCAGCGTCATGGCCTCGGAGATGTGGACGATCAGCTCGGCGACCGAGCGGACCATCAGGGAGGTGCGGCCGGTCTGGCGCAGCTCGCCGTTGACCGTGCAGGTGATCGCGAGGTCACCCGGGTCGAGGTCGGTCTCGATCCACGGGCCCAGCGGGCAGGCCGTGTCGAAGCCCTTGGCCCGCGCCCACTGGCCCTCGCGCTGCTGGACGTCCCGGGCGGTGACGTCGTTGGCGCAGGTGTAGCCGAGGATCACCTCGGGCACCCGGTCCAGCGGCACCTCGCGGCACATCCGGCCGATCACCACGGCGAGTTCGGCCTCGTGGTGGACGTCCGAGGAGAACGGCGGGTACGCGATGCTCTCGGTCGGGCCGATCACCGAGGTGGAGGGCTTGAAGAAGGTGAGCGGGGCCTCCGGGACTTCGTTGCCCAGCTCCGCCGCGTGCGCCGCGTAGTTGCGGCCGACCGCCACGATCTTGTTGGGGAGCATCGGGCTGAGCAGCCGGACGTCCTGGAAGCGGTAGCTCTCGCCGGTGGGCTGGGGTTGGCCGAACGGGTGGCCGGCCAGCGCGTGGACGACCAGCGAGTCGGGCTGGGAAGGGTCCCCCTCCACCACGCCGAAGGAGACGCTGCCGGCGGCAGGGCTCCCTTCCCGGACGGAAAACCTGGCAATGCGCACGGCTGGGCTACCCCTCGCTTCGTCGGCCGCCCGGGGCGCCCCCGGGCGCTGCTGGGCGCCTCGCCCTCCGTGGGCGCGGCCCCGTCAATCGTCGTCCAGGCTATCGCGTGGGGCCCCTCCGGACCGCTTTGCCCCTGTTCAGCGTGGTTGGGGCGGGTTGTGCCCCGAGCCGTCGGGCCAGAAGCGCCCGGAGGCGAGCGGGCGAATCCCCGCCCCGAGCCGAAGGGGCGCGCCGGTACCGAAAGGGAGAAGCGACCAGCGAGGCACGAGCGCCGGAGCGCCGACCGTCGGCACCGGGCCGGAGCGCCCCGGAGGCGAGCGGGCGAATCACCGAGGGCGCCGTGAACCACGCGGGTGCGGGGTCCACGGCGCCCTCGGTGGAGCGCCTGCCGGGTCAGTCCTGGACGACGACCACGGGGGCGACCATCAGCTGGGTGCGGCGCGGGTTGGCCGTGCTGGCCGGCAGCTCGGTGCCGTACGTGACGACGTCCTCGGGCTTGCGGGCGCCCGGGATCTTGCTGAAGTCCTCGACCGAGGCCAGCGTGGTCCGGCGCGGGTTCGCCGTGGAGCGGCAGGACAGCGTGGACTTGGTGGCCTTCTTCGCCAGGGACATCGAGAGCACCTCGTGGTCGTGGCCGGGCGGATCCGCGGGGGACCGGCACCGGCCTGAGTGGTTCCGATTGATTCGGAGGGGATCTGGGCAGGCTGATCGGGGCCGTGCTCCGGAGACAGCCAGGTTACGAGATCTCATTCCACAGAGACCGTGACCAAAGCTACACATTAGTCTGTGATTTTGCTCACAAATCAATATGCAAATCGCAGATATCCGACATATCGCCGCATCAGATTTTCCCGACAATCCATCCATAACGGGCATTCCGGCAGGTCTGCGACTCTTTTCGATCTACGGCCTGGTTGGCATGTATCCGGCGAGTGTCCGAAAAAGGCGGTATTCCGGTCCGGTTACCGCACAGTCAGTGAAACGACGCATGCGGTCGGTAGTACCGGGCACCTGGTTCCAGCGGCCCTTGTTGGGATTCCCCGGCTGTGCTGGAATGCCACGGACCGTGGGTAGGGAGTACTCCACCCCGGCGACCCGCTCTCCCGGACCGGCCGGGGTGCGGATGGAAACTCGACACCGTCCAGGCCGTGGCGACGCGGCGGGACGCCCGGTCCAGAGGTTGCGACGCCAGTGCAGGGACGTTTCAAAAGGGGTAGCGGCGCCGCGGGCAACCCGGAGTCGCGCGAGCCTGTGGCAGCCCCTCAACAGGCGGCGGCCCCCGGCGGCCCGGCCGACCCGATGACGCCAGAGTCCCCCGGCCGTCCGGAGGAGGACGGCCAGGACCACAAGTCCACCCGGGACAAGCTCCGGACCACCCTGACCAGGCGACGCGCCACCGGTCTGAGCCGGCTCGCGATGCGCAACTGGCGCATCCGCACCCGCCTGATCGCCCTGCTCGCGCTCCCCGTCCTGGTCTCGCTGGTCCTCGGCGGCCTGCGGATCCAGACCTCGCTGGAGAACTCGCAGCAACTCGCCCAGATGGCCAACCTGTCCGACCTGGCCAAGAAGGCGACCAACCTCGCGGACGCCCTGCAGACCGAGCGCGACCTCAGCGCCGGCTACATCACCAACCGTCCGAACGACCCGCTCGACGACGACATCGTCGCGTCCCGCAAGTCCACCGACGACCTCAGCCGCACCTTCACCGCCTCCTCCGACAAGTTCGAGAACCTCGAGCTCTCCGGCGGCAAGGCCCTGCTGTTCCAGATCCGCAAGGACCTGAACTCGATCGCGGACGCCCGGAACACGCCGTACCAGAACAACCAGAACATCCAGGCGACGATCACCGCCTACGACGTGATCATCCGCGACCTGCTGTCCATCACCCAGGACATCGCGCTCGCCTCGAACAACACGGACCTGCTGGTCGCCACCCGCGCCCTGCAGCAGTTCTCGCTGGCCAAGGACGCCACCTCGCAGCAACGCGCGCTGATCAGCGCCGGTCTCGCCAACCCCAAGGGGCCCGACCTCAGCCCCAGTGACGAGTCCTTCGGCATCCGCCTGCGCACCTCGTACGACAACTCGCTGACGAGTTTCAACAACATCTACACCGCGCACGACCTGGACAACCTGCGCGGACAGCTGAGCTACAACAACGTGGTCGCCGAGGCCGACCGCTACTCGCGCTCGATCCTCCAGCCCAGCGGTATCCACCAGACCGAGCCGGTCTCGTACAAGGACTGGTACGAGAAGGCCAGCGCCAAGATCACCGCCGAGCGCCGGATCGAGTCCAAGCTGATCGAGGACCTCGACGGAAAGGCCCAGGACCTGCAGTCCCAGGCCGACACCGAGGCCCTGATCATCGGTGCCGCCGTCGCCCTGACCCTGCTCGTCGCCCTCGGTGGCGCCGGTCTGATCGCCCGCTCGATGGTGCGCTCGCTGACCCGCCTGCAGGCCGCGGCCGAGGACGTCGCCGAGCGCCGTCTGCCCGAGCTGGTCAAGACCCTCTCCGAGAGCGACCCGCACGACGTCGACACCACGGTCGAGCCGGTCGCCGTCGACTCGACCGACGAGATCGGCCACGTGGCGCACGCCTTCGACATGGTGCACAGCGAGGCCGTCCGCCTCGCCGCCGAGCAGGCCCTCCTGCGAGGCAACATCAACGCGATGTTCACCAACCTCTCGCGCCGCAGTCAGGGCCTCATCCAGCGCCAGCTGTCGCTGATCTCCGAGCTGGAGAGCCGCGAGGCCGACCCGGACCAGCTGGCCAACCTGTTCAAGCTGGACCACCTCGCGACCCGCATGCGCCGCAACGGTGAAAACCTCCTCGTCCTCGCCGGTGAGGACCCGGGCCGCCGCTGGACCAGGCCCGTCCCGCTCGTCGACGTGCTCCGCGCCGCCGCCTCCGAGGTGGAGCAGTACGAGCGCATCGAGCTCGCCGCCGTCCCGTCGGCCGAGGTCGCCGGCCGCGTCGTCAACGACCTCGTCCACCTGCTCGCCGAGCTGCTCGAGAACGCCACCTCGTTCTCCAGCCCGCAGACCCGCGTCCGGGTCACCGGCCACGCGCTGCCGGACGGCCGGGTGCTGGTCGAGATCCACGACACCGGCATCGGCCTGAGCCCGGACGACCTCGCCGACATCAACGAGCGCCTCGCCAACCCGCCGACGGTGGACGTCTCCGTCTCCCGCCGCATGGGCCTCTTCGTGGTCGGCCGCCTGTCCCTGCGACACGGCATCCGGATCCAGCTGCGCCCGAGCGACTCCGGCGGCACCACCGCGCTGGTCATGCTCCCGGTCGACGTCACCAACTCCGCCGAGCGCCGCGGCCCCGGCCGTCCCGGCCCCGGCCAGGGCAAGCAGCAGCGCGGGGTCGCCCCGACGCCGCGCCAGCAGCGCCAGGTCCAGCCCGGCCGCCAGGGCGGCCCGGCCGCGCTCGGCCAGGGCCCGACGGGCGCCGCCCCGCAGGGCGGCCGTCCGCAGCTCGGCCAGGGCGGCCCGGCGGCTCCGGCCGCGCCGACCGCTCCGACCGCTCCGGGTGCGGCGACCGGCCCGGGTGCGCCCGGTGGCCGCGCCGGCGGGCTGCCGACCCGCCAGGTCGGCCGGTCGCTGCGCGACAACCCGGTCCCCGCTCAGCAGGGCCAGGGCCAGCAGGCCCCCGGTCGGCAGCCCCAGGGTCAGCAGGGTCAGGGCCAGCCGCCCCAGGGCCAGCAGGGTCAGGGCCAGCCGCAGCAGTCGCCGCAGGGCGGTCTGCCGCAGCGGGCCCCGGGCCGTCAGGGCCCGCCGAAGAACGGCCTGAACGGTCTGCCCCGCCGCGGCCAGGGCCGCCCCGGCCAGGAACGTCCGAACACCGGCGGCGAACTCGACGGCGCTCCGGCGCCGCGGACCGCCGAGCAGCCCCAGCACGGCCGCCCGGGCGGTCCCGGTGTGCCGCAGCAGGGCGCCCGTCCGGGCAACCGTCCGCAGGACGGCCTGCCGCAGCGGGCCCCGGGCCGTCAGGGCCCCCAGGGCCCCGGTGCCCCCGGCCAGCAGGGTCCGCAGGGTCCGCAGGGCCAGCGCCGTCCGCAGCGCCCCGGCCCGGACGCGCCGCGCCGCGACCGCCAGCCGCAGCTGCCCCCGCAGCAGCCGGCCCAGCCGCTGCCGTCGGCCGAGCCGTCGCCGGTGGAGAGCACCCAGCAGTTCGCCCGGCCGCGCTTCGAGGCCAGCCAGATCGACCCGCGCGACCCGCTGGGCCTCGGCCTGGTGGAGCCGGTGCTGCCGAACGTGCCGAACCCGGCCCAGCCGCAGTCCCAGCCGCGTCCGGAGCAGGCCCCGGCTCCGCAGCAGCAGCGTCAGCGGCAGGAGCCGATGGCCCTGCCGACCGGCCCGTCCGAGGCGACCGGCGAGCAGCCCTGGCCCCCGCAGCAGGGCGAGGCCCAGCCGCAGGCACCGCAGCAGGCCCGTTCGCGCCCGTACCAGCCGCGTCGGCCCGGCACCTCCGCGCCGGACCTCCAGTCGCAGGCACCGCAGCAGGCCCGGGCCCCGCGGGCCCAGGCCCCGCAGCAGCAGCCGCAGCCGCAGCAGGCCCAGCCCCAGCAGGCGCAGGCCCAGCAGCAGCAGCCGCAGCCCCAGCCCCAGCAGCCGGGCGTCGGCGAAGCGCCCTGGCGCCCGTCCGCGAACGACGAGCGCTGGCGCCGGGCCGAGCAGGTCCGCGAGCCCTCGACCAGCGGTGTCACGATGTCCGGCCTCCCCCGCCGGACCCCGCAGGCCAACCTGGTCTCCGGCACCGCCGAGGCCTCGCCGCTGACCGGTCCGCAGGTCTCCCGGGCCCCCGAGGAGGTCCGCGGCCGCCTGACCAACCTGCGCCGCGGCATCCAGCAGGGCCGCCGGGCCGGGGCCGAGCAGGCCGCCAACCAGGCGGGCTTCCAGCATGGTGCCCAGCAGCCCGGATTCGATAGTTTCGGTGGCCGGAGCGACGGCAACGGCGCAGATCACCAGGAGCGTTGAGTTGAACCAGATGAGCCAGGCCGCACAGAACCTGAACTGGCTGATCACCAATTTCGTGGACAACACCCCCGGGGTGTCCCACACCGTGGTGGTCTCCGCGGACGGCCTCCTGCTGTGCATGTCGGAAGGCTTCCCGCGCGACCGCGCCGACCAGCTCGCCGCCGTCGCCTCCGGCCTCACCTCCCTCACCTCCGGCGCCAGCCGGATCTTCGAAGGCGGCGAGGTCAACCAGACCGTCGTCGAGATGGAGCGCGGCTTCCTGTTCCTCATGGCCATCAGCGACGGCTCCGCCCTCGCCGTCCTGGCCAGCCCCGACTCCGACATCGGCCTCGTCGGCTACGAAATGGCCCTGCTCGTCGACCGAGCCGGCGCCGTCCTCACCCCCGCACTTCGCGCGGAACTCCAGGGCAGTCTCCTGCACTGACCGGAACCCGCGCGGATCCACCCACCGTTCCACCCGCACCGGGTCCGACCCGACCGGACCCGGTGTCTCACCCTCAGCTACCCTCAGGCAGCTGATCCCGCCTCAGCTGGCACCGCCCCAGCTGGAACCGGCTGCCCAAGGCTGCAGCACTAGGAGGACCCATGACCCCGCCCTCGACACCCGCCGGCCCGTACGGCAGCGGGTACGGCAGCGGCTACGGCGGCCAGCAGTCCGACGGCTACGAGCAGCAGCCGCTGGTCCGCCCGTACGCGATGACCGGTGGCCGGACCCGCCCGCGGTACCAGCTCGCGATCGAGGCCCTGATCTCGACCACGGGCTCGGCCGAGCGGACCGGCGGGCTGCTGCCCGAGCACGCCCGGATCGTCAACCTCTGCCGTGAGGTCAAGTCCATCGCGGAGATCTCCGCACTGGCCGGCGTGCCGCTCGGTGTGGCCCGCATCCTCGTGGCCGACCTGGCCGAGGCCGGTCTCGTCGCCATCCACCAGCCCGCCGCCGCGGGCGAGTCGGGCGGAACGCCCGATGTCACGCTGCTCGAAAGGGTCCTCAGTGGACTTCGCAAGCTCTAACGCGGCCGCCTCCACCCGCGCCACCACCTCCGCGAAGATCGTCATCGCGGGCGGCTTCGGTGTCGGCAAGACCACGATGGTCGGCGCCGTCTCCGAGATCAACCCCCTGCGCACCGAAGCCGTCATGACCTCGGCCTCCGCCGGCATCGACGACATCAGCCACGTCTCCGGCAA
>NZ_JBHTTU010000027.1:0-101766 GCF_042794375.1 Kitasatospora sp. NPDC056531 | reverse complement strand
AGTCCAAGCACACCTGCTCGAACTCCTCAGCATCGACGAAACCCGACCCCGCTGGCTGGAAACCCAAAACCCCACCTGCGAAGTCACCGGCTAGCTGGTCAGGTTCGCCTTCTGGAGCGCGTTGGCGCTCTCCGTCTGCGAGATGGTGCCCGCCCTCGGCGCGTGCCGCACGGCCCGATTCGCGGTGGTCAGCAGGGCGAGGGCGAGTAGCCACGCTCCGCAGAGCCAGACCAGCGGCTTGGCCCCTAGCGCGCCGATCAACGCACCGCCTGCCAGCGTGCCGATCGACAGTGCACCCGTGGTGAGCGTCGATACGGCGCTTGTCACGCGGCCTCGCAGCTCATCGGGGGTGATGCTCAGCTGGTGGGTGTTCATCGCCACCGCGTACACAGGAGCCACCAGGGACTCGCCGGCTGCGACTACGGCCAGCAGCAGTGGGTTGGGAGCCAGTGCGTACAACGGGAACATCACCGCCTCTAGCCACAGCATCACCACGGCGATGTGACCGAGCGGGAATCGACGCGTAGCCCGGTTCGACACCAACGCCCCTGCCATCGCACCGACGGCCGCTCCGCTGAAGATGACCCCGATCCACAGCGGCGACGAGCCGAGCTGCTGGGCAAGGGTGATGATCAGCAGATAACCGGCGCCGTAGCGGACCTTGTCAGCGGCCGTCACGAGGGCGAGGAAGCGGACGGCTGGCTCACGCCACAGCCAGCCGACCCCCTCGCGGATCTCCCTAGTGATCCGTGCCCTGGCTCGGATCTCCTGACGTTCCGTCTGGAAGCGGGCGCGCATCATACGGAGAGACGCTGCGGAGACGGCGAAGGACACCGCGTTGACGGCGAACGGCACGACCCACCCGACGGCGTAGAGCGTACCGGCGAGCGGGGCTCCGAGGATGCTCACCGCGCTGCCGGCGGACTGCTGGTAGCCAAGGGCGGTGGGCAGTTGCTGTGCATCGACGACGTTCGGCAGCGCCGCGGTGTTGGCGACCTGGAAGAGCGTCCCTAGGATCCCGGCGAGGACGGCCGTCGCGTACAGCTGGGGCATCGTGAGATGGTCCAGCCAGTCTGCGACGACGACGCCGGCCGTGAGTACGGTCCGGCCGGCCTCGCACCAGATCATGGTGGTCTTGCGGTCCCACCGGTCGACGAGCGCCCCCGCGACGAGCCCGAAGGCGAGGAAGGAGACGGTGCCCAGGCCCAGGACGAACCCGGCCTGGGTGGCTGACCCGGTGAGGGCCAGGACGACCAGCGGCAGGGCCATGAACTGGGCCTGGTCGCCGATGGCGGATATCAGTTGGCTGCTCAGCAGCAGCGAGAAGTCCCGGTTCCGAAGCAAGCTGGAACCACGAAAGGTATTCACTGTTGTTACGCTCCGTAACAGCTCTAGGACACAAGGGTGGCGTCGAGGCTGGTGTCCGAGCTAAGAAACACGGGGCGTTGTAAGCACGGGCGGGACCCTACACACGGCGCGACGGGGACCGCAATCGAATTTGCTGTGACAGGTCGGCGCGCTGACGGACCGTTCAGAACGCGCGGCGCAGGCGGTGGAGACAGATGAGACTGCAAGCCACTTCGAGCAGGCCCTGGTGAAGGTCCGCGCGTCGTTCGTAGCGGATACGGAGCCGTTTGAACTGGTGCAGCCAGGCGAAAGCGCGCTCGACCACCCAAGCACCTTGCCCAGGCCCGAGCCGTGAGCGACGCCGCGTCGGGCGATCGCGGCTTGATGCCGCGCTTCCACAGCAGGCGGCGGTACTTGTCGAAGTCGTAGCCCCGATCCGCGTAGAGCCGACGGGGCTTGCGGCGGGAACGCCCCCTCAGGCCACGAATCGGAGGGATCGCGTCCAGGAGCGGCACGAGTTGAGTGACGTCGTGACGGTTACCACCAGTCAGGGCGACAGCGAGCGGGGTTCCGTGACGGTCGACGATCAGATGATGCTTCGACCCGGGACGGGCGCGGTCAACCGGGGAGGGGCCCACGTGATCCCCCCTTTGAGCGCCCGGACGTGGGACCCGTCCACGGCGCAGTCGTCGAGGTCCAGAAGCTCGGTGCGGCGCAGTGCGGTCAGCAGAGCAGCGTTGAGCCGCGGCCAGACTCCGGCCTCGGTCCAGTCCCGCAGCCGTCGCCAGGCTGTCACCCCGGAACCCGAGGTCTCCGCTGGGACATCGCGCCAGGCGACACCGGTTCGCAGCACGTACAGAATCCCCGCGAGGGCCGCCCGGTCAGGAACACGCAGTCTCCCGGGGTAGCGGTAGCGGCGCTCGGGGGCAGGAGGCAATACAGGAGCCACCCGCGCCCAGAGGTCATCCGGAACAAGATCAGCACGCACATCGGGCAGCCTGCCGACCAAGATCGCCCGACCGCAAGGCCAGCAGCCCAGCTCATTCAGAAACGATCAGCAAGTACAGCAGTCGCAGACTCACGAACCGCGATCACGCCCGTGACGCGACCGCTTGCCAAGCCGCTGCTCAGCCACCGTACGGCAGTAGAGACACCGGTCAGGGACCGGCAGCACCAGCGGGCCCACGTCCTGTGCGGCACCCCCACCGTCACCTGCACCCGCAGCGACGTCCTCAACCCCGGCGGCACCTACCCGCGCATCACCCTGCGGGTCCTCGTCTCCCGCACCGCCACCGGCACGGTCACCAACACCGCCACCGTCAGCGTCAGCGGAGGCGGCAACGGCACCGCTACCATCACCGACCCCACCGCCATCGACCCCCGTCCGGGTCACTGGCACCACTGTGACCACGACGAGCGGCCGCACTGCGACCACCGCACCTGAGGACACCGGCACCCGGCCCACCACGAGGGCGACGACAGCGCGGACCCCAAACCGGGGTCCGCGCTGTCCTGCTGGAGTGGCGGGCCGGCGTCAGTGGCGGGCCGCAGTTGCCGCGCCCACCACGGATCGTCCGGAGCGGACACCAGCGCGGCCACCAGCTCCCGCCTGGTCGGGGCGGGAACGGCGAAGGGGCGGCCCGAGTGCGGGCCGCCCCTTTCCATCGCTGTTATGCCTTCCCGAGCGGCCGAAGCCGCTCCCGGCAAGGCCACGATCAGCCCATGGCCGTACCGTACCGCAACAGCGGGCGCGGGCATGTGACTTATCGTCCGGTGCGGCTGCGGAGCCAGCGGGCCGGCCACCCGCGGCGGCGACCCGGACGTAGCTGGTTCCGCGCGGTCCGGACCGACGTGGGGCAATGTTGATGAGGCTCATTGAGATTCCCCACCCCTCGCTATGGGTACGGACAGACCTGCTCGCCCAACTCCCCCACCCACCACTTGCACGCTGACTCGCGGACAGGCCCGTAAAGGGTTCGCGCGTGCCGCCGTCCGGATGATGAGGTGGCACGGTGACCAATCATGATGAGGCGGCGACTGTCCGACCGTTGACACTGGCCTGGGTGCGCCGGCACCTGGAGGCCGGCGAGCGGATCGTCGGAGCCGAGGCGCTGCACGGCGGCGCCACCGCCGACGTGCGGAGGCTGACCATCGGCATGCGGGACGGAGGCACCCGGCACCTGGTGCTGCGCTCCTTCGTCGACCCGACCCGGCAGGGGCCGGCCGAGGACCTCCTGCACAGAGAGGCCGACGCCCTGACCACGCTCACCGGCACCGGCGTGCCGGCTCCCGGACTCGTCGCCGTCGATCCGACCGCCGCGCACTGCGAGTACCCCTCGCTCCTCATGACCCACCTGCCGGGCCGGACGGTCCTCGACGACGAGGGGCTGGAGACGCGCCTGCCCCTGCTGGCCCGTCAACTCGTGGCGGTCCACGCGGTGCGGCCGGCCGTCCGGCCCCGGGAGTACGTGGCGCTGACGACCGCCGACACGGCCGTGACCCCCGAGGGCGCCGACGCCGCGGTCTGGGCCGCCGCGATCGACGTGATCCGCAAGCCCGCGCCGCGCTACGAAGGGCGGTTCCTGCACCGGGACTTCCAGCCCGCCAACGTGCTGTTCGACCTGCCGCCCGAGGACCCGGCCGGTGCCGCCGGTGCCCGGATCACCGGCGTCGTCGACTGGGCGGCGGCCTCCTGGGGCCCGGCGGACCTCGACGTGGCGCACTGCTCCACCAATCTCGCGCTGCTGCACGGCCCGGTGTGGGGCCTGCGCTTCACCGAGGCGTACCAGGAGGCCGGCGGGATGCTGGCCGTGGCCGCGGACGAGCGGCTGTACTGGCAGGTGCGGGAGCCACTGGCGTTCTCGGAGGAAGTGCAGTGGGTGGCGCAGCCGTGGCGGGAGGCAGGACGGACCGAGCTGACGACACGAGCTGTGGAGGAGCGGCTGGATGCCTATGTCACCTCCCTGATGGACGCGCTGGGCTGAGCCAGGGCGGTCCGGGGCGCGGCCCCGACCTCATCGTTTACCGCTCAACCAAGTGGGGAATCGAGCAGACCCTGGGGAATTTCGGGCATCCCCCTGCCGCACTCGCGACGGCGACACCCCCCTCGACATCGTCACCGGCACGCCCCGACCCCTGCCCGACGGCGACGTGGCGTCGAGCAACTCCTACGGGTTCGGTGGCCACAACGCCGTCCTCACCCTCCGACGCACCGCCTGACCCGCTCGGACGCCTACGCATGGCCCTCCGCGCGCCACAGACACCTCAACCGCCCGGACGTTGTGGAATGCCACCCGTGACCGACCACAGCACACCCGACGCACAGACCTTCGCCCGGATCCTGCGGCTCCTCCACGTCGCCGACCCCGCCATCCCGGCCCACACCTACGAAGCCGCGACCGACCAACACGCCCTGCGCACGGCCAGCCTCGCGGCCGCCGCCTACGGCGCCCTGGCCAGCGAGGCCACACTGGCCGAGATCCAGCTGCTGAACAGCGGCGCGGACCTGGACGAAATCACCGCCAGCCGCGCGACCATACTGCCCGCGATGACCGCCAACCTGCCCACCATCTGGTACTGGCAGGTCTCCCAACTCGCCGGACAGCTGCGCTACCTCCGCGATGCCACCGAGGGCCAGAACCAGCTGATCAACGCCGCCAGCGACACGGCCCGCGCCCTCATGCTGATCCTCCAGGCCGACCTCGACCAGGACTACCAGCCAGCAACGGCAACAAGCGCCCTCACCGAGGCCAACGAGATGCTCGCCCGCGCCCGCACCCAGATCACCAACCCGGACCGCGGATAGACGCCTCCGCCCCCGCGCGTGGCCCACGGCCTGACCCTCAGGCGGGCCAGCGGGCGCGGCCCGTCCGGGCGGACTTACCGCTCGTAGACCACCTCGGGGAAGCACGGCGACGGGCCGTCCAGGAGGTGGTCGTCGTGGCCGCGCAGCCAGCGGTCGAGGAACGACGCGACGTAGGAGCGGGTGGCCAGGACCGCGCGGTCGGGGCGGATGTCGCCGACGTCGCGGGTCAGGTCCTCCCCGCTGATCGCGCCCTGGCGGGCGAGCTGGGGCAGCAGGGACTGGGCGTCGGTGTAGGAGCGGTGGCGGGAGCCGGTGAGGGTCACGTCGGCGTGCCAGCCGGTGCTGTGCTGCCACAGGGCGTCCCAGCCGGGCTGCCGGTGGTAGCTGCCGGAGTCGGGGTTCTGGGTGCCCATGAGCAGGAAGGGCCGGGTCAGGCCGTCCTGGGCGACAGTGGGCAGGTAGACCCCGGTCTTGCCGTCCGGGCCGGGGAAGTGCAGCTGGCCGTCGAGGTTGACGCCGACCTTGAGGCGCGGATCGCCGAGACTGATCAAACTCCGTCGAGACGGGACAGTTCGTGTCCTCTGACAGTTGATCTTGACTATTTGCCAGGTGAGTTTGACCGCCCAGGTTCGGTCCGGATCTCGCTGCGCGGGGAGGAAAGGATAACGGGCCCTTATCCTTCCCTCTTCGGCGGTCCGCCGGGCGGGTGAACCAATGCGCCGGGCCGTCCCCGCACGCCGCCGCGGTCATACCGGCCGACCGACGATGGACGCTATGACGCACCGGACGGTCCCCGGGCCATGAGCACGGCCCCTTCGCCGCGGCCACCTGACTGGGCACACTGCGGGCACGGCGCCGACCCCACTACCGACCCGGTCGGCTGCCGGGGCATCCACGTCCCCGGCCACACCGCCTGCCTGGCCCACCTCGCCGACGCCGACCGCCCCGCCTACTTCGCCGGCCTGGCCCCCGGCGCCCACATCGACCATCGCGGCACCCCCTTCACCGAGGCCCTCCTGACCGGACTTCTCCTAGCCCTCCAGGACCCCACCACAGGACAGCCCCACCTCGGCGGTGCCAGGTTCGGCGGGGCGACGTTCACCGGCGACGCCTGGTTCTCCGGGACGACGTTCACCGGCGGAGCCTGGTTCGGCGAGGCGACATTCAGCGGCGACGCCTGGTTCGACGGAGCGACGTTCACCAGCGACGCCGGATTCGACGGAGCGACATTCACCAGCGGAGCCTGGTTCAGCGGGACGACATTCACCGGCGGAGCCTGGTTCGGCGGGACGACATTCACCGGCGACGCCGGATTCAACGGGGCAACATTCCCGGGCGACGCCCGGTTCGACGGCGCAACGTTCACCAGCGACGCCCGGTTCGACGGAGCGACATTCACCGGCGACGCCGGATTCAACGGGGCGACATTCACCAGCGACGCCCGGTTCGACGGGGCGGTCTTCCGCCGCCCCGGGAGGTTCGAGCGGGCCAGGTTCGAGCAGACGCGGCAATTCGGGCCGCTGCTGGCTCACCGAGGACTGGTGCTGGACGAGGCGCAGTTCATGCAGCCGGTGCGGATCGAGGTGAGCACGATCGGGCTGTCCTGCCGTCGTGCGCGCTTCCCCGGTGGCGTGCAGCTTCGATTGCGGTGGGCCCGTGTCGTACTGGACGACGCCGACTTCCCCGCACCATCGATCCTCACCGGCATCCCCCAGCCGGCCAGTGACCATGGCTGGCTGCTGGCCCAGGAACCGCGCATCGCCGGCGCCTGGCAGCGCCTGTTGGGAGGGGAGATCTCCGAGCGGCCGCAGCTGCTGTCCTTGCGGCGCGCCAACGTCGCGGGCCTGGGGCTGAGCAACATCACCGCCACCGACTGCCTGTTCACCGGCGCGCACAACCTCGACAAGCTGCGCCTGGAAGCCGACGTCGGCTTCACGACCACGTCGGCCCCGCAAGGCAGAGGACCGCGGAGCTGGGATTGGCGGCAGGTGATCGCCGAAGAACGCAGCTGGCGGGCCGCCCGGTCACGTCACCGGGCCACCCGGTTACCTCGCTGGGCCGCTTCTGCGCTCGATCGGGTCTTCCGGTCGTTCCGCTGGGTCACCCCGCGCTGGCCGGAGTGGCTCGACCGGCCGCTGCCCGGGGATCTGAACCCGGGCCAGATCGCCGCTCTGTACCGGGCCCTGCGCAAGGGGCGCGAGGACGCCAAGGACGAGCCCGGCGCCGCCGACTTCTACTACGGCGAAATGGAAATGCGCCGACACGCGCGCCCTGCCGCCGGTAGCCCGGCCGATGGCCGCACCAGCAGGGGACGGGTCGAACGCTGCGTGTTGACGGCGTATTGGCTGGTGTCCGGGTACGGGCTGCGCGCCTGGCCGGCGCTTGCCTGGCTCATCGCCGTGACCGCGGTGTTCGCGCTCGTGTTCCATCTGGTCGGCTTCGCCAGCCCGCCGCAGCCGGTCTCGTACTGGACCAGCCTGCTGTATGCACTCCGCGCCACCCTGTCCCTCACCGACGACGAGGTGAAGCTCACCGCATGGGGCAAGCTGCTACAAGCCGTCCTCCGCCTCACCGGCCCGGTGCTGCTCGGCCTCGCCCTCCTGGCCCTCCGGGGCCGCGTGAAGCGGTGAGGCGTACACGGCTGGCTTTTGACTGCCGGTAGAGGCGTGAAGACCGAGCCCGCTGCCCGTGGAGCTGTCCACTAACACCCGCTGGCCGTCAAGATCGCCCGGCAAACGGCCGAAATCTCGTGTCAGAGGTCACCACAACCCGTGTCCCGACTCAGCAAAGTTTGACGCTTCTCAACGAAGTTTGACCGTGGCCCCGTCAGCGGGCCTGGCAGGCGTCAGTGACTCGGACCAGCTCGGCTTCCTCGGGCTCAGAATCCGGGTGGCGCAAGCCGGTAAGGACTTCCGCAGGGCACGAACCAGTGCGAGGTGTAGTCGGCGGGGATGGTGTACGGGTGCCGTGAATCGGTGAGCACCCGGACGATCAGCTCCGTGGCAGTGCAGTCGAACCGGTCTCCGACATCGTCACCGACACCCATCACGCATACCGGCCAGGCATCGGCGTCAGCCCCGTCGGTGATCCAGCAGAAGAGCATCTCCTGCTCATTGCTGGCCCACGGCAAAGCCCCAGTCTCCGCGTGGAACTGGGTCCAGTCGGCAAGGTCTTCAGGGACGTGCAGGTCGATGTAGCCGTCGTCGAAGGTCCCCTTCCCGAATCGCTCGACGAGACGCTTGTAGTCACCCGGCAACGGGGATCCGAGCCGCTCCTCTACGGACGCCCAGTCGATCTGGAGTGTCTGCTCGGCGCCCCATGCGGTAGCCGTCACGAGCTGCGGCAACCAGTCCGCACCAGCAGATTCTGTAGTCATGCGGCAGAGTCAATCACTCGGGTCTACCGCGGGATCCATACTGCTGGCCGCCCTCGCGGCACACGGTGTCGAAGTCGCGGGCGACACCGTCCATCCAGCCCAGCAGCTGCGCGTAGACGATGCCCGCCGCCCTCGGGCGCTGCCGCGCGCGCCGGGCCAGGACGGCCGCGACACACAACGCCGCCGGTGCGGTCGCCTCGTAGATCTCGTAGCCGTACCGCAGAGGTCCGTCACCCGGTAGCCGTGAGGACGTCCAGGAATCGCGCGTGGTCGACCGAGACCGAGATCCGCGTCCGGGTGCCGGCCGCCGGACGCGCACCCCAGGCGCCGCGCTCGCGGTACACCTCGACCTCGCGGAACGCGCAGACGGACTCGTCGAGCGCCACGGCCGCCGCGAGCGGGTCGTGGAAGGCCTTGCCGGCGCGGCGCTTGGCCAGGTAGACCCCCATGCCCTCCCGCACGAGCGCCATCCCGGGTGTGAGCCGCCGCGCCGACAGGGCGGCGTGCATCGCGCCGTCGTAGACGACGCCGTGGCAGACGTTCTTCGAGACGAGCACCCGCTCACCGACGTGGGGCGATTCCAGCAGCTTCAACGCGGCGTCCGGAGCGCCGTTGAAGTTGAACGTCGGGCAGGTCTCGCGTCCCTCGAACTTGGGGAGCCGGTGTTCGGGCGGGACGACGGAGTCGCCGGCGAAGCCGCCCTGCGCGACCCAGCGGGCGATGCGCACGTCCGGTTTCCGTTCCAGGAGCATGCCGGGATTCTTCAGCGGCGCCCCCGTGAGCAGCGTCGCGTCCCTGCTGGCGAGGGCGTCCCGCAGCAGCTGCCAGGCCTCGGCGTCGGGTTCGCGGGCCGGAACGTTGCCAAGCCACCGGCGGTGGAAGCCCGACACCGGCTTCACGTCGGCGCCGGGCCGGTACGCGCCGACCGGCACGCTCACCCCGAGGCGCCCGAGGAGGTGCTTGACGATGCCGACCTGCTCATCCGATCCGGGCATGACCGTCACGGCCACCAGGCGTGCCCACGGATGGGTCGCGAGGGCACACAGGGTGAAGACGTCGTCGGGGTCGCCGGTCTCCATGTCGAACACGATCGGGATTGCCATGCCCGCGACCGTACCGATCCGACGGAGCGTCACCAACGGAATATCGGCGAGACGAGCGCGTTCGGCCGCCTCCTCTTCGGCGGCGGCGACGTCACGTCTTCATCCGCCTCACTCCGCCTGAAGACCGCCCTGCTCGGGCACTCCAGAGGCGGGCAGACCAGCAAGGTCCACATCGCCGGCGAGCGCGGGTGCCGCCCGCCGGCCTTCGTGCTGACCGCGCCGACAGCCTGCAATTCGTCCCCGCGATGAGGAATCGGCCGCCGCGTCCCGCGACGTCGCGGCGAGCAGCCCGGCGGTGGTGACGGCCCGGCGGACGGCGGGACGACGCTGCCCGATCTTGGTGGCTAATTTCAAGTTCCTTGTTATGACTCCTAGTTGAGATGCTTTGGGGCGGTCTGGGGAGCGGTCTGGGACTTGCTCCTTGGGCCAGGGGTGCAGCGTGGCCACGGTGCAGTGGATCATGAGTGCTGGTGATCTCTCGGGCCTCGTCTTGGATCGGAGCATGTCGTGTCGGTGCAACCGCAGCCCTGGCCCCAGCCTGATCCGCAGATCGCGGCGGCGATCCGGGCGATGTACCAGGGCAAGCGGGAGGCGCCGCTGGCGGTGCAGGTCCGCGACCGGCTCGGCGAGCTGTTCCCGGACGCGGCCTTCGCCGACGCGTTCGGCCGGGCGGGCAAGCCGGGCTGGTCGCCGGGCCGGCTCGCGCTGGTCACTGTCCTGCAGAAGGCTGCGAACCTGACCGACCGGCAGGCGGCGGACGAGGTCCGGGAGAACCTGGCGTGGAAGTACGCCCTGGGTCTGAGCTTGGAGGATCCGGGGTTCGACCACAGTGTGCTGTCGGAGTTCCGCTCCCGCGTCGTCACCCACGAGCTGGAGGAGCGGGCGCTGGACCTGCTGCTGGAGCGTCTGCGCGAGCTGGGCCTGGTGGACGCGGGCGGCGGCCAGCGCACCGACTCCACGCACATCGTGGCCGCGGTGCGGGATCTGAACCGGCTCGAGCTGGCCGGCGAAAGCGTCCGCGCGGCCCTGAACGCGCTGGCCGCCGCCTGTCCCGACTGGGTCGAGCAGGTGCTGGTCGTGGAGGACTGGAGCCGCCGCTACGCGGACCGAATCGACACCTGGCGCCTTCCCACCTCCAAGACCAAGCAGGACGCGCTCGCGCTCGACTACGCCAAGGACGGCTACACCTTGCTGCAAGCGGTGTACGCACACGGCTCCCCGGCATGGCTGCGTGAGCTCCCCGCAGTGCAGAGCCTGCGCATCGTGCTGGTGCAGAACTACACCCGCACCACGGCCGGCAACGGGCACATCCGCGTCAAGCGCCGCGAGCGCGCCGAGGACGGAGGCGACGGGCTGCCGCCCGGCCCGATACGCCTGGCCTCCCCCTACGACACCGACGCCCGCTGGTCGGCCAAACAGGACATGTTCTGGAACGGGTACAAGCTGCACGTCTCGGAGACGTGCCACCCGCAGGCCGACGGCGACCGCCCCGCCCGGCCGAACATCATCACGAACGTGGCCACCACCGCCTCCACCCTCCCGGACTCCAAGGCCCTGGAAGCGATCCATCAGGCGCTCCAGCGCCGTCGGCTCCTGCCCGCGCGGCACTACCTCGACTCCGGCTACCCGAGTGCCGAACTGATCGTGGGATCGGCCAAGACCTACGGCATCGCCCTGATCACTCCGGTCCTGCTCGACACCTCCCGCCAAGCCAAAGCCCAAGAAGGCTTCGCCGCCGACGACTTCACCATCGACTGGGACAATCAGCAGGCCGTCTGCCCAGCCGGGAAGACCAGCGCCACCTGGACACCGAACATCCAAAACGGGGTGCCCAAGACCGTCGTCACCTTCGCCGCCCTCGACTGCATTCCCTGCCCCTTCAAGGAGCAATGCACCAGCTCCCGCAAAAACCGCCGCCAGCTCAGCCTCTACCCCCGCGAACTCACCGAGGCCATCCGCGACGCCCGCAACCGACAGCAGACCGGAACCTGGCAACGCGACTACGCGCTCCGCGCCGGCGTCGAGGGCACCATCCGCCAGGCCACCCACACGACCGGACTACGCCGAGCCCGCTACCGCGGCCTGCCCAAGACCCACCTCGACCACACCACCAGCGCCACCGCCCTCAACCTCATCCGCCTCCACTCCTGGTGGAACGGCCACCCCCTCGACCGAGTCAGCCACAGCCACCTCGCCAGACTCCAACTGTCCATAGCTGCATAGCAGTTGGAATTAGCCACCAAGATCACGCAGACCGCCGGGCCGTCCTCCTGGACGAAGCAAGTGCTCAGGGCCAGACGCACCGTCAACCACCCGTCCGCGACCAGCCGGAGCGCCGCCGCCGTCAGCTCCGGCACGCGCTCCAGCTCTTCCGCGGGCGATGCGTTGCGCCGCCCACCTCGGGCGCGCCCGCCCAGCGCAGCACGGCTGTGATGTGCTGCGCGCTGCCGCGCAGGCTGGTGCCGGTGACAACGCGGCGGACCAGCACCTGCTCGGTGACAGTCAGTTCGTCCCAGTTCTCCATGGCGACCTGCTGGTGGCCGAGATCGAATGGCAAACCGTCAAGGTCTCCAGTCAGAGGTCAACAAGGACACCATCCTCTGACAACTGATCTTGATCGTTTGCCAAGAGATCTTGACGGGCCGACACCAGGACCTGTCTGACACTTCCCGCCGGGCGGCGCGGCGCATCCCCCAGGCTTCGGCCGGGGGACCCCCACGGACGCACCGGCGAAACGCCCAAGTAGGGCCCAGTACGAAGCCGATTCGCCGGCACGCCCAGCCGGGCGCCATGGGGGGCACCTCCCGGCCGAAGGCTGAGGGGGCCGCGCGCTGATCCAAGGCGAATTGTCAGACAGGCCCTGGCGGGTTCAGCTCCAGCGGACCAGGTTGTCGACGTAGACCGCGGAGCGGCCGCTCGCACCCGTGGCGGGGGTGAACCGGACGCCGATCTCCCGGATGTGGGCGAGGTCCCCGACCTGGGTGAGGTCGAGCAGCAACGGCAGACCGTCGGGACCGACCGTGGCGGCGGGGCTGTCGTAGCGGGTCCAGGTGGCCGGGTCGTCGGCGGTACCGGTCCGCACGAAGAGGCTGGCGGTGGTGCCGGCCCCCTGGTCGCCCCAGGGAGCCGTGCCGGCATCCACGGTCAGCGCGGTGGCGCCGGTCAGGTCCGCGGGGGCGAGCCGGCTGAGGGTGACCGGGCCGCCCGCGAGGTCGACGTCCGCCTTGAGCGAGCGGAGACCCTCACCCGCGCCTTCCCCGGGCACCGACCAGGGCCCGGCCAGCAGGGCCGTGCCGCTACCGGTCCAGCCCTCGGTGCTGCTCTCGAAGCCGTCGAGCAGGCCGCTGAGCCGGACGTCGTCGAGATAGACGGCGGACTGGCCGCTGGCACCGGGCGCCGGGTCGAACTCGACGCCGATCTCCCGAACATGGGCCCGGTCGGCGACCTTGGTCAGGTCCAGGGTGAGCCGGATCCCCTTGGCGTTGGCGGCGGTCGCGCCGCAGTCGATCCAGGCCCAGGACGAGGAGTCGGCGCTCGCGCCGGTCCGGACGTACAGCTTGGCCGTGCTGCCGCCGGCCTGGTTGCCCCAGGGTGCGGTACGGGCGGTAACGCTCAGTGTGGTGTCGCCGCTGAGGTCGAGCGGGCCGACCCGGTTGAGGAAGGCGGGCTTGCCGGCCAGGTCGACGTCCGCCTTGAGCGAGCCGCTGCCGTGCGAGGCCCACTCGGTGACCTGCCACGGGCCGTGCAGCACCTGGTAGCCGGTCCAGCCCTGGGTTCCGCTCTCGAAGTCCTGGTAGACCACCGACGGCGCCTCGACCTTCGGCGCCGCGAGGTCGACCCTGCCACGGTCGACTACCCACGGGTCGTTCATCAGTTGGCTGCCGTTGACGTTGTTCGCCGGGCTCCACTCGCCGTTCCAGGCCAGGAAGTAGGACGTACGCGGGAACTGCTCGTGCAGCGCCGCGACCCAACTGCCGTAGTCGAACGTGCCGTTCATCCCCGAGGGCGGTCCGATCTCGGTGAAGGCGAACGGTTTGCCGAGCGAGGTCATCCGGTCGTAGCCGGTGATGGTGCCGGGGGTCGGGCTGTAGCAGTCCAGGCCGACGACGTCGGTGTACGCGTGCCCGGCGTAGTACGCCGTCGGGTCGGTCTGGCCGCAGCCGGGGGCGTAGACCCAGAGCAGGTTGTGCAGGCCCTTGGTAGTGGTCAGGTAGTCGTACGTGCTGCGCCAGAGAGTGACGAAGTCGGCCGGAGACTGGCCGCCCCACCAGAACCAGTTGCCGTTCATCTCGTGGAACGGGCGGAACAGCGCCGGTACCCCGGCGTCGCTCAGCGTCTGCAACCCGGCGGCCACCTTGTCGAGCTCGGCCCGCCAGGCCTGGCCGACGGCCGTGCCCGGGTCCTGGAGCTGCTGGAAGGTGGCGGCCGGTAGCGGGGTGCGCCACGCGGCGCCGGCGACCGGGTTGTAGAGGTGGACGCTGACCGACACCAGGCCGCCCGCGTTCCAGTGGTCGATCAGCGCCGAGTCGCAGCTCGAACCGACCTCGGTGGGCGAGGGGTTGGCGTCTGAGGTCCAGCCGCCGGCGTAGTCGCACGCCAGCACGGTGGGGAACTGGCCGGTCCGGTTGTACAGGTCGGTCACCTGCTGGTACTGCGTTGCGAAGTCCTTGCCGGACTGCGGGGTGTCGGTACCGCTGTACCCGGCGAAGAAGCCCGAGGCGACCTTGTGCCGCAGCCCCCGGTCGGGCAACCGGGTGAGCCAGTCCAGGACGGCCTGGGCCTGCGGGGTGGCGTTCGGGTCGGCGGTCGCCGTGCTGGTGGCGGCCGTGGCCGTGGCTGGCCCTGTGGTGACCGCGCCGAGGACAGCGGCGGCCGCCACCCCCAGCGCGGCGAGTCGATGACGCAGTCTGCCCCTCACCTGGTACCCCCTGCTGGCGTGCGGGGGCCCGACCCCCGTCCGAACAAGCATCCTAGAGCGCCAGGTCCGCCGGCCAGTGCGTGACTGTCCCGGTGATCTGTGCCAGCGCCTCGGGTGCCGGCAGCGGCTCCGAGGCGGGCACCGCGAAGACATGGTCCGTCGCCGGCACCTCTGCCAGCCGCCAGCCCGTCGGCAGCGCAGGGAACCCCTCAGCTTGATGTTTAACCTCGTACCCATGAGGGTCGGGCCTGTCAATGGCAGGCTGAGATGCCCGGGGCTTGGTACCCCCCTGCTGGCGTGCCGGGACACAAGTGGTAAGCGGGGCACCCAATTCACCCCGGCCATGGCCGGGGCAGGGCGCCCGGTGTGTACGGCCGCCCGCCCGAACGGCCTCGCCGTACGGACACCCGGGCCCACGGGGGTGTCCGTGCCGGTGGAGGTACTGCAGAGGTAGTGCCGGGCCGGTTCTCCCGGGCCGGCGAGGCCTTCGCCGCTTCGTCCGGCTGGTGGTGGTCGGCGGCCTGGTCGCCGTCGACCGGATCAGGCGCAGGGGCGAGGTGGTGGTAATCGGCGGCCTTCCGTCAGCAGGAAGCCGGAACGGGCACAATGGCCAGCCCGGCACCCGGGCGAGCGCGCGGACGCCGCTGGCGCCCTGCACACCGCACCCTTGTCCGCGGTCTGACCGCACCCTCTTGTCCCACCCCTTGACCAGGCACCTTGTCCCGCCCGATTCGCCCCGGCCAGGGATCTTGTCCTCCCGGTTTGTCCGTGACTGGGATCACCCAGCGCTGCGGGGAAGCACCCAGCCGGGCGGGACGCTGCCGAGGTCCCGTTCGAGGGCCAGGCGCAGCAGGGTGAGGGCGTCGTTGGGGTTGGTGGAGAGCAGGGCGAGGTTGTCGGCGGCATCCGCAACGGGGGGCTGTTGATGAGGGCGATCCAGGAGCCGTCGTTGTCGTAGACCTCGGTCCAGCCAGTCAGGCGGCCGCGCTGTTCGAGGGCCTGGACGTTCGGGGCGGTCGGCCAGGTGAGGTGGACCAGGCCGTCGCCGAGGGCGTAGGAGCGGACTGGTGCGCCCAGTCCCCGGTCGGTGGGCACAGTGCGGCCGGTGGCCGGGCTCAGGGTCAGGGTCTGCACCCGGGGTGTGCGCTCGCGCTCGGCGTGGGAGCGCAGCAGTGCGTCCAGGGCGTCGCCGGTGGAGCGGTGGGTACGGGTCGGTGCACGCGGCACGGCGCAGCGCCTCGAAGGCCTCCGCCCGCTGATCGGTCGGCTCGGCCGGAGCGGGCACGGCGGCGCCGGTGCGGATTTCGGCCCGGTCCGTGGTGGCGGGTGCGCCCGGGATAGGCGCGGCGCCACCAGTGCACCGTGCGGTCGGCGCTCTCCTCGCCGGAGCGGGCCGGGTCGTTGTCGCGGACCTTGACGCGGAACAGCTCGCGGTAGGCGGTGAACTTCGCCGCCACCCGGCCCGGGGCCATGGTCGAGCGGTCGACCTCCACCGTCAACACCGGCACGCCGATCTCCGCCGCCTGCCACACACCGTCCGAACGCACCTTGCGCTTCCCGCCCGGCAGCAGGAACTCCGTCTCGGTCGACCAGGAGCACACGGAGCCCACACCGCCCGCGGCCCCGGGCGCAGTGCCGCCGAGGACGAACGCGGCGATCGTCTCGTTGACCGCCATCGCGTGCTGCGCACCGGAACGGCCGGCGCCCCGGGCTGTTCCGCCCATCTCAGAGCGGACCATCCCAAGCACCTGCCCGGCCGCGCCCTCGAGCCGCCCCGTCTTGTGCCGGTCCTTCGTGTTGCCGTCGGAGGCGACCAGGCCGTGCAGCGCGAGATCGCGCAACGCCTGCCGGATCACGGCGTTCGACGCCGCCCCCGGGGCGCAGCAGCCGCTGGAGCTGATCGGCGGTGGCGATGGCAGGATGACGGGATGGTGACGAATCAGCCGTGGGCGGGGTTTCACGGTGACCTGCTGGCGGCGAAGGCATTGGTGTACGACCCGAGCTGTGTCGTCTGTTCGCTGCCGGTGGCCGAACCGGAGGGCGCCGAGTACGCGGCTTGCGGGTTCACGGTCGATGGCCGCTCGGTCCGGTTCCGCGTGGCCAAAACCACCCCGACGAAGGTGGGCCAGTTCGTCACCGTGTGGCAGCGGTCCAAAGAGGGGCCGATCCGGCCTTTCGACGCCGACGACGGGGTGGATCTCTTCGTCATCGGCAGCCGCGACGACAACGGCTTCGGGCAGTTCGTGTTCCCGCGCGAGGTGCTGTGCGAGCGCGACATCGTCTCCCGCAACGGCACCGGCGGGAAACGAGGGTTCCGTGTCTACCCTCCGTGGGTGACCACGACGAACCGGCAGGCCCGCAGCACGCAGGCATGGCAGGTGAACTACTTCTTCCACATCGGCAAGGACGGGCCTACCGACATGACACGCGCCCACGCCCTCTACCACCCATAGGTGGCCCCTTCGGTCCCAACGTCGGCCTGCTGGTCGAACGGGTCGTTCGGGAGCAGCCGGGCACGCCCTCGACCTCGACCGCGGGGAACTCGGCTGGCTCGCGCGCGATCGCGAACGACCAGGTCCCGCCCGAGGCGTCGATACCGGGAGTGTCGATCACGCGAGGCAGCATGCCGCCCCGGAAACCCGCCGCCCACGCAGGGAGCGGGAACTGGTAGCTGCTCTGGTGTCCGCTCCGGATGATCCGTGGTGGGAGGCCCGGGTGCTGAATTCGAGGCTGTGCCCGGTGAAGGAGCGCGGCGCGTGAGCCGCTCGTACCCGGCTCATCCCCGAGCGGGCGGGCGTTCGCCGCCTCCCTCGCCACCACCGTGCTGCTCGTCCTCGCCACACTCCCACGCGAACTCCTCGCCGCCCTGCGGCCGGCCAGCCGCCTGCGCTTGCTGGTCGTAGCAGCAGCTGCGGGCGTCTCGGCGGGTACCTGGCGCTGCCTACGCGGAGTGCACGCCCACCGCGCCGTCGGGGAGAGCACCGACAACGGCGAGCAACTGCTCTCGGCAGCCTGACCAACCGCCAACTGGCCCAACAAACATGGCCGGGGCGGCGCACACTGTGCGCCGCCCCGGCCATCGTGGTAGCGGGGACAGGATTTGAACCTGCGACCTCTGGGTTATGAGCCCAGCGAGCTACCGAGCTGCTCCACCCCGCGTCGGTGAGATCACCCTAAGCGACAACCTCGCCAACACGAAATCGGTTTTCCCGGCGATCCAGACCCCGCACCCCGGCCCGCCCACCCGCGGCCGGCGCCGGCTGAGTGCCGAAGAAGGAAATTCACCAGCCGCTGCCCTGCACTGACGCGGGACTCGCCAGGGCGGTCCGGGCCGGGGCGGGCACGCTCACCAGCGCCCCGGAGGCGGAACCCACCACCCCGGCGAGCGCTCGCCGCGCAGCGTCACGACCTGGTCGGCGAGTTCGCACAGGTTGTCCTGGGCGAAGGCGTAGCCGTAGCCGTAGCCGCACCCGAGGCCGCCGTAGTCGTGCGCCAGGATGTGCGGGATGCCGTACTCGGTTCGGCGGATCTTCGCGCTGTAGCCGTCGCCGCCCGCCGTCGGACCGTCGGCGTCCGCCGCGGAGGCGCCCGCCGGCAGCAGCCCCGTGGTGACCGGGGCCAGGCACATCGCAGCCACCCCGGAGACCAACCGCTTGATCTTCGAGTGTTGCTGACGTGTCGTGAGTCGCTTGGCGTGAACCATGGGACCACCGTGCCGTGGCGGCATCCTCCCGGCATCGGCCCGGCGGCGAAACCTCGCGCGCGACGTCAGCCCGTGGGCTTACGCCCCCGGGCCAATCCGGCACCCGTCACCCCGCCGCTCGCCGAGGCCTCCCCGAAGCGCCCGCAGGAGGGCGCGGCGCGAACGTCTGCGCGGCTTTCGCACGCGAAGCCGTTGACCAGTGCGCCCCCCGGCAGCCTCACCGAGTCGCGCAGTTGTGCGGCGATCGACATGGCCTGAAGGTGACGGACCTCGCTGACGACACGGCCGGCTCCGACACCAGCGTGGCGAGCAGCTCGTGCCAGGTCGGTTGCGGAAACTCCTACGTCGGACTCAGTGCTCGGTGGCGGCGTACAGGCCACGGCCGACCCGCTGTGCGCGGGAGGCCTTGACGAGTCGCTCCAGTGCGGTGCGCACGGCGTTGAGGGCGTTCGGGGTGTCCTCGCGTCCCAGGGCCAGGGCGACGTCGCGGGCCCGAACCGGTTCACCCGCCGTGGCCAGGAAGTTCGCGATGGCGTCCGTCGCGCGGGGTGCCCGCGGGGCTGCGGCGGCCTGCGGGGCCGGCTTCGCCTTGCCGGTCCTCCTCGCCCGGGTGGGCTTGTCCGCCTCGGCTCGCTTCCTGCCGGTGACCGGACGCGCCTTGGCCGCGCCACGGGTTCGGGCGCGTGGCACCTTGGCCGCGAGCTGCTCGGCCGGCACGGGGTGCGGCTCCTCGACAGCCTCGGCCGGGGCGGCCGGCGCCGGCTGGAGCACGGGCGCCGCCGCGAGCGAGCGCAGACTGTCCAAAGCGGCCCGCACCGCCTCCAGACGTCCGGTGACAGCACTCAACTCGCTCTCCAGACGCGTCTGCTGCTCCTGGAGCGCGGGAAGTTCGCGCTCCAGCAGGGCAATGGTGGACTCGACGCCGTCACACGTCTCGAATGTGGTGGTCATACCTACCTCGCTCATGGTTTCCGGTCCGACCGCAGCAGGTGCGGTGGCACCCGACACCCGCTGACTTTACGGCTTGAACCTGCCGTGGTTGGACGGAATCGGCAGGTCACAACCCAAAGGAGGTCAGCAGTGTCGAGACGATCCCGCCCGTTCCCGCCATCGCCGTGGCTCGGCGGCCCGGCAGGTCCTCGGCCCGCAGGTCGGCGGCCAGGATCCGTCCGCGCGCGTCGAGCAGGAGCAGCCCGCCCGCCGGCCCCGCGAACGCCCGGGTCAGCAGCCGCTGCTCGCTCCCCGGACCACCGAAACCGGGTACCGGGCCGTGCGGCACCGCATCGCCTCCGGGCCCGGCTACAGCCGCTGCTCCGGGCTGGAGGTGGCCCGTGCCCCGATGCCGCCGGTCACCAGCGCGTACGCATGGGCCAGCTCCACCAGAGCACGGTGGTGCTGCCCGCTGTACCGGTCCAGGGCGCGGGTCTCCGCGCTGATCGCCCTCAGCAGCTCGGTGCGCGCTTCGACCTCCACCGAAATCTCTGGGGCCGAAGACTCGTTCGACGCCATCACGCCTCCTTGCGCAGTCCACCCGGCGGCTCGATGCCAGTCGTCGAAGCCGCCCCGACGATTCCATACTGCTCTCGGCGAGGGAAAATGCGTGCGTCGCATTCGTCGGGTCTATGCGGTCTTCGGCTCTGGCACACATCCGGTGGTAGCGGAGCGTCACACTGTCTGCGGCAGAGCTGAAAGTGAGAACTCTGCAGTTCAACGGCCCGAGTGGCCTCCGGGCGGGATGCCGGCCTGAATATCCGACGTCGGCCAGGCGTGGGACCGCCGCCCCCAGGCGTCCGATGTGCCAAACGGAGAACGCCCAGGCCCGAGCGCCGGTTTGCATCAGACTGTCACCGAGGGTGAACGCCGGAACGCTCCGTTACCACCGGATGTGCGACAGAACCGATTACGGGACAGAGCCGTTCACTGGACACGCCCCCCTCGGACAGGAGGCGGGAGTTGGCGAGGATGCCGCGTTCCCGCCGTCCTCGCCGGTGTGGGCGGCGAAGTCGGCGAAGGCCTCGCGGCGGTCCCTGAGCCGGTCCGTCCAGCGCGATCCGCACCGCGAGGTCCAGCCCGCCAGCCGAGTAGCCGCCGCCGATCAGCTCGCGCAGTTTCCTGCGGGGTACGCGGCAGATCGACGTCGGGGTTCAGAGCACCATTCACCATGGCCACCAACAACCCAGCGGCAACTGTAATCAAGGCGGCGATGACGGCTGGATTCATAGCCTCTCCCAGTAATGGGTCGCGTAGACCGCGGCAGGATGGCCCCCTGGGCTGGGCCCATCAGGGACACAGTCCTAGGGGACCCCGGACGGCCAACATGGCACTGAGTTTGGCACCCGTGGGCGTACTCCGGCGGGTGCTGCCGGACCTGGACGGGAGTGAGCACATCTCCCCGGGCGTGATGGTCCGGACGACCTGTTGCTTTCTTGAGGTACGCCCGACTGTCGTCTTTTAACCATGCATTCCGTTTGGACGAATGCCTCGAGACACGGAGGTGAACAGCCCTCAGGTGCTCGGGAGGACGTTCTCGGCGACGAGGTTGTTGTAGACCTCCTCGAGGTGGGAGGTCACGGCCCGGGCGGGGTTTTCGCCCTTGGAGACGGGGACGATGACACCGTCCAGCGGATTGTCATCGCGAGGTTCGTCCAGGGTCAGGACCCCTCCGATGGAGGGGGCCGCTTCGTCCCGGGCGGTGAGCGGAGACACACCCCACCGCTGCTGGATCGTCTTGAGCACAGAGGTGTGATCCAGCGGCACGCTGTCAGCGGAGACATTGAAGACGGTACCGCGAGCGATGAGCGGGGAAACCAGCACTGTGGGTACCCGCACCCCGAACCGGGTGAAGTCGAAGCCTTCCTCTCCGGCCTGTCGATCGGGCGGTGCCGCGCCGGCGGGCGGCGCCACGTGGTCGTAGCAGCCGCCGTGCTCGTCATAGGTGATCACCAGCAAGGTCTTGGCCCAGTCCGGCCCGGTGCGCAGCGCGTTGTACACGTCGAGGATGAGTTGCTCGCCCAATGCGACGTCATCATTGGGGTGTTGGCTGTTTCCGTCGTGCTTCCAGGCGGGTTCCAGGAAGGCGAACGCGGGCAGGGAGCCCTCGGTAGCGGCGTTCTTGAAGTCGATGAAGTGGCCGAAGTGCTGATCACCGGCCTGCTGGGTGTCGAGGAAGTTGGCCTTGGTCAACGGCGGAAGGTTGTAGCCGTAGATCACCCAGCCAATGCCCTTGTCGCCGAGTCGGCCGAAGATGCTGTCCGTTTTGAACATGACCTTGTCGAGCTTCGCCTGGTTCTCGCATGCCTTGTCGCTCACCAGGCCCAGGCTGGTCCCCGCGAGGGCGAAGCCCCGGTTGGGCAAGGTCTGAGTCGGCACCGAGCAGTACCAGTGGTCGCACACCGCGTAGCCCCGGGCCAGTCCGGACAGCACGGGCAGCGCTTCCGGGGGGAAGCAGCCCATGATGTCGCTCGCGGTGACATCCGGGGAGTTGCCTTTCCTGGTCGGGAACATCTCCGCGAAGTCGGTGACGAAGCCTTCGTTGGTCGCGGCGGGGGCGGGGGCAGGCACCTGTTGCATACCGAACAGCTGGTTGTTGACTCTGAGATATTCCTCCCCGGGGACGGAGCCGGGCATGAAATACGCGCCGGATTTGGTGTGGTCGATCGGGAAGACGGTGACTCTGCCGCCGTTCCCGTCCGGGTTGGACTCCGCGCCGGTCAGGCCTTCGAAGGACTGGCCGGACGGGCGGTTTTTCTGGTCGGTGTAGAGGAACCCGAGCATGTTGTCGAAGGAGCGGTTTTCCAGCATGAGGACCACGAGGTGGTCTATCCGGCTCAGAAGTGTGGTGTCCGATGACATCTGGCACCTCCCGCAGATCGCGCGGACTGGAGGATCAAGGCCCCGCCGCTTACGGTGGCGGCCCCTACTACCACCGTAGGAGCAGACCCCTGCACCCTGCTCGGCGGTGTCGGGCACATTCCCCTGGCCGTGGAAGCTGCCGCCTGTGCGCCGTGATGACGAATCGGCCCGCAGGTCGGGCGGGCCACTCCGTGTCGGGGAACGGTGGGTGCCATGGAGATTGACTTCCTCCCCGCCCTAAAGGACTTCGTTGGGAAAATCGCAAAGCACCACCCGAGTGACTGGCAGGCTGACATGATCGTCTTGCCTGTTTGTGGAAGGGGGCTGGGTGTCGCTGGAGTCGCGGGATGACCGTGGGGTGCCGGAGCTGACCGCGCGGGTGGTGCGGGCTTCGTTCCCCAAGGGCACGTTGGCGGTGCGGATCCGGGAGGCACTGGGCCCGCTGTTCGAGGACGGGTCCTTCGCGGCGGCGTTTCCCAAGCGGGGTCGCCCGGCGATCTCGCCGGGTGCGCTGGCGCTGGTCTCTGTGCTGCAGTACGCCGAAGGGCTCACCGACCGGCAGGCCGCCGACCAGGTCCGCGCCAGAATGGACTGGAAGTTCCTCCTCGGACTCGAGCTGGACGACCCGGGGTTCGACTTCTCGGTACTCGGCGATTTCCGCTCCCGACTGATCGAACACGGTATGGAGGAGAAGGTCCTGGACCTGGTCCTGGCCCGATGCTCCGAAGGCGGGCTGCTGCGCTCGGGCGGTCGACAGCGCACCGACTCCACCCATGTCCTGGCTGCCGTACGGACGTTGAACCGGATGGAGTTCGTCGGCGAGACCCTGCGGGCGGCGCTGGAGACGCTGGCGGCAGCGGCACCGCAGTGGCTGACGCCCCTGGTGACCACCGAGTGGGTCAAGCGCTACGGCACGCGGATCGACTCCTACCGCTTCCCCAAGGGTGACAACGTCCGCACCGAGTGGGCCTCGCGATGGAGGCCGTCACCGCCGGCCACCCCAAGCCGCCGCCCGTCGTCCCCGACGGCTTCGAGTACGAGATCACCGTGGATGACCACACCGCGCACTGCGCGGACCCCCACCTGACCGACGCCCAACGCCAACTCTTCGAGCGGCTGCTCCACGAAGGTGCCCGACCGAGCTTGAGCGGCTGACACCCAACACCTTGTCCGAGCCAGCCAGACGCCTCCATGAGGCAGCCACTGCAGGCGAGCGAAGCAACAGCGGGCGACGGGTCCGGTCAGCCGGCGACGGTATCAGCGGCGCACCCGTGGAGCGCGTCCAAAAGCGCGGTCCGCTGCTCGATCAGCTTCCCGCCGGCAGGGACGAGGAGCAGCGAGCGGTGTGCATCGTGAAGTTGCGGGTCGCGGTCCTGGTGTGCGCGGGTTTCAGCGTGCCCACGCTGGTCGGCGGCCGGTGTCCACGGTGAGATCGTCTGACTGACCGTTCGGCGGGGTTTTCGGATTCTGCTGCGCCTGCCGTGGGGGTCCACCTACGATCCGTCACCGTGCGGATACGTTGCCGGGTCGCGGGGTGGGTACGGGATGTCTGAGCTGGAACGGATCAAGGCTCGCCGGGGCGAGCTGGACGCGCTCGCCGGGAGCTGGGCAAGCAGCTCCAGGAAGTCCAGGCGGAGCGGGAGGAGTTGGTGATCGCCGAGCGGATCCCGCTGCGGCTGGCCGAGCAGGATCGGGTTGAGGCGGACGGCCCGATGAAGGCACAGGTGGCGGGGCGTGCGGTGCTGCTGGTACCGCACCGCGGCGACAGCCTGGACGAGACCGCTCTGCCCGGTGACTACCGCCGGATCTTGTCGATCGTGCGGGCCGCCGGCGGTCCGGTGCAGGTGAGGGCGGTGGGCGAGGAGCTGGGCCTGGAGGTGGAGGTGCGCGGCAAGCTGGAGCCGCTGCGCGCAAAGCTGGTCAAGCTCGCGGACCGCGGCTGGCTGCACAAACGTCCTGACGGAAAGTTCACCGCACGCCTGTAGCCGTGCCGGTGGAACACGCCGCCACGGCGTAACTGGAGGGCCCCCGGCGACAGTTGAGTTTGGTGTGGCTCACCGACGACAAGGGCCGCCTGGTGTGGGTCTCCGCAGTCCGGGCCCCCGGACGCATCTCGGAGATCACCGCTTGCCGCCACGAAGACTCACCGCCCATCTCCGCACGGCCGGCCTCGGCGCGATCGCCGACCTTGGCTTCGTCGGCCTCGACGACAGCGGCCCCGATGCCGACCCGGCGGTGATCACCGGTTACAAGGCCGCCCGCAACCGTTCCCTGACATGGGGTCGAAAGCTGTCCAACAAGGCGCCGGCCGCGGTCCGCGCGCCGGTCGAGCACGGCTTCGCGCACCTGAAGAACTGGCGCGTGCTCGGCAAGGTCCGCACCGACCCGAGATGGGCGACCGCGCTGGTGCGGGCCCTGCTGGTCCTGACGAGCCGCGAACTGGCCCGCTGACCGACGATCTTCACGAGAGTCACGGGCCCATCACCAGCACGAGCATGCTGACATCGACCCACACCGGGCCCGCAACCTGCTGCAGGGTTGGGCCTCAACCCCCACCAAGGCGCGCGCCTGCGCGCTGCGCGGCGCGAAGCGCACCAACTGCGGCAGGGCGGCGAAGCCGGCCGGGAAGACCAGGTCGCCCTCGAGGACGAGCCGCCAACCCAGCTCCTGCCACGCATCCGCGTCGTCCCGGCGTTCCAGCCGCGCCAGGAGCGCCGGGACGCGATCGACATCGAAACCGCTGTCACGTATGCGTGCCCGGTCCACCACCCCGGTATTGAACACCGGACACCCGACATCCAGGCCGAGGCGCTGCCTGTCGGCGGCTGGCATGGGGATCCGCATCATGATGTCACCGGGCGGCGTCTGCTGATGTCACCACACATCCGCACCTCGGTGACACCCACGACTCCCCCGCCACCACACGCCACCGCCGACAAGGGCCAGTGACACCAGCTGATCCCCCAGTGACAACAAACCGCAGATTCGCGACCGCCTCCCACCCACCACCCCAACAGGTCCAACCAAAGGTCCGGACAACACGGCGAGAGAGGCCAAAACACGCCCACCAGAGCCAACAGGTCACACCCGCCGAGGGTGAGCTACTCGCCCCCGTGGCTCGCACGCGTGGCTCGCCGCCGGGCATCCGCCGCTTCCACACGGGCCTGCTTCGCCGCCCGCTCGGCCAGCCGCGCGGGGCAGAACTCCTCCTCCGTCCGGTAGTCCACCGCCCGGCGCAGCTTGCGCCAACGGCAGCCGCGGGCGTGGCGGCGTACGGCTCGGGGACGCACGTCCAGGAGGGCCGCGAGCAGGCGGATCGCCCGCCCGGTGGTCTCGTCCGGGATGAACCGGTAGTCCATGCTCAGCGGGCCGTCGGCGTACTGCTCCAGCAGCGCCAGGAGCCGTGTCCGGACGGTGCACAGCTCCGCCACCGGGCAGTTGTGACTGAGCGCTTCAGTTGGCGAGCTTCGCCAACTGAAGCGCTCAGCGCGGGGCGTGTCCGTTACCGTCTCGGTCCTGCTGCGGCGTACAGCACGGTGCCGGTCGCCAGCAGGGCCCACGCGGTCGCGTCGGACGCCGTCGTGGCGGGGGAAATGATCATCCAGCCGCCCACCTCTCCCGCGATGCCGGGCGGAACCGGGACGAGGAGGGTGAACGCGAGCCAGCCGATCGGCAGAGTCCATGCGAACTGTGCCCCGCACAGCACCGCCCCGAGCGCGGCCAGGCCGACCAAGCCCGCGCTGTCCCGGACGACGAGCGCGGCCGGGGCGAGCCTCGGCCCGGCCGCCTGGACCGCCAGCAGCGCCGCCCCGGCGACCGCGCCGGCCAGCAGCACGTGCGCCGCCCGCCGGGGCATCCACCGGATCGCGGCCGTCCGATCCAACGCGGCATCCTGCCCGCCGAGCCCGACGGAAGCGGCCGCCACGTTCGCGGTCACGACCAGGACCGCGATCCCCAGGTCCATCGGGCCCGCGCCGTCTTGGTTGAAGGCCCACGCCGCCAGCGCGACGAGCGCGACCGCCGCGGCCGAGGTGGGCACCTGCCGTGACCGGGCGTACAGGATCAGCCACCTCATGCGGATGTCTCCCCCCTCAGCGCCGCGAGCTCGTTCTTGCAGGAGAGCGCGGCGGCATGCGCCTGGGCGATCCGCGAGCGCTGCTCGGCCGGTGACAGCGCCATCAGCCGCTGCCAGACGACGTCGGCGTCCGCCCAAGTACGCTGCGAGTACGCGTAGGAGTCCGGCCTCTGCAGCGGTTCGAACTGGCGATCGCCTAGGGCCCAGCTCGCGGCGATGCTCTGTACGGGGATGTCGACCTGCCCCCCGCCCTCCCAAGTGGTGCGCGGTGCGCAGTTCGGTGCCAGGCCCTGGGCGACCAGGAGGCGGGTCAGTTCCGCCCCCGCCGCGTGGGCGATCAGCGGGTCGTCGAAGTCGATCAGCACCACGTCGCCGGAAAGTTCGCGTGGGTCGCCGAGCGCGCGCAGCTCGGTGTCCTCCCGCACCGAGTCCGGCGCCTCGTCGCCCAGGGCGTCGTGCAGCACGCGCAGCGCCTCCTTGCCGCGCGGCGCGAGCTCGGGCAGGCGTGAGCGGCTTGCCTGCGTCACGCACACCGATCCGTCGCAGACCAGGGTGGCGGCGGCCTTGTCGACGACATAGGTGTCGCGCGCAGCGGCCGGGAGGACCAGCAGGGCCAGGGCCGCGCCGGCCAGGACGGGGGCCACCGCGAGCAGCCGGGCTCGGCGGGTGGCGGCCGACAGCAGTGCGAATCCGGTGGCGAGCAGGCCGAGCAGCCAGAGCGTCTGGCCGAGGTGTACGGAGCCGGACAGGGTCAGCAGCATCTCCCGCGGCTCCGCGGTCGCCGGGGACAGCTGGGCGAGCCGGTTGGGCGCGATGCTCGACGGCAGTGCCTCCTCATTGCTCTGCCGCAGGAGGAGGGCCGTCAGCAAGAGGAGCACCGTCAGGGTCGGCGGGGTGAGCACGGAGGGCACGGCCCGCGCGACGCCCATGCCGAACACGGCCCCCGCGACGAGGGACAGCGCCGCCACCAACGAGATCGGCAGCCAGCCGAGGGGCGTGAAGGTGGTGGCGCCGAGGGCCACCCGGACTCCGCCCACCAGGACGAGGAGGCCGAAGCCCGACGCCAACGCCAGCGCCATCGCACCGGCTGGCAGCGCCGCACGGCGCCAGGCCGGCAGCGGCGTGGTCGTCAGCAGTTCGGCCATCCGCGAGCGGGAGTCGCGCAACCCGTACACCGCCCCCATGCCCACCACGAGCGGCCACCAGAAGACCAGCAGGTACCGGGTCCACAGGGCCATGGAGGTCCACTGGGCCGTCCACCCCGCGGTGCCCTTCCACCAGATCCCGTCGATCAGACAGAAGACCGCCAGGCTGCCCGCCAGGACGACGACGCCGGGCCACGGGGCGACGGAGCGCTTCAGCTCGATGCGCAGGACACGTCCGTTCACCAGGTCCCTCCCTGCTGACCGGAGTTGCGCAGCAGCGCCGAGTAGCCACGCTCCAGGGGGCTGTCGCCCGGGTAGTCGGGGCCGCCCGCCGCGGCCAGGGCGTCCGGCGTGCCCTGGAAGACGAGGCCGCCGTCGGCGAAGAGCACCACGTCGGAGCAGGCGGCCGCGACGTCCTCGACCAGGTGGGTGGAGACGACCACACAGGTGTCGCGGCCCAGTTCCTGGAGCAGCTCGCGGAAGCGCAGTCGCTGCGCCGGGTCCAGGCCGACTGTCGGCTCGTCCAGCAGCAGCACCGCGGGGTCGTTGACGATGGCCTGGGCGATGCCGGCCCGCCGCACCATGCCGCCGGACAGGGTCTTCATCCGATGGTCGGCACGGTCCGCCAGGCCCACCCGCTCCACGGCCCGCTGGACGGCCCCGGGGACTTCCGCCTTCGGAACCTCCTTCAACCAGGCCATGTACTCGACGAACTCGCGCACCGTGAAGCGCTTGTAGTAGCCGAAATCCTGCGGCAGGTAGCCGATTTGGCGGCGCAGGGCCCGGTGGTCGACCATCGCGCCCACGCGGGTGCCGAGTATCTCCAGTTCGCCATCGGTGGGGCGCAGCACGGTGGCCAGCGTCCGGATCAGGGTGGTCTTTCCCGCTCCGTTGGGCCCCAGGAGGCCGTGGGTGCCGATGCCCAGGGAGAGGTCGAGTCCGTCGACGGCCATCTTCTTGCGTCCGACGCGTACTCTCAGGCCACTGGCCCGGATCTCCCAGGCGTAGGTTTTCGGCGCGGTGTCGGCCGCGCTCGTGGTGGGCGTCATGCGGTGGTGCCTTTCGAGGGTCGATGATGGTTTCACAGCGTTGAGTACGCGTTTCTGCGGGCGATGACGGCGCCGATGCCGAGCGCGAGGAGAAGCCCCCACACGGGCAGTTGGTCCGGCTGCAGGACGAGCCGCAGGGCAAGGGGGACGTGGCCGGTGACCCACGCGGGTGCCACGACGACGGCGCCCCACGTGACCAGCAGCCCGGTGGCGGCGCGGGTCACGCCGACCACGCTGCCCAGCGCCAGGGTGGTGGAGGTGAAGGCCAGGGAGGGCAGCAGCCACTGCGCAGCCGTCATCGTTCCGGTCAGCCATCCCCCCACCAGGAGCCCGGGCAGGACCACCACGAGAACCGCCGTGGTGCGCCTGAGGAGCAGGGGCAGGCCGGCCCGGGCGGTCGAGGCCGTCAGTTCGTGCGCCGGGTCCAGTGCGCGCGACCACGACGCGGCGACACCGCACAGCGGCAGCACGGGCGCGATCGCCAACACGGGAGAGGTGTCGCCGAAGAACGTCGGCGGCGCGAGCGAGTCCAGCAGCAGCGCCATCAGGGTGACGACGACGGTCATGGCCAGCCACGACGCCATGGCCGGCGTCAGCCAGGCCGCCACCCACCCCGGGCGGTGTCGCCGCGAGGGCGCCCGGACGGCCGCGTCCAACTGCGGTTCCAGACCGGCCCGGACGGTGTCGAGGAGCGCGGTGATGTCGGGCGCCTCGGTGGCGACACAGGCCGCCAGGCGACCCCGGCACGGCGCGCACGTCTCCAGATGGGCCTCCAACGCCCATACCGTGTCCGCGGCCATCGTCGCGTCACCACGTGCGTAGTCGTCGAGCAACCGCCTCGACGCGTGTTCCCCGCTCATGTCAGCGCCTCCCGCATCGCGATCCGGGCCCGGCGGGCGCGGGTCTTGACCGTGCCTTCGGGCAGTCTGAGCAGGACGGCGGTCTCCCGCACGGAGAACCCGTCCAGCACCGTGGCCTGCAGTACCTCTCGAAGTTCCGGCGCCAGTCGCCGCAAGGCGTCGCCGACGTCCCCGCCGACGGTCGCGGCCAGTGCCTCGTCCTCCGCCGCGGGCACCACCGCCCGCTCGGCGGCGGCCACCGGCGGTTCGGCATGGTGGGCGCGGCGCCGGAACGCGTCGACGAGGCGGCGCGCCGCAATCGTCCACAGCCACCCGACGGCCGTCCCGCCGACCGCGCTCCCGGCGAACGCCCCGGCCGCGCGCCACACCGCCAGATAGGTCTCCTGCATGACCTCGGCGACGATCTGCTCGTCCGCGCAGCGGCGGCGCAACCGCACCGCCAGCCACGGCGACGTGCGCCGGTACAACTCGTCGAACGCCCCGCGGTCACCTCTGGCCACCAGCCGGACGAGGCGCTCCTCGTCCAGCTCGTCCAGTGCTCTCCTGCGTGATCTCACACCAGCCAGACGACAGATGCTGCGCACAGGTTCTGCGCCTGACGTGACCTGCGACACAGTGTCACGCGCGGAGGATTTCGATCCCCGTGAAACCCGGTCGCCGGTTTCGATCCGGCTTGTGGTGAACCCTGGCGCCTCGGGGTGCTTCACCCTCCTCCGTGCAGCCCTGACCGAGTACGCCGACTGACTCGCAGTCGCAATCGATGCCGAAGGTCCAGCCCGCCAACTGAAGCACTCACTCGCCAACCGAAGCGCTCAGTCACAGCAGTTGCCCCAGCTACCGGCTGCGTGGGCCTGGCAGGGCGCTGCGGCCTTCTTCTTCGTCGTCGTCATGGCGCCCCCTGGCCGAGGCCGGCTGTGGACTGCCGGCGCTGGCGGCAGAGCAACGCGGCCCAGCCGGAGGTCACCGGCTGGGTCGCGCGCAGCGCAAGGGCAGCAGGCCTTGGGGGGCCGCGCGGTCCCGGCTGCGGACGTCGCCGAGCAGCGGGTGCTCCTGGTCGTCCTCCTCGTCCTGGGCGTGGTGGGGGCGGTTGGGGTGCTGGGCGAGGGCGGCGTGCAGCGTCGCGCCGGCCTGCCACGCCTCGGCGTGCACGACGGGCTCCGCCCCGGCGAGACCGGGGCGGGCGCCGAGGACGACCCGGCCGTCGACCAGGACCACCCAGCCGTCCAGGCCGTCGACGTCGCGCTCCGTCCAGCCGCGGGCGAGGCCGACGCCCTGTGAAGGGGCGCGGATGGTGAGCACGGGCCGTCACCCCCTCAAACCGGTACAGGCGCCCCGCGTGGCTGAGGCGACCACCTCACCGTGCCGAGAACCGTCGCCAGCAGCCGTCGGTGTCCCGGCTCGATCCGGCGCCGCACCATGCGGTCCGCTCCCACCGGGTCCTCCCGGCGGACCGGTAGGCCCGCTGAGGCGAGCACTCACCCGACCGGCCCCGGCCGGCTCTCGTTCGGGTGATTCACGTCCGGCGGCAGCCATCGCGTCCAACGTCCAGTGGCACGGCCCGCTCCGTCCGATCAGGCAGGGCACCGGTGCGGGCACGAGGCGGTGGCGCTCAGGACATTTCGTGCGCTCGGCCCTTCAGTTGACGTGTCGCCAGCACCCTTGTGAATCTCCCGGTCACGCGCCGGTCGGCTCGACCGCGTCAGTCGCGGCTCCAGGCTCGCCACTCTGTCCAGTCCGCGAAGTGCCGGCCGTGGACGTCATCACGGGGTTCACCAGCAGTTCGGCCTTCAGGTCGGACAGGTCCAGATGCCACCGCGCGGCGGTGTCCACCAGGGCGTGGCGAATGGGGTCGGTGCTCGTCCCGGCCGCCATATCGGCCTCCAGGGCGGCGATCCACTCCTCCACTCGTCTTGCCCGCTCGACTGCTGCGACGGTCCTGTCGTCGGCCAGGTCGTCGACGGCGGGCACCGTCGCCCACAGCGCCCACAAGGCCGGGCACAGCGCCGCGGGCATCAGCGGGACGAGTGCGTACGCTTCGGGATCCTCCTCCCTGGTCCGGCGGCGGCACAGGCGGTAGGCCGCCCTCAAGGCGGTGTCCGTGCGGCCCGCGGGCGCGGCTGCCGGGCGGTTCGCGGCAGGCCGGCCGCCCGGCGTGTCGGCCGTCGTGAGCGGCGCTGGGTTGTCCGGGTGGGAGGGTTGCGGTGTCCGAGGCATGACCGGCTCAACGACGCGGCCACCGCAACGTCTCGTCGGCGGTCGATCCGGTGCCGTCCTGCCCGGCACGGCCACCCGGCTCTCGTGCGGATGCCGTCGTGGCCGGACCACCGCAGCCACATCGAGCCGCGCACCAGCGGGGAGTCGAGGACCGGGCGGCCCAGGTCCCGGTCGGCGGGCGCGGGACGGCTGCCGCACAGAGCCGGCTCCAGCCACCCGGGCGCGGCGGCGGGGTCCGGATCGGGGCGGGTGGTGTCGGTCATCGCGCGGTGCCTCCGGGAGTCGGGACCGGGTACGGGCGGCCGTCCCGGCCCGGGTGAGCCCGGACGGGCGGGGGTGCAGATGGCGGGCGCCGGGGCAGGTCAGCCGACGGCGGTCTCGGCGTGCCGGTGGAGAGCATCCAGGAGCGCGGTCTGCCGGTCGGTCGGCCTCCCCTCGGTGTGGGCCTTGTCCTGCTTTCGCAGCCACGTGCCGGGCCGGAAGGCCGGGTCCGCCTCGCCGCCGGTACGGTTCGCCGGGCCATCGAGGGTGCCGCCGGCGGCGAGGTAGACGAGCAGACGGCGGCAGGAGCGGTTCCAGTCCGGCTCCAGGCGCCACAGCTCGTCCAGGCGTCGAGCTTGGCCATCTGGTCGGGGTTGAGGTTGTCGGCTTTGCGCCGGCGGCTCATCCACGCCCCCACCGTGTAGTCGTCCAGCTTGACGGCGGCCGGGATCGCGAGGTGGCCGTGCCGGCGGTGGAACGCCCGCGCGTAGGCGGCCCCGCGCTCCCAGGCGTTGGCGTTCTTCGACCAGATCATGCCAAGCGCAGGGAACCCGCACCACAAACCTCATAACGTCACGGCCGTCTCACTGGACTTGAAATCCTCCGCCATGCGAAAGGGCCGGTGGTGCAGTCCACCGGCCCTCTGTGATGCCAGATCAGTCCGTTGTCACCCGGCCTGCGCCAGTTCGCGCATGTCATGCCAGTCACGTTCGATAGGTTCCGCCGACGCCAGTAGCGGCAGCGGCTCTCCTGTCCGGGACCGGTCCCGATGTTCTGCCCGTTCTGTTCTTCAGGGCCGGTGACCCGGCACCGCCGGTCTCAGGACCAGGCGATCTCGCCATGGCGGTCGATGAAGCGTCCGGTGCCGGCACCGGGCCCCTCGGTGGCGAGGGCGACGATCGCGTCCGTGCCCTCGGTGACGGTCTGGGAGCCGCTGTGACCGTTTATGTCGGTCGCGGTGTAGCCGGGGTCGGCGGCGTTGACGCGAATGCCCTTGAGCCCTTTGGCGTACTGCGTGGTCAACATCGTCAGCGCCGCCTTCGAGGAGGCGTACAGCGGCACAACGACGTGCGACTCGGACCGGCCGGGGTCGTGGGTGAAGGCGAGGGAGCCCATGCCGCTGCTGACGTTGATGATCACGGGGTCGTCCGAACGGCGCAGCAGCGGCAGGAACGCGGTGGTGGTGCGGACCACGCCGATGACGTTGACGTCGAGGACGGCGCGGGCGTCGGCGGCGGTGAGGTCGCCGGGATCACCGAAGGGACCCTGGACCCCCGCGTTGTTGATCAGGACGTCGATCCTGCCCTCGTGCTCGGCGACGTCCGCGGCGGCGGCGGCCACGGACGCGTCGTCGGTCACGTCGACGGGGACGAAGCGTGCGCCCAGCGCGGCGGCTGCCTCCTCACCCCGCTCACGGTCGCGGGCTCCCAGGAGAACGGTGTGACCGCACGCGATGAGGCGGCGGGCGGTCTCGCGGCCGATGCCCTTGTTGGCTCCGGTGATGAAAGTGATCGTCATGCCTTCGATAGTTGCCTTGACGAGGGAGCCGGACCAGGGACGCTTCGACGGTGGGAAGACCAGTACCACCCTCGCGCCCCCGCATGTGATCGGGGACGCGGGAGGATGGAGAGCATGACGACGACACCCCCCGGAGCTGGACTGGGCGCGATGATCCGCACGTGGCGGAACCGGCTGCCCCCGTCAGCCGCTGGGCTGCCGGTCGTCCGCAAGCGCCGGGCTGTCGGGCTGCGGCGCGAGGAACTGGCCGACCTGGCCGGAGTGTCGGTCGACTACGTCGTGCGCCTGGAGCAGGGGCGGGCCACGACACCCTCGGCGTCGGTGGTGGCGTCCCTGGCGCGCGCTCTCCAACTGTCCACCGCCGAGCGGGACCACCTCTACCGGCTGGCCCGGATCGTGCCGCCGGCGGACGGCACGATCTGCGACCATCTCCCGCCCGGTATGCAACGGGTGCTCGTCCGCCTCGGAGACGTACCGGTGGCCGTGTTCGCGGCGGACTGGCAACTGGTGTGGTGGAACCACGGTTGGGCAGCCCTGCTGGGAGACCCCTTGGCCTCGCCGCCGCGGATGCGCAACTTCGCCCGCGACAGGTTCCCGGTGGACGTCGATCACACCCCCCTCGCGCTGTGGCCGGTCACCGAGACGGACCCCGACACCGCCGACGCCGCCCTCGTCTCCGATCTGCGCCGCGCCACCGGCCGCTTCCCCCGGGACAGCCGCCTGGCCGCGCTGGTCCGCGACCTGAACGCAGGCAACGAGAGGTTCGCCGAGCTGTGGGCGACGGGAGAGGTGACCGCGAACCGCGAGGTCCACAAGAGGGTCGATCACCCGTCGGTGGGCCCGGTCACGGTGGACTGCGATGTCCTGACCGACGGCGACACGGAGCTCAAGATTGTCATCATGACCGCCGCGCCGGGCAGTGAGGACGAGACCAAACTCCAGCTCACCACCGTCGTCGGCCCACCGGCCGGCACGCGCAACTGATCCGCCCCGCCCATCGGCCGACCGACGGCTCACGGTTTTCGTGACGCACCAAACCGTTGGACACGCACCGACGGGTGATCAGGACGGCCCGCTGGCGGACTGCCCGGACAGCGCCCTCGTTCCGCCTGGCCACGAACCGCGGTGCCCCGTTGACATCACCCTCGCCGCGCTGGGTGGTCGGTGGACGCCGCTGGTAGTCCGCGGGTTCCTACGCCGCGGTCAGACCACATACTCCGAACTGTCCGCCGCCCTGCCCGCTCTCTCGGACAGGCCGACCCAGTTGACCAGTGCGGGCGTCATCGAGCGTCACCGCACCCCGGGCCGGCCTCCGCGCGTCCGCTACATTCTGACCAGCCAGGGCCGGGCGCTGGAACCAGTGGCGCGCAGCATGTGGGAGCGAGGCACAGCGCGACGGGACTCCCTTGACCAAACGCCAGACCCGTTGAACACGGCCTGAACCTCGTCAGCTCCCCGGTTCTTGCTCGCTGCAGCTGGACGGCCTTCTGCGATCCGGTGCATGGATCCTGAGCTGCTGGAACGGATCACCGCGCGGCGCGCGGAACTGGACGAACTCGAAGAACAGCTGGCCAAGCAGTTGGCGGAGGTACGGGCCGAGCGGAACGAACTCGCCGTCGCCGAACGCGTCCTTGAACGGGTGAGCGAACAGCTCGCCAACGAACGGGCATCGGTCACGCCGGCGCCCGGGCAGGTGGGCGGACGAGCGGTGATGCTGATCCCGCACCGCACGTCAGGCGTGGAGGAGAGCACACCCCCGCCGGACTACCAGGGCATTCTCGCCGCCGTGCGGCAGGCCGCCGGACCGGTCATGGCCCGGCAGGTCGGTGACGCGCTGGGAATCGACGTCAGTGTGCGGGCCGAGCTGGAACCGCTGCGCGGGAGACTGGTCAGACTCGTCGATCGCGGCTGGCTGCGGAAACTACCCGACGGCCGGTTTACCACCTGCCTGTGACCAGGGACGCCAGCGCCCGGAGTAGCGGGGTGCGGGCGTAACCGGGGTGCCCCCGGCGGCCGTTGGAACTGTGTGACGAGATCCAAAGAACGCGCCGAGGACACCTGCCCGCTTGATTACCAGTGCCGTCTGCCGCTGTCCACGAGCACCGTCAAGTACCTCGCCGATCTACTGCGACGCCACCTGAAGGCGATTCGGTCCAGGTGGCGGATCCTGCCGCCCGGGAGGATCACGGTGATCGTCTTGGCCGTGCTGCGCCACGACCAGCGCCTGGCCGACATGGCCGGCGGGTCTCGCGGCGAGGTCCTGTACCGGGCGGTCACCGAGGCCACGTTCGACGCGGCCATCGTCGGTACCGGCAACGGTCACGCCGTGGTGATCGTGGCCACCGGCGAGGACTGACCCTCGTCGGTGCCCCCGGCGAGGCCCGCACCGCGGTGGCACCTACGATCGGATCATGGCAGGAGTCCGTGACTATCCTCAGCAACTCGACCGGCCGATCAGGGACGTCCAGGCGTACCTGTCCAGCCGGGGCGGAGTGCGTCCCTTCGCCGTCGCCTCGGCCGACTTCGAACCCCTCCCGACCGGTGGCGGGGACCCGAACCTTCCGTTCGAGTTCGTCAACGAGGTGCCCTCCTCCGTACTGCCCGCCGAGTTCGGCGCCGCCTTCGGCGAGGGGCTGCTCGCCCAACTCCGGGCCTGGTCCTTCCGCCAGGTCCTGCCGTACGCGGTGCGGGTGCGGCTGCGCCACGCGCGGTGGCGTGAGGGGCAGTCGACGGCGGCCGGCTTCGCGGCAGCCGGGCAGCAGGCGGCCCACGAGTTCTCCGAGTCCTTCCATGACGGCGTCGGTCCGCGTCGGCTCGTCACCCTGCGGCCCGGCGCGCAGCAGCCGCAGGAGGAGGCCACGGGCGAGGCGTCCGTCATCCGGGACGTGCACGTTCGCCTGGTCAATTTCACGATGTGCGGCCACTACGCCATTGCCACCGCGGACTTCACGCCCTTGCCCGCCAACGGGGAGCAGCACTTCGAGTTCGTCCTGGAGGTTCCCGAGGACCGCCTTCCGCTGTATCTCGCCGAGGCCTTCGAGCGCGGCCTGCGGGAGGAGCTCTACTCCACGGATGACGGCCGACTGCCCGTCCGGGCGTTCCGTGTCCGCCTGCACGACGCGAAGTGGCACGAGGTGGATTCCAACGAGATGATCTTCACGGCCGCCGGTCGCAAGGCCGCAGCCGAAGCACTCCGCCGCTCCCGCGAAGGCGACGAGCCCGGAACCACCGCATGATCCGAACGACCACCGCACGCCCGCGCGGGAAGTCGGCCCGGCCGGCACACGGCTGTCGAAAGCGCCGAGCGCAGACCGGCCTGGGAACGCCGGGGACTGACAGTCGGACACGTGGACTCGCCGTCGACCAGGTACAGAGAACCCACAGGTGTGACTGAGCGCTTCAGTTGGCGAGTTGAGCACCTCGCTCGGAAGGCATGGCCGGGAGTGGCCGCCAACTGGCGGGAACGTCGCGCATGACCAGAGCGCAGTCCACGGTCGCACTCCTTGACGGGAAGCGGTCCGGGTCGTCGAAGAAGGACGACGCGGCAGAGCGAACCCGGCCGGCTTCCACGTGCCAGCCGTTGGTCCGCAGTTCCATACCGTCCAGGTGACGGCCGGAGCTGGTGGCCGAGAAGCCCTTTGCCCCGCCCCGGAAGAAACGGGAAGCCTCGGCAAGATCGGCGAAGAGCTCGCTGCCGCGCAGCTCGTCGGCCGGCTCGACCGTGACATCCACTCGGGTCTCGCCATCCCGTGTCGCCAGTGCGACGCGCATCTGACCGGGCGTCTCGTGCACCTCGAAGTCGGCGCGGCCGTGTTCACCGGGGAAGATGCGGCCTCCGGCCCAGGCGTTGAGCCGCGAGGAGGTGTCGCGCCGTGGGATGTAGACGCCGGTCTCGACGCCGCCCGGTCCGTCCCATTCGACGGCGATCCGATGTGCCGCGTTCTCGCTCCGCAGTCCGAACGCCTTGGGTGCCCAGGCGGGCCGGACACTTCCCAGGCGCAGCAGGCAGATGCCCGCGACCGCGTAGCCGTGCACCAGTTGCGGGCGAAGTGGCCCGGGGAGCAGGCGTGCCGCGACATCCGGGGCGACTCGGTAGTTCACCAGTAGCCGTCGTTCAACGACGCTGGCCAGTCGCGGCTGCCTCATGACCCCTCGCTCTGCGCCCCGGGGCGCCATTTGGTGTGGCGAAGCACGATCTGCTCGGGGCAGACGGCGCTGAGGAACCGGCCGATGCAGGTGGCCAGGCGATCCTCGGCCAGCGCGTAGAGGATCCGGTTGCCTTCCCGTCGCTCGGTGACCAGTCCGGCTCCCTTGAGCACGCCGAGATGCCGTGAGATGGAGGGCGCGCTGATCGCGAACCTGGCTGCGATCTCGCCGGCCGCGAGCTCACCGCCTCTGAGATCCTCGAGGATCTGGCGCCTCGTCGGATCGGCGAGAGCACGGAAGGCTCCCGCCTCGTCCTGAGCTTCTGTCATGCTCGATATTTAGCACCTTGGCTAAATATCTAACAAGAGGTTCCGCGACCTCCGTCGGCAGTTGCGGCCGACCGCTTCGACTCAGTCGGCCAGCTGGACCGCTCACTCGCCGGCTGAAACGCTCAGTCACAACAGGACCTCCAGGGGGGTGGAGGCGCCGGATCTGCCGACGCCGACCGCACGCGCCGCGCCTGCACCGGGGCCAGGACTGGATCAGATCTCGACGTCCATCCGCGCGACGTCGTTGAGCTCGACGTCGAGGCCGCGGGCGCGGCGGCCTCCGTCCTTGAAGTAGCGCTCGCCGAGGGCCTCGGCGAGGATCGCTTCCTGCTGGGCCTGGGTGGCTCGGGTGTCGCGGGCCGCGTGCAGGGCCTGGGCGACACTTCCGGGCATCTTCTGCGAGATCACCCGGGGGCAGGGGTCGTCGGTCGTGCCGCCGGAGGCGCTGAACCCGAAGGTGCCGCTGATGTGCAGCATGAACCCGTTCTTCTCGGCGTCCCGGCGCACCCGCTGCTTCACCCGCGGCTGCCAGGCGGTGCGCACCGCCTGCTCGACCTTTCCCGCGTTGGCTTTGGTCATCGGGATGTCGCCCGCCAGCCGGCCTTCGGCCAGCTCCTTGAGGGCGTGGGACCAGCGCTGCGCGGTGCGCTGCGAAACGCCGGCCAGCCGGGCGAGGCGTTTGGTGTCCTGCTTGGCGACCTTCTCCCACAGGAACTTCACCCGGGTGTTGAGGTGCACCGGGATCGGGCGGGTCTGCTCGGCGCGCTCCAGGCCCTCGTCGATCTCCCGACTCACGCCGTTCCTCCCTTCCCGGCCGCCCAGGCGGCGGCCACTGCTGGTGGTCGTGATGGCGGCCCGCCCGTCGGTGCCGACGGGCCGCGCAGGTGACTACTCGTCGGCGACGGCTCCGCCGGGCGAGGTCGGCCCGGCGGGCTTCATGTGCCGGGCCGGGTTGGCCCTATCGGCGATCAGCTCCAGTACCTCGGCCCACCGGCCGGGAGCCCTCGAACTTCACCAGGCCCGGTGAGACCCCGAGGCGCAGCGAGGTGGTGAGGGTGCCGTCGGGTTTGGTGAGGATGTCCAGGGCGCCGGGGCCGGAGGCGTTCGCCGCCTTCGTCCAGGCGGTCACCGCCGGCACCTTGGTCCCGGTCAAGGCCTGAGCTTGACTGCACCGGCACTCCCGTGGCGTGCCGGCCTGGCAGGCCACTGTCGCTCGTCGCGGACGCAACGCGCTTGTTGATGTACGCACGCTTGTGACCTGTGGCTACGCCCGACCACCCTCGTTCTCCCTCATCCCTGGCCGTCCGGGCGGGAGCAGGGTGGTGCTGACATCTCGGCCGACACGACGGTGATGGCGGCGGCGCATTCGCCCTGGGCGGAGAGCCCCGAGGGGGATACTCCCGGTATGGCCGACACTGACACCTACGCTCATTCGCCCGAGGTCTGGACAGCTGGACGCCTCCGCGAAGCGATCAAGGACCTCCCCGACGACGCACCCATCCACATCGGTGTTGCGTCCGACCCGGGCGACTTCGACGGATACCAAGACCACGTCCTGGTCGACTACGAACCCATCGAGCTGTGCTGGCCGGCGACGACGACCGCGCCGGAGCGGAACGAGGTCGAGTACACCCTGTTCGCGGACTGGCCAGCAGGAACCTACGACGTGCCGGACTGACAGCTCCGCCGCGGGCGGCCATCCGGACCCCAGGAGCCCTTCCCTGCCCGGCACACCCCAGCGGTGATGCCAAGGGCGCCATCGACGGCCTCGGTACTGATGGGCTCCAGGCACACGTTCAGCTGTTGCCGGCTCCCCGAGGACCGGGGCGCCGGGACGTGGCCGGGCGGTCTGCGGCCGGCCGTGGGGATCGTTCTGATCGTCGCCCGAGTTGGACCCTTCGGGCCCCCGCGGTCGTGGGTGGCCCGAAGGATCGAAGGGGTACGGGACATGACGGCCGACACGACGCCGGACAACCCGGCACAGCGACGGGTCGAGGCGATCCTGGCGGAGCTGACCGGTACGGGTGAGGAGACCGGGGTGCAGGTGGCCGCCTGGCTGGACGGTGAGGTGGTGGTGGACGCCCGGGCGGGCAGGGCCGACCTGGCCGGGGGGCGGCCGATGGGGCCGGACACCCTGGTGCCGTCCTGGTCGACCGGGAAGGGCGTGGCGGCGGCCCTGGTCGCGGTGCTGGTGGACCGGGGGGTGCTGGCGTACGAGGCGCCGGTGGCACGCTACTGGCCGGAGTTCGGGGCCGCGGGTAAGGAGTTCGTCACGCTGGGACAGGTGCTCGACCACACCGCGGGCGTGCCGCAGCTGCCCACTGACGTGACGCCCGAGCGGCTGCTTGACCTGCCGGCCGTGGCCGCCTGGCTCGCCGGCCAGCGGCCGCGGTGGGAGCCCGGCAGTGCGGTCGGCTACCACGCCTGGACGTACGGGGTGCTGCTGGCCGAGATCCTGCGCCGCGCCACCGGCCGCACCTGCGACCAACTGCTGCGGGACGAACTGGCCGCGCCGCTCGGCGTCTCCGACGAGCTGCTGTTCCACGTCCCCGACCACCTCTTGCCGCGGCTCGCGACCTGCTACGACGGCGGCTGGGCGGCCCTGCTTGAGCGCATGCCGGCCGAGGCGCCGTTCTTCGCGGCCGTGCCGCGCGCCGTGCTGCCGGTCGCCGCGCTGGCCAATCGCGCCGACTTCCGCCGCACCCCGCTGCCGGCCAACGGGATCATGACCGCGCGCGCCGTCGCCCGGCTCTACGCGGCGCTGGCCTGCGGTGGCGAACTGTCGGGCGTCCGGCTGCTCTCCGAGGCGACCCTGAAGGAAGCCGCCACCGGCCGGGCCAGCGGGGTGGACCGGACGATGGGCATCCCCTGGACCATGGGCCGCGGCTTCGTCGTCGGTGACGCCTCGTCGCCCCCTGTCCGCCCGCCGAGCGCCTTCGGTCACAGCGGCTCCGGCGGCAGCACGGCGTTCGCCGACCCGGCGGCCCGGTTCTCGTTCGCCCTGATCAAGAACCGGATGACCGCCCCCGGCCTGGACTCCCGCCTCGTCCACGAGGTCCGCACGGCCCTGGGCCTGGCCGCCGCCTGAGGGTAAGCGGGTGATCAGTCGCTCTTGAGGCCGTCGGCGAGGCGGCGCGCTGCTTCGGTCTCGACAGGGCCGTTCAGTGCATCACCCGTCCGAGGCCCGTCTGGTCACCACCCGCGCGCTGCTCACCGTGCGGGAGAACCTCGCCGACGCCGTCGCCGCCCGCGCCATGATGTGCATCCACGGTGGCGCCGGCTTCGGCAAGACCGTCGCGGTGACCGGCTGCCTGCCCGAACTCGACCCCGGCGAGGAGAGCGCTGATCCCAAGCCCCGTGACGGGTTTGCGGATCACTTCTGCGTGATCCGTGCGAGCTCGGCGGCACCCGGCAGTCTGCTGGTCGGCGATCGACATGACGGGCAGCGGCAAGTCTCAGGTGCCTCCAGAGGAGTGACTACGGCATTCAAGACCGGAGCCGCCGAACGGGACGAGCAGTCCTCTTCACCGCCTGCTTGTCACGGCCTGTGTGAGCCAAGTCGTGGGGCTGTTCCGCATCGCTGCCGACGCCGCGCACGGTCCCGAGGTCGCGTACGACGGAAGCCGGTCGGGAGGGACCTGTCGGAGCTGGAGAGCGACGCAATCGCGTATGCCGAGGCAGTGGACGTGCACTTCCGCGCGCACCACCCCCGGGGGACGGGGATGGTACGCGGCCGTGTGCTCGTCGGCCGGTCGGGGCCCGGGCCGTGGGGCGGGGGCTCACGGCACCGGTAGGTCCCGTCGGGTGCGCAGGGGGCCGGTGAGGAGGAGGAGGGCGCAGAGGGCGTTGCCGGTGTAGAGGAGCCACAGGGCGTCCCGGTTGCCGAGGACGGTGGCGAGGGTGCCGCCCAGGAGGCTGCCGATGGGGATCGTTCCGTACATCACGAAGCGGATGCTGGAGCTGACCCTGCCGAGCAACTCCGGGGGGCAGTAGGCCTGACGGAAGCTCACGATGATGACGTTTCCGGCAACGACGCCGGCCATCAGGCAGAAGTCTCCGAGCAGGAAGGCCAGCAGGCCGGTGCCGTTGGTGGTGAGTGGGATCAGCAGTCCGAACGGGCCGCTGCAGAAGGCGCAGAGGATGACCGCACGGGCGGTGCCGAACCGGCGGGCCAGGCGGGGTGAGAGCATCGCGCCGAGGACGCCACCGAGGCCGGTCAGGGCGATGAGGATGCCGATGACGCCGCTGTCGGCGCCGACGGTTCGGCTGAGGAAGACGATCGCCAGGCACTGGGCGCCGGCCAGGAAGAGGTTCATCGCCGCGTCGCAGGCCAGGATGGTGCGCAGGAAGGGGTCGCGGGCGAGGTGGACGATGCCTTCCCGGATCTCGGCGGGCAGGGACCGGTCGGCTCCCGCCCGCTCCTCGCCGCCGGGCGGGTTCTCGCGGGCGCGGATCCGGATGAGGAGCACGGCGGAGATCAGGAAGCTCAGGCCGTCGGCGAGGAAGCCCAGGGCCGCGTTCGCGGTCTGGGCCAGCACGCCGCCCGCCCCCGGCGCCACGACCTCGGCGGCGGACTCGCTGGTCTGGAGCTTGGCGTTGCCGTCGGCCAGTTCCTCCTGCGGCAGCAGGGTGGGGATGTACGCGCTGTAGGCCGCGCGGAAGAACACGTCGGCGGTGCCGGTCAGGAGGGCGACGAGGAGGACCTGACCGGTCGTGAGGAGGCCCAGCCAGTCGGCCGCCGTCAGGGAGAGCATCAGCACCGCCGAGACCGTGTTGCACACGATCATCACCGGTCGGCGTCGCATCCGGTCCGTCCAGGCTCCCACGGGCAGGCCGATCAGGAGCCACGGCACCCAGGCCGCGGCGCCCAGCAGGCCCATGGTGAAGGAGTCGGCGTTCAGGGTGTTCACCGCGATCAGCGGAAGGAGCACGCGGGTGGTGGCGCTGCCGAACTGGCTGACGGACTCGCCCGCCCACAGGAGACGGAAGTCGCGCCGGCGCAGGGCGCCGGACGGGGTGGTCGGCGCCGTGGTCGTCGTCGTGCTCATCGGCGGACCACGCCCTCGGACAGGAGCGCAGCGATCTGCGCGGCCGGCTTCGCGGCCATCATCTCGCCGTGGGTGCACGGCGCCTCGTGGTGGTCGACGCGGCCCGAGGCGTGGGGCTGCCAGGTCTCGGGACCCGGCGCGTCGGCCTCGTGCGCGGCGCCGACGAGCGTGAGGTCGCCGTGGAAGACACCCGGACGGTGGGCCGCGGCCAGCGCGTCGTGGTGGGCGTACGCCTCGCCCAGCGCGGCGATGGTCTCCTCGTCGAAGGCCGCCAGCGGGCCGTCGGCCGTTCGGGCCACGCGGACGAGGTCGGCGAGGGTCATCGGGGCGGGGCCCGTGGCGTGGGACGGTTCCTGGGGCGGGTAGCCGAGCGAGTCCAGCAGGTCCCGCAGGGGGTCGGCCGCACCCGTGCCGGTGTGCGGCTGCGCCTCGGTGGCCGGGTAGCCGTCCAGGAGTACGAGCTGCGCCACGTCCTCGCCGTCCGTCTGGAGCCGCACCGCCACCGCGTGGGCGACCAGTGCGCCGAACGACCAGCCCAGGAGGTGGTAGGGGCCACTCGGCTGGACCGTGCGGATCAGTGCGGCGTAGTCGTCGGCCATCTGCGCGACGCTCGCGGGCCGCGCCCCCGGCCGGCTGAGGCCGCGGGCCTGCAGCGCGTGGACGGGCCGGTGCGGGCCGAGGTGGTCGAGGAGGGACCGGTACACCCAGCCGGTGCCGGCGCCCGGGTGGACGCAGAACAGGGCGGGCTCGCCGGCGGCGCCGGGCCGCAGGGTGATCAGGGGGGCGAGCGCGTCGTCGGTCCGGCCGGGCTCGGCGGTACCGCGCTCCGGCACTCGGGCGGCCAGGCCCGCGACGGTGGGGGCCGCGAAGAGGTCCTGGACTCCCAGGTCCTCGCCGAGGGCCTCCCGGACGCGGGACATCAGCCGGGCGGCCAGCAGGGAGTGGCCGCCGAGGTCGAAGAAGCCGTCGTCGGCGCCGACGGCGTCGTGGGGCAGGCCCAGCGCTTCGGCGAACAGGACCGCGAGGACTTCCTCGCGCCGGGTCAGGGGGGCACGTCGCGTCGCTGACGCCGGGTGGGCCGGGTCGGGTGCGGGCAGCGCCGCCCGGTCGAGCTTGTCGTTGGGCGTGCGCGGGAACGCGTCGAGCACGACGACCGCGGACGGGACCATGTGGGCCGGCAGGGTTCGGGCCACGTGGGCGCGCAGCGCGGAGGGCTCCACCGCCGCGCGGCCCTGGCCGGGGACCACGTACCCGACCAGCCGTGTGCCGCCGCCCGGACCGTCGGAGCGCAGGGTCACGGCGGCCTGGGCGACGCCGGGGGCGGCTGCGAGCGCCGCCTCGACCTCGCCGAGTTCGACGCGGAAGCCGCGGATCTTCACCTGGTCGTCGGTGCGGCCGAGGTACTCCAGGCGTCCGTCGCGGTCCCAGCGCACCAGGTCGCCGGTGCGGTACATCCGCGTGCCCTCCTCGAACGGGCAGGCCACGAACCGCTGGGCGGTCAGCCCCGGCCTGCGGTGGTAGCCCCGTGCCAGTGCGGCGCCCGCGAGGTACAGCTCGCCGCGCACGCCCGGTGCCACCGGGCGCAGCGCCGCGTCGAGGACGTAGGCGCGGGTGTTGGCGACGGGGCCGCCCACCAGGGGGTGCTCGCTGCGGGCGGTGTCCCACCACAGGGCGTCGACCGTGCACTCGGTGGGGCCGTAGAGGTTGTGGCAGAGCATGCCGGGTGTGGCGCGCAGGCGGTTCCACAGGTGTTCGTCGGCCGCTTCGCCGCCGATGAGCAGCATGCGTGGCGGGGTGTCGAGCAGGCCTTCCTCGACGAGTTGGGCGGCGTGGGTGGGGGTGACGTCGACGACGTCGAGGGCTGCGTCGGCGATGTACCGGACGAAGGCCGCGGCGTCGCGGCGCACGTCGTCGCCGATGAGGTGGAGCTCGTGCCCGGCGACCATCCACATCAGGGCGTCCCAGGAGGCGTCGAACGACAGGGAGGCGGTGAGCGCCACGCGCAACCGCCGTGCGCCGACGGCTCGTTCGGCGGCGGGGATGGTGTGGGCGCGGTGGAAGGCGTGGAGGTTGCGCAGGGCCGCGTGGTCGACGACGACGCCCTTGGGGCGGCCGGTGGAGCCGGAGGTGTACACCAGGTACGCGGCGTCGGCGGGGCGGGGTGCGCGGGCGGGGCCCTGGCGGGGCCCGGCCGCGGTCGCGCTCGGGTCGTCGGTGAGGACGACGGGGGTGCGCGGGGCGGCGTGCAGCGGGAGCCGGTGGGTGGTGTCGCTGTCGGTGACCAGGAGCGCCGGAGTGCAGTCCGTCAGGATGTGGGCGATCCGCTCGACGGGGTGGTCGGTGTCGACGAACACGAACGCCGCGCCGGTCTTGAGGACGGCCAGCAGGGCGCACACCGCGGCGGGCGAGCGGGGCAGGGCGAGTGCGACCACCTGCTCGGGGCCGGCGCCGGCGTGGGCGAGGCGGTGGGCCAGGCGGTTGGCGCGGGTGTCGAGGTCGGCGAAGGTGATCTTCGTGGTGCCGTGGACGAGGGCGGTGGCCTGCGGGGTGCGGGCGCACTGGGCTTCGAACAGTTCGGGGAGGGTGGCGGGTGGCACCGACAGCTCGGTGTCGTTCCATGCCGTCAGCAGGCGCTGCCGGTCGGCCGGGGTCAGGGGGTCGGCCGCGCCGACGGGCCGGTCGGGGTGGGTCGCGAGCAGGCGCAGCACCCGTTCCAGGGCGGTGGCGACGTCCTGGGCCGTGGTGTGGTCGAACAGTTCGGCGGCGTACTCCAGGAAGCCGCCGATCCCGGCGGGCGTCCCGTCGGCGGCGCGGCGTTCCTGGACGTCGACGGTCAGGTCGAACTGGGCGACGTCGAAGCGGAAGGGTTCACTGCGGACGTCGAGCCCGGGGAGGTCGAGTGCGGCGTCGGCGCCGTCCTGCACCTGGAGCAGCACCTGGAAGAGGGGGTGGCGGGCGAGGGAGCGTTCGGGGTTGAGCGCCTCGACGACCCGCTCGAAGGGGACGTCCTGGTTCTCGTAGGCGGCGAGGTCGGCCTCGCGCACCCGGTGCAGGAGGTCGGTGAAGGCGGGGTCGCCGGAGACGTCGGTGCGCAGGACCAGGGTGTTGACGAAGAAGCCGACGAGGTCGTCCAGGGCCTCGTCCGAGCGGCCCGCGACCGGGGTTCCGACGGGGATGTCGGTGCCGGCGCCGAGGCGCGACAGCAGGACGGCCAGGCCGGCCTGGAGGACCATGAACAGGGTGCAGCCGCTTTCCCGGGCCAGGTCGAGCAGCCGGGTGTGGAGGTCGGCGTCCAGTTCCACCGGCACCGAGCCGCCCGCGAAGGTCGCCGCGGCGGGCCGGGGGCGGTCGTAGGGCAGGGCGAGTTCCGCCGGTGACGCCGCCAACTGATCGCGCCAGAAGGCCAGCTGGCGTGAGATCAGGCTGTCGGGGTCATCCTCCTCGCCCAGGACCTGGCGCTGCCACAGGGTGTAGTCGCCGTACTGCACCGGCAGCGGCGACCAGTCGGGGCCGTGTCCCTCGGTCCGGGCCCGGTAGGCGTCGGCCACGTCGCGGAACAGCGGGCCCCAGGACCAGCCGTCGAGTGCGATGTGGTGGACCACCAGCACCAGCACCCATTCGTCCGGGCCGACGGCCAGCAGCTGCACGCGCACGGGCGGGCGGGCGGCCAGGTCGAAGGGGCGGGTGACCAGGGCGTCGATGGCCTCGGCGGTGCCCTCGGGGGCGCACGGCACGACGTCGAGGCGCACCGCGGTGTCGGCCGGCAGCACCTGCTGGTAGGGCTCGCCGTCCTGTTCCGGGAACACCGTGCGCAGTCCTTCGTGGCGGGCGATCACGTCGGCGAGGGCCCGGGAGAGCGCGTCGGTGTCCAGGCGGCCGCGCAGCCGCAGGGCGAACGGGCAGTGGTAGCCGGTGCCCTGGCCGGCGCGGCTGAGGAACCACAGGCGGCGCTGGGCGGGTGACAGGGGCAGGGGGTGCGGGCGCTGCGGGGCCGGGGTCAGGGCCGGGCGGGCGCGCCCCGGGCCGGCGAGGTCGCCGAGGCGGGCGGCGAGTGCGGCCACGGTGGGGTGCTGGAAGAGGTCCCTGATGCCGAGGTCGCCGCCGAGGGTCGACCGGATGCGGGAGAGCAGGCGGGTGGCCAGCAGGGAGTGTCCGCCGAGGTCGAAGAAGCCGTCGTCGGCTCCGATGGCGGGCAGGCCGAGCACCTGCGCGAAGAGCTCCGCGAGGATCTCCTCGCGGGGGCCGCGCGGCGCCCGGGAGGAGATCTGCGCGGTGAGGTCCGGTGCGGGCAGCGCGGCGCGGTCCAGCTTCCCGTTGCGGTTCATCGGGAGCGCCTCCAGGGCCACGACGGCCGAGGGGACCAGGTGGTCGGGCAGGCCGGCGGCGAGGCGCTTGCGCAGGGCGCCGGCGTCCACGGTGCGGCCCGCGGCCGCGGTCACGTACGCCACCAGGCGCTTGCCGCCGGGGCCGGCGTCGCGGGCGATCACCGCGGCCTGGGCGACCTCGGGGCAGGCGCGCAGGGCCGCCTCCACCTCGCCGGGTTCGATCCGGAAGCCCCGGATCTTGACCTGGTCGTCGGCGCGTCCCAGGTATTCGAGGCGGCCCTGGCGGTCCCAGCGGACCAGGTCGCCGGTGCGGTACATGCGGGCGCCGGTCTCGAAGGGGCAGGCGAGGAAGCGCCCCGCGGTGAGCGAGGGGCGGTTGAGGTAGCCGCGGGCCAGGCTCGGGCCGGCCAGGTACAGCTCGCCGGGGACGCCGGGGGCGACGGGGCGCAGCCGGTCGTCGAGGACGTAGGCGCGGGTGTTGGCGATCGGGCGTCCCACCAGCGGCTGTTCGCTGTGGGCCGCGTCCCACCACAGGGTGTCGACGCTGCACTCGGTGGGGCCGTAGAGGTTGTGGCACAGCATCCCGTCGGCGGCGCGGACCCGGGTCCACAGGGCCGCGCCGGCCGCTTCGCCGCCCAGCAGCAGCACCGTGGGGCGGTGTGCGGGGTCGTCGAGCAGGCCCTCCTCGACCAGTTGCTCGGCGTAGGTGGGAGTGACGTCGAGGGCGTCGATGCCGGACCGGGCGATGTGCCGGACCAGGGCGGCGGCGTCGCGGCGGGTGTCGTCGTCGATGAGGTGGAGTTCGTGGCCCGCGACCATCCAGAGCAGGCCCTCCCAGGAGGTGTCGAAGGAGAGGGCGGCGGTGAGCGCCATGCGCATCCGGCGGCCGTCGCCGATCTCCTGGGCCCGGGAGATGACGCCGGCGCGGTGGAAGGCGTACAGGTTGCGCAGTCCGGCGTGGTCGATCACCACGCCCTTGGGTTCGCCGGTGGAGCCGGAGGTGTGGATGACGTACGCCGCGCTGCGGGGGTGGATCTCGCGGCCCAGCGGTGTGTCCGGGAAGTGGCCGGGGGCGTCGGTGAGGACGTGGGCGGCGCCGGTGCCGGGGAGGGTCGCGGCGGTGGCGCGGTCGGTGACGACGGTGGTCGTGGTGCGCAGCAGGTGGGCGATGCGCTCCGGCGGGTAGTCGGTGTCGACCGGGACGAACGCGGCGCCGGCCTTGAGCACGGCGAGGAGGGCGATCACGGAGTCGGCGGAGCGGGGCAGGGCCAGGGCGACGAGGTGTTCGGGGCCGACCCCGTGGTCGGCGAGGCGGTGTGCCAGGGTGTTGGCGCGTGCGTCGAGTTCGGCGAAGGTCAGGGCGGTGTCCTGGAAGACCAGGGCGGTCGCGCCGGGGGTACGGGCGGCCTGTGCCTCGAACAGCTCGGGGAGGGTCTGCGGCGCAACGGGGGCCGCGGTGTCGTTCCAGTGGGTCAGGACCTGCTCGCGCTGTTCGGCGGAGAGGGGGTCGACCTGGGACAGCGGCGCGCCGGGGTCGGCGGCCAGGCTCTCCAGGACGCGGGCGATCCCGGCCGCCAGGTCCGCGGCCGTCTCGCGGTCGAAGAGGTCCGTCGCGTACTCCAGTGCTCCGGTGATCCCGGCGGGGGTGCCGTCGGTGCCCGTCTGCTCGTGGAAGTCGACCGTCAGGTCGAACTTGGCGATGTCCCAGCCGACCGGCTGCTCGGCGCAGCGGGTGCCGGGCAGGGTGAAGGCCGGGCTCTGTCCGCTCTCCAGGGTCATCATCACCTGGAAGAGGGGGTGGCGGGCGAGGGAGCGTCCGGGGTTGACGGCGCCGACGACCCGCTCGAAGGGGACGTCCTGGTTCTCGTACGCGGCGAGGTCGGCCTCGCGCACCCGGTTCAGGAGGTCGCTGAAGGCGGGGTCGCCGGAGACGTCGGTGCGCAGCACGAGGGTGTTGACGAAGAAGCCGACGAGGTCGTCCAGGGCCTCGTCCGAGCGGCCCGCGACCACGGTGCCGACGGGGATGTCGGTGCCCGCGCCGAGGCGCGACAGCAGGACGGCCAGGCCGGCCTGGAGGACCATGAACAGGGTGCAGCCGCTTTCCCGGGCCAGGTCGAGCAGCCGGGTGTGGAGGTCGGCGGGCAGTTCCACCGGCACCGAGCCGCCCGCGAAGGTCGCCGCGGCGGGCCGGGGGCGGTCGTGGGGCAGGGCGAGTTCTTCGGGGGATCCGGCCAGCTCGCGCTTCCAGAAGTCGAGTTGCCGGGTGACCAGGCTGTCGGGGTCGTCCTCCTCCCCCAGGACCTGGCGCTGCCACAGCGTGTAGTCGCTGTACTGCACCGGCAGCGGCTCGAAGTCGGGCTCCCGGCCCTCGCACCGGGCCGCGTAGGCGGCCGTCAGGTCGCCCAGCAGCGGACCCCAGGACCAGCCGTCCGTGGCGATGTGGTGCACCACCAGCAGCAGCACCCACTGGTCGCCGCCGAGCTCGAACAGCTCTGCTCGCAGCGGGAGCTCGGTGGTGAGGTCGAAGACGTGCCCGGCCTCGCGGGCGAGGGCCGGCGCGAGGGCGGCCTCCGTCGTCCGGGTGACCTCGAGGTGCGGGAGGCGGTCGCAGACCTGCTGCACCGGCTCTCCCTCCACCTCGGGGAACACGGTGCGCAGCGTGTCGTGGCGGGCGGCGAGATCGCCGAGGGCCGCGCCGAGGGCGGCCACGTCGAGCGGGCCGTGCAGCCGGGTGGCCAGCGGGCAGTTGTACGCCGAACCGGTCTCGCCCATCTGGTTGAGGAACCACAGCCGCCGCTGGGCGAACGAAACGGGAAACACAGGACCTCCTGGTCGTGCGGGGGTTGCGACGGGCGGGTTCAGGACGTGGCGCGGCCGAGCGCGGGGCGTGCCTGGGGCGCGTCGCGCAGCCGGGCGGCGGTGGCGGCCGGCGTGGGGTTCTGGAACAGGTCGCGGATCTTCAGCTCGCGGCCCAGCTCCGCCCGGATCCGGCTGATGAGGCGGGTCACCAGCAGCGAGTGGCCGCCGAGGGCGAAGAAGTTGTCGTCGGGGCCGACGGACTCCTTGTCGAGCACCTGCGCGTACAGCTCGCGTACCCGCTGTTCGGTCCGGTCGCCGGTGGCCGGTTCGCTCGCGCTCTCGGACGGCCGGTGCTGGGCGGGGTGCGGCAGTCCGGCGATGGCGCCCACCGGTTGCTCGGGGTCGGCCGCGAGGTGGCGCAGGACGGCGGCCAGGTCCTGCGCCAGCCGTTCGGCGTTCCGGTGGTCGAACAGGTCGGTGGCGTAGGTGAGTTCGCCGGTGAGGCCGAGCGGGCTGCCGTCCGCCGCGCGCTGTTCGCCGAGGTCGACGCCCAGGTCGAACTTCGAGACCTGCCACGGGACGGGGTACGCCCGCGCGTCGAGGCCGGCCAGGCGGGGCAGGGCCGGGGGCTCGTTCTGCACCTGGAGCAGCACCTGGAAGAGGGGGTGGCGGGCCAGGGAGCGTTCGGGGTTGACGTCGACCACGACCCGTTCGAAGGGGACGTCCTGGTGCTCGTACGCGGCGAGGTCGGCCTCGCGCACCCGGTGCAGGAGGTCGGTGAAGGTAGGGTCGCCGGAGACGTCGGTGCGCAGCACGAGGGTGTTGACGAAGAAGCCGACGAGGTCGTCCAGGGCCTCGTCCGAGCGGCCCGCGACCACGGTGCCGACGGGGATGTCGGTGCCCGCGCCGAAGCGCGACAGCAGGACGGCCAGGCCGGCCTGGAGCACCATGAACAGGGTGCAGCCGTGCCGGCGGGCCAGCTCCAGCAGGCGGCCGTGGAGGTCCGCGTCCAGCTCCATCGGGACGGAGCCGCCCGCGAAGCTCGCCACGGCCGGCCGGGGCCGGTCGTAGGGCAGGGCCAGCTCGGCCGGGGCGCCGGCCAGTTCCTTCTTCCAGAAGGTCAGTTGCCGGTGGATCAGGCTGTCCGGGTCGTGCTCGTCCCCGAGCAGCTCGCGCTGCCACCGGGTGTAGTCGCCGTACTGCGCCGGCAGCGGCTGGAAGTCGGGTGCGCGGCCCTCGCGCCGGGCCGCGTAGGCGGTCGCCAGGTCTCCCAGCAGGGGCGCCCAGGACCAGCCGTCCGTGGCGATGTGGTGCACCACCAGGACCAGCACCCACTGGTCACCGCCCAGCTCGAACAGCCGGGCGTGCAGGGGCAGGTCCTGCGCGAGGTCGAAGTGGTGGCCCGCGGCCTCGCGGACGGCCCGGGGCAGATCCGCCTCGGTGACGCGTTCGCGCTCCAGCGTCACCGGTGCCTGCGCCGGGGTGAGCAGCCGGATCCGGGGTTCGCCGTCGATCTCGTCGAACACGGTCCGCAGCACGTCGTGCCGGGCGGTGAGGTCGCCGAGGGCGGCGCCGAGGGCGGCCGCGTCGAGCGGGCCGTGCAGCCGGTAGGCGAAGGGGACGTTGTGGTCCGCGGACTCCTCCTGCGCCTGCTGGGCGAACCACAGCCGGTGCTGGGCGAAGGACAGCGGCGGCTGCTGCGTGCCCCGGGTGCGGCGCAGGGGCGGCCGGGCCCGCTCGGCGCGGCCCGCGAGTTCGGCGAGCGCGGCGACGGTCTGCGCCCGGAAGACGTCGCGCAGCGTCAGTTCGACGCCCAGGGCGGTGCGGACGCGGCTGACCAGCCTGGTCGCGAGCAGGGAGTGGCCGCCCAGGTCGAAGAAGCCGGCGTCGGCGGCGACGGTGTCGAGGTCCAGGAGTTCCGCGAACAGGCCCGCCAGGATCTCTTCCCGGGGGGTGCGCGGCGCTCGGCCGCCCGTGGTGGCGGGCGCGGGCTCGGGCAGGGCGCGGTAGTCGACCTTGCCGTTGGGCGTCAGCGGCAGGTCGTCCAGGACGACGAGGTGGGCGGGGACCATGTAGTCCGGCAGCAGGCGGGCGAGGCGGGCGCGCACGTCGGATCGGGAGAGCTCGCCGACCACGTAGCCGACCAGCCGCTTCTCGCCGTCCCCGGCCGGCTTCGCGGTGACCACGGCCTGGCGTACGCCCGGGCAGGCGGCGAGCGCCGCCTCGACCTCGCCCGGCTCGACCCGGAAGCCGCGGACCTTCACCTGGTCGTCGGCCCGGCCGAGGAACTCCAGCAGGCCGTCCGTGCGCAGGCGGCCCAGGTCGCCGGTGCGGTACATCCGGGTGCCGGGCGCGCTGTAGGGGTCAGCGACGAACCGCTGTGCGGTCGTCGCCGGGCGCCGGTGGTAGCCGCGTGCCACTCCGGCCCCGGCGATGTACAGCTCGCCGGGGGTGCCGGGCGGCACCGGGCGCAGCCGGTCGTCGAGCACGTGGACGCGGGTGCCGTCCAGCGGTCGGCCGATCGGCACCGGGCCGTCGGTGTGGTCGGTGACGAGGTGGGAGGTCGCGCAGAGGGTCGCCTCGGTCGGGCCGTACAGGTGGCGGATGACCGTGGCCGGGCAGGCGGCCCGCACCGCCCGTACCGCGGCGGGGCTGACCACGTCGCCGCCGGTCAGCACCTCGCGCACGGTGGCCAGGATGTCGGGCTGCTCCTCGGCGACGACGCGGAACAGTCCGGCGGTGAGGTGGACGGCCGTGATCCGCTCGTCGCGGATCAGCGCGCCGAGGGCGGCGACGGTGAGTTCGCCCTCGGGGGCGACGACGACCTGCCAACCGGAGAGCAGCGCCACCCACAGCTCGTAGTCGGCGATGTCGAAGGCGTGCGGGGCGTGGAACAGCACGCGCTGGGGTCCGCCGGTGTGCCAGCCGCGGTCGGCCACCAGGTCCAGGACGTCCCGGTGGGTGACGGCGACGCCCTTGGGCCGGCCGGTGGAGCCCGAGGTGTGCATGAGGTAGGCCAGCCGGTCGGGGCGGCACCGCACCGGCGCGGCGGTGGCGTCGCCGTCGGCGGTCCCGGCCGGGCCGTCGGACTCGGCGCCGCCGACGAGGACGGTCTGCCCGCAGTCGAGCCCCAGCCGGTGGAACTCCTGGTCCACCAGCAGGACGGGGCAGCCCGCGTCGTCGATGATCCGCTGGATGCGCGGGGCGGGGTGGCCGGTGTGCAGCGGTACGTACGCGCCGCCGGCCTTGAGGACGGCCAGCATCGCCACGACCACGTCGGGGGAACGCCCCATCAGCACGCCGACCGGGGACTCGGTGGTGACACCGAGCCGGGTCAGCCGGTGGGCGAGCCGGTTCGCGCGCTCGTCGAGTTCGCGGTACGTCAGCTCGACCGCTCCGGCCTTGAGCGCGACGTCGTCAGGGGAGCGGAGCGCCTGGCGGGTGAACGCCAGGTGGACGCCTTCGGGGGTGTCCGGGCGCGGCGGGGCGGCCGGCAGCCGGTCCCCGACCAGCCGGGCGTGCTCCCCGGGCAGCAGCAGGTCCAGCTCCGACACCCGTGCGCGTGGCCGGGAGAGCGCCGACTCCAGGACCGTGCGCAGCCGTGCGCCGAGCGTGCGGACGGTGTCGCGGTCGAACAGCTCGGTGCGGTACTTGGCCACGGCGCGCAGTCCGCCCGTCGTGCCGGTCTGCTCGGTGAACTGGAACGCGAGGTCGAACTCGGCCTCGGTGACGTCGACCTCCGTGGTGTCGGCGGTGAGGCCGGCCAGTTCCACGGCGGCCGTGGACCCGGCGCGTCGCAGGGTCAGCGCCACCTGGAAGAGGGGGTGACGGGCCAGCGAGCGCCGCGGGTTGACCGCCTCGACGACCTGTTCGAAGGGCACGTCCTGGTGGGCGAACGCGGCCAGGTCGCTCTCCCGTACCCGGTGCAGGAGGTCGCCGAAGGCGGGGTCGCCGGAGACGTCGGTGCGCAGGACCAGGGTGTTGACGAAGAAGCCGACGAGGTCGTCCAGGGCCTCGTCCGAGCGGCCCGCGACCACGGTGCCGACGGGGATGTCGGTGCCCGCGCCGAGGCGCGACAGCAGGACGGCCAGGCCGGCCTGGAGGACCATGAACAGGGTGCAGCCGTGCCGGCGGGCCAGCGCCTCGAGTTCGCGGGTGAGCGCGGCGTCCAGGTCGAAGGCGACGGCGTCGCCCGCCGGGCTCGCCACCGCCGGGCGGGGCCGGTCGGTGGGCAGGGCCAGCTCCTCGGGCAGGGCGGACAGCGCCTCGCGCCAGTGGGCGAGCTGCTCCTGCCCCACGCCTTCCAGCAGTTCCCGCTGCCAGAGCGTGTAGTCGGCGTACTGCACCGGCAGCGGTGCGCCCTCCGGCGCCCGGCCCTGGCGCCGGGCCGCGTACGCCGCCGCGAGGTCGCCCAGCAGCGGCCCCCAGGACTCGCCGTCGGTGGCGATGTGGTGGATCGCCAGGACCAGGGTGTGCTCGTCGGGCCCGGCCGCCAGCAGGGCGGCGCGCACCGGAGCGGCCGCGGCCAGGTCGAAGGCGCGGCGCGTCACCTCGGCGACGTCGGCCCGGGCCGGGTCGAGGATCTCCAGCTCCAACGGGGCCGCGGGCAGCACCCGCTGGCACGGCTCGCCGTCCACCTCCGGGTAGACGGTGCGCAGGACCTCGTGCCGCTCGGCGAGGTCGGCCAGCGCCGCGCGCAGCGCGTCCACGTCGATCGGGCCGCTGAGGCGGGCGGCCACCGCGCTGTGGTAGGCGGGGTTCGGCCCGTCGAGGCGGTCGAGGAACCACAGCCGCCGTTGGGCGGCGGACAGCGGCAGTCGGGCGGGGCGCGGTGCGGGCCGCAGCGCCGGGCGGGCGCCGCCGGCGCCGTCGAGGCGGGCGGCCAGGCCCGCGACCGTGGGGGTGTTGAAGACCTCGCGGACCCCCAGCTCCACGCCGAGGGCGCCGCGCACCTGGGTCACCAGGCGCATGGCCAGCAGGGAGTGGCCGCCCAGCTCGAAGAAGTCGTCGTCCACGCCGACCCGGGGCAGGCCCAGCACCGTGGCGAACAGGCCCGCCAGGACCTCCTCGTGGGCGGTGCGCCCGGTGCGGCCGCCCGTGCGGTGGCCGGGCGCGGGCAGGGCCCGCCGGTCGAGCTTTCCGTTCGGCGTCACCGGCAGGGCGTCGAGGACGACGACCGCCGGCACCATGTGCCCGGGCAGCGCGGCGGCCAGCTCCGCGCGCAGCGCGGCGGGCGTCGGGGCGGCGCCCGTGGCGGGCACCACGTAGGCGACCAGCCGCGGATCGCCGGGCCGGTCCTCGCGGACGACGACGGCGGCGTGGGCGACACCCTCGCAGCCCGCGGCGGCGTTCTGGACCTCGCCGAGCTCGATCCGGAAGCCGCGGATCTTCACCTGGTCGTCGGTGCGGCCCAGGTATTCCAGGACGCCGTCCGGGCGCCAGCGCACCAGGTCGCCGGTGCGGTACATGCGCTCGCCCGGCGCGAAGGGGCAGGCCACGAACCGCTCGGCGGTCAGGCCGGGCCGGCCGAGGTAGCCGCGGGCCAGCTGGACGCCGGCCAGGTAGAGTTCGCCGGCCGTTCCGGGCGCGGTCGGTTCGAGCCGGCCGTCGAGCACGTACGCACGGGTGTTGGCGGCGGGGCGTCCGATCGGGACGGGGCCGGGGCCGGGGCGGCAGGCCCAGAGGGTGACGTCGACGGCGGCCTCGGTCGGGCCGTAGAGGTTGTGCAGCTCGGTGTCGGGGAGGGTGCGGAAGAACGTCTCCTGGGTGTGCAGGGAGAGCGCTTCGCCGCTGCTGACGACCCGGCGCAGCGAGCGGGCCCGCGACACGTCCGGGCCGCTCAGGAACGCGTCGAGCATGGACGGCACGAAGTGCGCGGTGGTGACGCGCTCGCGCTCGATCAGCTCGGCCAGGTAGGACGGGTCCTGGTGGCCGCCGGGCCGGGCCACCACCAGGGTGGCGCCGGTCAGCAGGGGCCAGAAGAACTCCCACACCGACACGTCGAAGCCGCTCGGCGTCTTCTGCAGCACGCGGTCGTCGGGGCCGAGCCGGTAGGTGCGCTGCATCCACTCCAGCCGGTTGACGATGGCCTCGTGGGAGACGAGGGCGCCCTTGGGGCGGCCGGTGGAGCCCGAGGTGAAGATGGCGTAGGCGGGGTGGCGGGGGTCGAGCACGGGCCGGGGGGCGGGCGTCGCCGCGGGCGGCGGGGCGTCCGGGCGCAGGGTCGGCGTCCCCGGCGCCTGCCAGCCGTCACTGATCAGCAGGGCCGGGGCGGCGTCCGCCATGATGCCGAGGTTGCGGGCCTCGGGCTGGCCGGGGTCGACGGGCAGGTACGCGGCGCCGGCCTTGAGCACGGCGCACAGGGCGACGATCAGGTCGAGGGAGCGCGGCAGCGCGACCGCGACCAGGCTCTCGGGCCCGATGCCGCGGGAGGTCAGCACGGACGCCAGGCGGGCGGCGCGCTCGTCCAGCTCGCGGTAGCTCAGCCGCTGCCCCTCGAAGACGACGGCGGTGGCCCCGGGGGTGCGGGCGACCTGCTCCTCGATCAGCTCGGGCAGGGCTTTGGCGGGGAAGTCCGCGGCGGTGTCGTTCCAGTCCACGAGGACGCGGCCCCGCTCCTGGGCGGTGAGGGCGTCGAGGGCGCCGACCGGGGCGTCGGGGTCGGCCGTCCACCGCTCCAGCAGGCGCACCAGGCGGGCGCCGAGCTGGGCCGTCCGCTCCCGGTCAAGCAGTTCGGGGTGGTGGCTGAGCCTGAGCCCGAGGCGGGCGCCCGGCTCGACCACCAGGGTGAGCGGGAAGTGGGTGGTGTCCCGGAACCGGATCCGCGCGTCCAGGTCGACGCCCGGCAGGTCGAGCGCGTAGTCGCTCATCGGGAAGTTCTCGAAGACCAGGTTGGTGTCGAACAGGGCGGCCGGGGAGCCGGCCAGTCGCTGGAGCTCGGTCAGTCCGAGGTGGTCGTGGTCGGCGAGGTCGGCGCGCTGCTGCTGCAGTGCCCGGCAGGCCTCGCCCAGCGGGGCGGACCCGTCGATCCGGGCGCGGACCGGCACGGTGTTGATGAGCATGCCGATCATCTGGTCGGAGCCGGCCAGTTCCGCGGGCCGGCCGCTGACCGTGCAACCGAACACGACGTCGTCGTGGCCGGTGCTGCGGGCGAGCAGGACGGCCCAGGCGCCCTGGATCACGCTGGTGAGCAGCAGGCCGCGGTCCCGGGCCCGGGCGGACAGGGCCGCCGTCTGCCGCTCGTCCAGGTGCAGGACCACGTCCTCGGGGGTGGCCCCGGGCGAGACCTGGCCGCCGGAGGCGAGCCGGGTGGGCCGCTCGAGACCGTCCAGCGCGGTGCGCCAGGCCTGTTCGGCCGCCGGACGGTCGCGCTGCGCCAGGTGGGTCAGGTAGGTGCGGTAGGGCCGTACGGGCGGCAGCTCGCCGCTGCCGTAGAGGGTGAACAGTTCCCGGAAGAGCAGTCCGAACGACCAGCCGTCCAGGAGCAGGTGGTGGGCCGTCACCAGGAGCCGGTGCCGGGTGGCGTCGAGGCTGACGAGGGTGAAGCGCAGCAGCGGCGGGCGGCCGCTGTCCACGCCCAGGGCCCAGTCCTGCTCGGTCAGTTCGTCGGCGCGGGCCCGGGCGGTGGGCGCGTCGAGGCCGCCGAGGTCGTGTTCCCGCCAGGCCAGCGGCATGTCCCGGCGCACCACCTGGACGGGGTCGCCGTTGCGGCGGTGCGTGAAGGCGACCCGGAGGTTGGCGTGGCGGCGCAGCAGGGTGTCGGCGGCCTCCTTCAGCCGGGCCGGGTCGAGCGCGCCGTCCAGGTCGACCGTGAACTGCGCGATGTAGAGGTGCTTCGACTCCGGGTCGTATCCGGAGTGGAAGAGCATGCCCTCCTGCAGCGGGGAAAGCGGCAGGACGTCCTCGATCGCCGGCTGGCTGGTGTTCATGGGGTGGGTTCGCTTTCTGGAGTGCGTCAGAGGACGTCGAGGGCGGCGGCGAGGTCGTCCAGCTCGTCCTGGTCGATCGTGGAGAGCGTGAGGTCGGCGGCGACCACGGCGCCGGCGTCCGGGCGGTCGGCGTGGGCGACGAGGGCGGTGAGCATCCGGAACCAGGTGTCGGCGAGTGCGCGCACCTGCGGCTCGTCGAGGACACCCGGCGCCCAGGCCCAGTCGGCGTGCAGGACGGGCCCGTCGGCCGTGTCGAGGACGAACGCGGTGATCTCGACGGGGTGCGCCATGGGCATGCCCGGTCCGGGGGCGTCCAGCCGGGCGCCGTACTCGGGCAGCAGCTGCCAGTCGGCGTCGGCCGCGGCGCCGAAACGGCCGAGGTAGTTGAAGCCGAGCTGGGCCGGGCCGGCGGCGGCCAGCGCCCGGCGGGCGTGCGGGTCGAGGTGGCGCAGCAGGCCGTAGCCGAGCCCCTTGCGCGGGATCGCGCGCAGCTGTTCCTTCACCCGTCGCAGGGCGAGGGCGACGGTGGGGCCGCCGTGTGCGGCGTCGGGCGCGTCCAGTCCGTCCAGCGCGAAACGGGTGGGGAAGAGGGTGGTGAACCAGCCGACCGTGCGGGAGAGGTCGGCCTCGGCGGGGATCTCCTCGCGGCCGTGCCCTTCCAGGTCCGCCAGGACGCTCGGCCCGCAGGCCGGCCAGCGGGACAGGGCGAGGGCGAGGCCGGTCAGCAGCAGCTCGTTGGTGTCCGCGCCGAGCCGGTCGGGCACCGACGTCAGCAGGGGGCCGACCGTGGCGGCGGGAAGGCTCAGGGCGAGGTGTGCGGCCAGGTCCTCGTGGTCGCGGGCCGGGTCGAGGGGGCGGCGCCCGACGGTGTCGCTTCCCGGCGCCAGCACCTCGCTCCAGTACGGGAGTTCGGCGGTGCTCCGGTCGGCGGCGGCTTCCGCCGCGAGCAGTTCGGACCAGCGACGGAAGGAGGTGGGCACGGGGTCGAGGCGCGGCGTGCGGCCGGCGGTGACCGCGTCCCAGGCCTGTGCCAGGTCGCCGGTCAGCACCCGCCAGGAGATTCCGTCGACGACCAGGTGGTTGACGACGAGGGCGAGGCGGCCGGGCCGGGCCGGGCCCGCGTCGAACCAGACGGCCTGGACGAGCACGCCGTCCGCGGTCGACAGCCGGTCCCGGGCCGCGTGCACCTCCCGGTCGACCTCCTCGGTGCCTCCCGCGCCGTCCGTGCGGACCCGGACGAGGCAGTCCTCGGCCCGAACGGTGCCGGCCGGCCGGGTGTGCGGCACCCCGTCGACCGTGTGCAGCCGGAGCATGTCGTGTCGGTCGAGGACGGCCTGCAGCACCGTGTGGGCGGTCTCCTCGGTCAGTTCCGCCGGGGTGCGCACCACCAGGGACTGGTAGTAGCTGTCGGCCGGTCCGCCGCGCTCACGCAGCCAGTGCATGATCGGTGTCGGCCGGATCGGCCCGATGCCGTCGTCCTGGCCGGCCCGGCCGGCGGGCGTCAGCGGTCGGGCGGTGGCCGCCAGGGCCGCCACGTCCGGCTGGGTCAGCACGTCGCGGACGGTGAGGACCAGTCCGGCCCGGCGGGCGGCGCCGACGACCTGGACGGCGATGATGCTGTCGCCGCCGAGCCGGACGAAGCCGTCCTGCGGTCGGACCTGCGGGACCGCGAACAGGCCGGCCAGCACGCCGCACAGGATCTGCTCCGGCGTGGTCACGTGGTTCTCCATCGTTGTCTGCCTCGTTCTCGCTCGTTCTCGTTGTGTCGCGGGCTGGTCAGGCGGTGCGGGCCGGGTCGAACAGGGTGCGCAGCCCGGCCCGGTCGACCTTTCCGTTCGCGGTCACCGGCAGTTCCTCCAGGAGGTGGAAGTGTTTGGGCACCATGTACGCGGGCAGGTGCGCGGCACAGTGCGCGGCGAGCAGTTCGGGCTGGGTGCCGTCGGTCGCGGTCGGGGTGTAGGCGGCGGCGAGCCGCCGGGAGCCGGCGACCTCCACAGCCACCACCACGGCCCGGCGCACGCCCGGCAGCGCGTTGAGGACCGCTTCGACCTCGCCGGGTTCGACGCGGTAGCCGTTCACCTTGACCTGGTCGTCGGCCCGCGCCACGAAGTGGAAGTCGGTGCCGTCGAAGCGGACCAGGTCGCCGGTGGCGTAGCAGCGGCGCGCCGTGCCGTCCTGGTGCGGCACGGTGCGGAATTTGGCGTCGGTGAGCTCCTGGTCGCCGAGGTAGCCGAGGCCGACGCTGTCGCCGGCGACCATCAGTTCGGCCTCCTCGCCCGGGGCGAACGGCCGCAGCACGCCGTCCGCGTGCCGGAGCAGTTCCGCGCCGGCGACCGCGCGTCCGATCGGCGGGTGGTCGGGCCAGTCGGCGGCCCGGTCGGGCGTCATCCGGTACTGGGTGACGACGTGGGTCTCGCTGGGCCCGTACTCGTTGACCAGGGTGATGCCGCCCGCCGCGCAGAAGCCGCGCACCTCGGCGTTGACGACCAGGCGCTCGCCGGCCACGGCGATCTCCCGCAGGTCGGGCATCGCGTCCGGTTCGAAGGCCGCGGCCGTGGCCAGCGCGTGCAGGCCCACCACGGGCAGGAAGAGCCGGGCGACGCGGTGCTCGCGGATCACGTCCATCAGCGTGAAGGGGTCCTGGCGCTGGTCGTCGTCCACCACGACCAGCGTGGCGCCGGCGAGCCAGGTGGCGACGAGTTCCTCGTAGCCCACGTCGAAGCCGATGGACGCCGCCTGCAGGGTGTGCGGCGGGCGGTCGTGGAACCAGTGCCGGACGTGCCAGTCGCCGAGGGCGGCCAGGACTCCCGGCGGGACGGCGACCGACTTGGGTTCGCCGGTGGATCCCGAGGTGGGGATGACGTAGCCGATCGGCCCTTCCCGGGGTTCCGCCGGCGGGGTGCCGCGCACCTCGTCGACGGTGGGGCCGGTGCCGCCCCGGCCGGTGGGCCCGGCGTCGTCGGCGCGCAGCACGAGGTCGCTGAACCGGGTGATCCTCTCGGCCCGGGGCGCGGGCATGCCGGGGTCGACGCAGACCACGCCGGCTCCGGCCCGCCAGGCACCGAGCACGGCGGCGCAGCGGGTCCAGGACCGGTGGCCGTGGACGGCGACCACGGTGCCCGGTCCCAGGCCGCGGGCGGCGAGGCCGCCGGCGATCTCGGCGGAGAGCCCGTCGAGTTCGGCGTAGCTGTACTGGACGCCGCGGTCGACGACCGCCACCGAGGCGTGGTGGCGGCGGACGGCGTCGAGCAGGGGGTGGATGAGCGACCGCCGTGAACCGCTCGCTTCGGTGTGCATGGAAGTCCCTTCTTCTCGGGTCGGGTGCGTCCCGGGGTCAGGCACCCGGCGTCGCGGTGCGCTCGGCGATCAGGGCGGCCAGCCGGTCCAGTCCGGTGTCGATCTGGTCGGGGGTCAAGGAGCTGCAGGACAGGCGCAGTTGGTGGCAGGTGCGGTCGTCTTCGCTGAAGTGGCGCATCGGGGTGAAGAGCACGCCGTGCCGTACGGCGGCGTGTTCGAGCAGCGTGTCGGTGACGGGGAACGGCACGGTGAGCACCACGAAGAAGCCCCCCGTGGGGGTGTTCCAACTGACCCCGGGCAGTTCCGCGAAGCGCCGGTCCAGGCCCTGGAGGAGACGGCCGAGGTTGCGTCGGTAGACGGCGATCTGGCGCCGGTTGGCGTGCAGCAGGCTGGCGCCGTGTTCCAGCAGCATGCCTCCCACCAGGGCCTGGCTCACCGGTGAGGTGTTGACGGTGACCATGCTCTTGGCCCGTGACAGCTCGTCGGCGAGCAGGGTCGGGTCGGGGCCCGCGACGCGCTGGTCCGCCACGGCGAATCCCACCCGGGCGCCGGGGAAGCAGGTCTTCGCCAGAGATCCGAGGTAGACCACGCGCTGCCCGGTGTCGAGTGCCTTCAGGGTCGGGGGCCGGTCGCTGTCGGCCGCCCGGAAGTAGCCGTAGGGGTTGTCCTCCAGGAGGAGGATGTCCTCCTGGGCGGCGATCTCCAGCAGCCGGTGGCGGGTCGGCACGTCCATGGAGTGGCCGCTGGGGTTGGAGAAGTCGGGCACCAGGTACAGCGCCCGGGGCCGCTCCCCCGCCGCGCGGACCTGCCGGATCCGCTCCAGCACGTCCTCGGGGCGTACGCCGTGGGGGCCTTCGCGGACCGACCGCACGGGCAGGTCCAGCAGCCGGGCGGCGCCGGTCAGGCCGACGTAGGTGGGGTCCACCGCGAGCACGACGTCACGTTCGGTCGCCCGCAGGGCGCGCAGCACCAGCCACAGTGCCTCCTGGGCGCCGACGGTGACCACGACGGCCTCCGGGTCCACGGTGATGCCTTCGTCCTGTTCGAGCTGCCGGGCGATGAGTTCGTGGACGATTCCCTTGGTGCGGCCGTACTGGAACAGCTCCCGCCGCACCTGGGCCTCGTCGTAGCCCTTGTGCTCGGCCAGGTAGCGGCGGTAGGTGTCGAGGTAGCGGTGCAGGTCTGCCGGGTCGAAGTGGTCCTCGGTGGGCCGGCCCGGGGCGAAGGAGACCGCCTCGGGAAAGCGCCCCGCCACCTCGTTGAGGAAGTTCATCGACAGCAGGGCGGGGTCGGCGAGCGAGGCGTGCAGGTCCGCGCGGTCCAGTACCACGGGGGCGGCCGTCGGGCCCGGTGCGGTCATCGGGTGGCCCCCAGGACCGAGAGCCACGGTGCGTCGGCCGGGCCGGTGCAGCCGGACAGCTCCAGGGCGGAGCGCAGCTCGGTCCGCAGCAGGTGCAGGACCCGGCTCACCCCCTGCTCGCCGTCGGCGGCCAGGCCCCACAGCACCGGCCGGCCCAGCAGGACGCCGCTCGCGCCGAGGGCCAGGGCCTTGAGGACGTCGGTGCCGCTGCGGATCCCGCTGTCCAGCAGCAGCCGGCAGCGGGTGGGGACGGCCTCCCGTACGGCGGGCAGCATGTCCACGCTGGCCACCGCGCCGTCCAGTTGGCGGCCGCCGTGGTTGGAGACGACGATGGCGTCGGCGCCGAGGGAGGCGGCGGTGGCGGCGTCGCCCGGGTCGAGGATCCCCTTGACGATCAGGGGCAGCCGGGTCTCGGCGCGCAGCCGGGCGAGGTCGTCCCAGCCCAGGGAGCGGGCGAAGGTCTCGGCCGTGTGTTGTGCCACGGCCGAGACGCCGGGCCGGCGGTCCCGGGCCCGGCGGGTTTCGGCCGGGTCGAGGTGGACGGCCGCCACGTCGGCGGGCAGCGCGAAGCCGTTGCGCAGGTCGCGCAGCCGGCGGCCCATCGAGGGCACGTCCACGGTGACCATCAGCGCCGCGCAGCCGGCTTCCTCGGCCCGCCGGACCAGGTCGGCGGTGGCCGCCGGGTCCTGCTGGCAGTAGAGCTGGAACCAGGTGGTGCCGCCCAGCGCGGTGACGGCCTCGACGGGTTGGCTGCTCAGCGTGCTCACGGTGAACGGCACGCCCGCGGCCGCGGCCGCTCGGGCGGTGGCGAGCTCGCCCTCGGGGTGGAAGAGCCGCTGGTAGGCCATCGGTGCGACGGCGAGCGGCAGGGCCGCCCGGGCGCCGGGGAGTTCGGTCGCGGTGTCGCAACCCGTACCGCCGGCGAGGACCCGGGGCACGATCCCGATCCGGTCCAGTGCGGCACGGTTGGCGGCCAGGGTCAGTTCCTCGCCGCTGCCGCCCTCGATGAAGTCCCACACCTCCCGGGGCAGCACCCGACGGGCGAGGTCGGCGAACTCCCCCAGCCGTACGGGGTCGTGAGCCGTGTCGTGGACGCTCACCGCGGCACCGCCCCGGCGCCCTGGCGCTCCGCCTCGACGGCCTCGTACAGCGCCTTGATGTTGCCGTTGCCGAAGGTGCGGGCGCCGAAGCGCTCGATCACCTCGTGGAACAGCGTGCGCCTCGGGTGGGTGGAGCGGGTGAAGATCTGGAACAGCTGGCCGTCGTGGTCCTCGTCGACCAGGACGCTGATCTCGTGCAGCGCGGGCGTGCTGTGCCGGGTCAGCTCCAGGCGCTCGGCGAGCATCGCGTAGTAGGTGTCGGGGACGCTCAGGAACTCGACGCCGCGCTCGCGCAGTGTGCCGACGGCCCGGACGATGTCCCGGGAGGCGAAGGCCACGTGCTGGACGCCGGGGCCGCCGTGTTCGGCCAGGAAGCGGTCGATCTGGCCGGGCTCGGCGCTGGTGTCGGGCTCTATCAGGGTCAGGGTGACCGCTCCGGATCCGCTCTGCACCACCTTGGAGTCCATGGCCTGGGCGCCGACCTCGATCAGCTCCTGGAAGATCATGCGGAAGCCGAGCACCCGGGTGTAGAAGTCCACCGTGCGCTGCAGTTGCCCGGGCGGCAGGCAGACGGCGAAGTGGTCGATGTCCTCCAGGAGTTCGTCGCCGTGCTCCGGCGCGGCGTCCGGCAGCGCGGTGAAGCCCGGCGGGAGTGCGGTGGGCCCGGGATCGACGAGCGTGTGCACCACGTCGCCGAAGCCGGCCAGCACCGCCGTGGTCCGGCCGTCGGGGTGGCGGCGGGGCACGGCGAGCGGCACCGCCCCGCGGGAGACCGCCTCGTCGAAGACGGCGGGTACGTCGGCCACGGTCAGCGCGATGTCGGCCACGCCGTCGCCGTGGGCCAGGACGTAGTCGGCGCCCGGGTGGTGCGGCGAGCGGGCCTGGGTGAGGACCAGGACGATGCGGCCCTGGCACAGCGCGAGGGACTGCGCCTCGGCGCTGGAGGCGCGGGCCACCGGGCGGAATCCGTAGCGGTCGGTCAGCTCGGCCGCGGCCGAGTCGAGGTCGGCGACGTGGAACTCGACGTGGCTGATGCCGAAGGCGGGAGAGAAGGTCATGGTGGGCCGTTCGTCAGGGGGCGGCGGTGGCGGGAGAGGTGAGCGAGGCGATCCGGGTCGGGAGGTCGCGCCAGGTCTCGGGCGTGTAGAAGTGGCCTCCCGGCAGGACGTCGTGGCGGAACGCGCCGCTGGTCAGGCCGGCCCAGCGGGAGGCGAGGTCGTCCCCGATCACCGGGTCGCGGTCGCCGGAGAACACCTGGAGCGGCACGTCGATCCGGGTCCCCGGGGTGTAGCGGAAGGTGTCCCGCGCGCACAGGTCGGCCCGCATCAACTCCACGGCCATTTCCGTGAGTTCGGGTTCGTCGAGGACGTGATCGGGCAACAGGCCGTGGGTGCGCATCCAGTCGAGCAGTTCGTCGTCGCGCTGCCCCTGTGCCAGGAACCGGTCCCGGTCGGTCACCCCCCGGTCCGGGGCGTTGCAGGCGGAGACGACCAGCGCCTGTGGCGCGGGGGCGCCCGCCGCCGCGAGCCGGGCGGTGACGTCGAAGGCCATCCAGCCGCCCATGCTGTGGCCGAACAGGACGTACGGTCCCTGTGCCGCGACCGAGGCGACGCCCTGCGCGGCGTCCGCCGCGAGTTCGGTCCAGGTCTGCGCGTACTCCTCGGCGAAGCGCCCTTCGCGCCCCGGGTAGCAGATCGCCACCAGGTCGACGTCGTCCGGCAGCGCCGGGATCCAGGAGTGGTAGGTCGCGGTACCCCCGCCGCAGAAACCCAGGCACACCAGGGTGCGGGCCGGGTCGCGGCTGTGCTTCAGCCGTACCACGGTGGTGTCCGGGGCGCTCACGAGGCCGCTCCCGCCCGGACCGACTCCGCGTGGCGGGCCAGGTCCCGCAGCCGGGGGAACCGGTAGACGTCCTTGGTCCGCAGCGCGATCCCGGCGTCCCGCTTGAGGCGGGAGACCACCCGCAGCGCCACCAGCGAGTGGCCGCCGAGGGCGAAGAAGTTCTCGTCCGCGTGGACGGTGTCGCGGCCGAGCACGTCGGCCCAGACGTCGGCGATCAGCTGTTCGAGTTCGGTCTCGGGAGGCTGGGCGGCGGTACCCGGCGCCGACGTGGCGGCGGGCAGCGCGGCGGTGTCCACCTTGCCGTTGGGGGTCAGGGGCAGCGCGTCCATGCGCACGAGGGCGGACGGCACGAGGTGTCCGGGCAGCGTGGCGGCACAATGGGCGCGCAGGTCGTCGTCGCCCGCCGTCCCTTCCGGTGCCAGGACGTAGTAGGCCGCGAGGAAGGCGTCCCCGTCCGGGCCCGAGCACGGCACGGCGACCGCGGCGGTGACCTGGGGGTGTGCGCGCAGCCGGTCCTCCAGCTCGCCGGGCTCCACCCGGAACCCGCGGATCTTGATCTGGCGGTCGGTGCGGCCGAGGAACTCCAGTGCGCCGTCCGGCCGGCGCCGGACCTCGTCCCCGGTGCGGTACATCCGGGTGCCGTCGGCGGCGAAGGGGTCCGCGACGAACCGCTCGGCGGTCAGTCCGGGCCGCCCGACGTATTCGAGGGCCACGGCCGGACCCGCCAGGTACAGCTCTCCGGTGGTGGCGGGCCGCAGCGCGTCGTCGAGCACATGGGCGCGCACGTGGGCCAGGGCCTCGCCCAGGTGCGGGGCGTCGCCGGTGATGCGGGCCGCGGTGGCGTCGACGGTGCATTCGGTCGGACCGTAGAGGTTCCACGCCTCCACCGACGGCGTCCGTGCCAGCGACCGCCACAGCCGCTCGGGTACCGGCTCGCCGCCGAGCAGCAGCCGCAGGGCCCGACCGGGCCGCAGCCGCGGACCGATCAGCTGCCAGTGGGACGGGGTGGAGTCGAGGTCCGTCACGGCGTGCTCGTCGAGCAGCGCGTCCAGCCGGGCGGGGTCGGTGCGGTCCTCGTCGGTCAGGACGACCAGGGTGTCGCCCCGGCAGACCCTGACCCACTGCTGCACGGACGCGTCGAAGGACAGGCTGGCGTTCCATCCGACCACCCGGTGCCCGGCCGGGTAGACGCCGCGCTCCTCCAGGCCCGCCACCAGTGCGGCGACGCTCGCGTGCGTGACCTCCACGCCCTTGGGGCGTCCGGTCGACCCCGAGGTGTGGATGACGTACGCCGGGGCCCGCGAGTCGCCCACGACGTCGTCCGGCTCCGCGCCGGGCCGGCTCGGCTGACGGGGGCTCAGCACCGGCAGGCCGTCCGCCCACGCGGGCCGGTCCGTGTCCGAGACCACCGCGCGCAGTCCGGCGTCGGCGGCGACGAAGGCGAGCCGGTCGTCGGGGTACGCCGGGTCGAGCGGCACGTAGGCGGCGCCCGCCCGCCAGACGGCCAGGGGGGCCACGACCCAGTCGGTTCCCCTGGGCACGCTCACCCCCACCCGGTCGCCGGGGCCGATGCCGAGCGCGCGCAGCGCCCCGGCCAGCCGGGCCGTGCGCTCGCCCAGTTCGGCGAAGGTGAGGGTGCCGTCGCCGCCGTGCACCGCGGCCCGGTCCGGGAACGACCGAGCGCTCTGCAGGAACCGGCCGACCAGGGTCTGCGGGTCAGTCATGGGACACCGCCGTGGCGGTGGCCGCGCGCGGGGCGACGGTCGGTGCGCAGTCGTACACCGAGACCGGCTCGCCCATGGCGACCACGATCCGGCGCTCGCCCCGGAAGGGGTCGCGGGCGTGCGCGGTCAGGACGTTGTCGACCAGCAGGAGATCGCCCGGCTGCCAGGCGCGGCGCACGGTGGCGTTCTCGTACGCGGTGTTGATGGTCTCCAGCTCCGCCGCCGTCAGCGCGGTGCCGTCACCGAGGCCGGTGTTGAACGGAAGCCCGTCCGGACCGAGTTCGTCCACCAGGACTTCGCGGATCTCCTCCTCCAGGGAGAACTGGTTCCAGAACGCCAGGTGGTTGAACCACACCTCCTCCCCGGTGTGCGGGTGCCGGACGATCCCGGGCCGGATCTGGCTGGTGCGCAGACGGCCGTCCGCATCCCAGGCGCAGGAGATGTGGTTCTCGGCGCAGTAACGCTCGACCTCGTCGCGGGACTGCGTCCCGAACGCGGCCTGCCAGGCGACCGAGAGGCTTTCCGAGAAGTTGCGGGTCAGGGTCCAGCCGGACGCGCGCATCCGCTCGACCAGCTCGGCCGGGAGGGCGCGCAGCACCTCGCGGCAGTCGGCGACCGGGGTGGCGCCGCCCTCCTCGGGCGCGGTCAGGCAGCCGAAGAGCAGCAGCCCCGGGAAGGTCAGGGTGTAGCTGTTCTCGTTGTGCGGCCTGATCGCCTGCCCGGCGGGCAGGTCCGTGGAGGAGAAGACCCCGCCGCCGAAGTCGCTGCGCGGAGTGGCCTTCTCCCGGTACGGGGTCGCCCGCGGGATCAGCTCGTCGCGGACCAGGGCGAAGTCCTCCACGCTGCGGACCGGCAGTCCGCGCAGGTACACCGCCCCGTGACGGTGCAGTCCGGCCCGCAGGTCGTCGCGGTGGTGCGCGAGCCAGGCGCGGGCTTCGGCCGCGTCGGCCAGCTCGGGTGCCCGGACGGTGGCGGGGGCGCCCGGCTCGGTGTGCCAGTCGAGGGCTCCGGTCCGGGGGGCGTCGTTCAGCGGTGAGCGGTTCGTCGGCGCGGTCACCGGGCACCGCCCGGGGTCGGCGCGGCGTGGCGCAGCTCCAGGGTGCAGCACTTGACGCTGCCGCCGCCCTTGAACAGCTCGGAGAGGTCGACACCGATCGGCTCGAACCCGCGCTCGGCCAGCCGGTCCGCGAGGTCGCGCGCGGTCTGGGACAGCAGCACGTGGCGTCCGTCGGAGATCGCGTTCAGCCCGAAGGCCTCGGCGTCGGTCTCGGTGGCGAGGAGCGCGTCGGGGTACAGCTCGCGCAGGACCGCGCGGGACTCCGGCGAGAAGGCGCCCGGGAAGTACATGATCTCGTCGTCGTCGAGCACGGCGAGCGCGGTGTCCAGGTGGTAGAAGCGCGGGTCCACCAGGGTCAGGCTCACCACCGGGGCGCCCAGCACCTGCTCGGCCTCGGCGTGCGCGGCCGGGTCGGTGCGGAAGCCGGTGCCGGCCAGGATCCGGTCGCCGGCGACCAGGTAGTCGCCCTCGCCCTCGTTGACGTGACGGGCGGCGTGCACCTCGGTGTAGCCGTTGCGCTCGAACCACGCCTGGTAGGCGGGCGCCTCGGCGGCCCGTTCGGCGTGCCGGAACCTGGCCATCAGGACCCGGCCGTCCAGGACCGTGGCGCCGTTGGCGGAGTAGACCATGTCGGGCAGGCCGGGGACCGGCTCCACCAGGTCGACGGTGTGCCCGAGCTCCTGGTAGAGGGCGTACAGCCGCTCCCACTGCAGCACGGCCAGCGCCGTGTCGGTCGGCTTGGCCGGATCCATCCACGGGTTGATGCGGTAGTCGACGGTGAAGTGGGAGGGGCGGCACATCAGGTAGTGCCGGGGACGGGCGGTGCGCTGGATCGGCATCGGATCAGGCCTCCCCGAGGGCGGCGATCAGGCTCGCCGGGCGCAGGTCGGTCCAGGTGTTCTCGATGTGGTCCAGGCAGTCCTGGCGGCCGGCCGGGCCGTGGGTGGTCGTCCAGCCCGCGGGGACCGCGAGCGAGGCGGGCCACAGGGAGTGCTGGTTCTCCTCGTTGACCAGGACGAGGTAGGTGGCTTCCTCGTCCTCGAAGGGGTTGGTCACGGATGCTCCTGTCGCGTCGTGTGACGGATGACGTCTTGTCGAAGGGATGGTTCGCCGGCGATGCGCCAGCCGCTGAGCGGAGGGGAGATCGCGAGCGCGCGTCGGCAGATGGCCAGCGCGGCGGCCCCGGCGGTCAGTTCGGGCGTCGCCACGGTGAACAACCCGAGCCGGATGTCCTGCGGGCCGACCTGCGCGCTGACGTGTTCCAGGCGCTCCCCGGGGCCTGCCGCGGCCCAGAGCAGGTCGATGATGCGGCGGCGGTCCGGCAGGCGGACCGCGACCGGGTCGGCCGGGGTGAGGGCGATGAGGGTCAGCTCCACGCCGGGTCGTGTCAGTCCCAGATGAGGCCGTCGACGGCCACGGCCGGTCCTGCCGCGTGGAGCGCCCCCGTGACGTGCAGTTGCGGCCGCCCCTGCCCACCGGACTGCCCGAGGACGGCGGTCGCCAGGACGATGGCGGCGGCGCAGGCCGCACGGACGACGTGGATGCGAGAAGTCATGGGGGTGCCCTCATCGGAAGTGGGAGAGAGGTGGCCGGGTGAGCCCCCGGCGGGCGCCCGGCACCTGCCGGAGCGACGTGTCCATCCTCGTCGGCCGGGCTGCTCCGAGGGAACGGGTCCGGGACCGGCAAAACCGTCCAGGCCGCTTTGTGACACCCGCTCATCTGCGTAGAACCGGGCGTGTATCGCTCGTAGATGACCGGCGTGCAGGCTGGTCGCAAGATCCACGGGGTGACCACAGGAGGAAAGGCGGTGTCCGTGACGCTCTGCCTGGAGACGCTGGACCGGACGGTGTACGAGGAGATGCTCAGCCACACGGCGCTGGGCGTGGACGAGCTCGCGGCCAGGCTGGACGTCGAGCCCGACCGCATCCGCGACTGCCTCGACCGGCTGTTCGCGCTGCAGTTGGTCCAGGCGTCCTTCGAGGCGCCCAGCCGGTTCACCGTCGTGGACCCGGTCCTCGGCATGAAGCGGCTGCTGGAGCAGCAGCACGAGGAACTGCTCCGGAGCCACCGTCAGGCGGCGGGCAGCCAGCAGGCCCTGATCAGGATCCTGGCCGGCGCGGGCGGCGGCGCCCAGCAGGCGGACGGGGTCGAGCGGCTGGCCGGACTGGACGCGGTGCAGCGACGGTTGGAGCGGCTGGCCCTGGAGGCCGGGAACGAGATCCTGACCTTCATGCCCGGCGGACCCCAGTCCCCCGCCTCACTGGAGGCCGCCCTGCGCAACGACGCCGTCGTCCTGCAGCGCGGCGTGGCGATCCGCACCATCGGCCTGGACGCCGTCCGCGGCGACGACGCGACCCTGCGGTACACCCACGCGCTGGTCGCGCGCGGCGGTGAGTTCCGTACGGCGGCCTCGCTGCCGACCCGCATGGTCGTGGTCGACCGGTCCCACGCCCTGGTGCCGATCGACCCGGCGGACAGCCGCAAGGGCGCGCTCCACCTCTCCGCGCCGGGCATGATCGCCCCGCTGCTCGCCCTGTTCGAGCGGGAGTGGGGAGCGGCCCTACCGCTCGGCAGCGGCACGTCCGATGCCTCGTTCGTGCCGAGCGAACAGGAACGCTGCCTCCTGGCCCTGCTCGCGCAGGGCCACACCGACGAGTCCGCCGCGGGCCAGCTGCACATCTCGGCCCGCACCGCCCGGCGGATCATGGCCTCGCTCATCGAGCGGCTCGGCGCCCGCAGCCGCTTCGAGGCGGGCCTGCGCGCGGCCCGCCTCGGCTGGGTCTGACCTGGCCGAACGGGTGACGTGCGGGTGTCATGATCTTGCACACTAGGATGACGTCCCGTACACCGGCGTGCACCAGAACACTGGCGGCCAGTCACCGGTGAGAGCTGTGCGCCCCGGGGGGACTGTGGAATTCTTCGTGCTCGGACCTGTGGGCATGCGCAACGGCGGGTCCGTCGTGTCCGGCGGTCCGCCGCAGCAGCAGGCGGCCCTGGCCGCGCTGGCGCTGCGTTCCGGCCACGTGGTTCCCCTGCACGAGCTGATCACCGCCGTCTGGGGCGAGGCGGCACCGGACTCCGCGGTGATGATCCTGCGGACGTATGTGTGGCGGCTGCGCAAGCTCCTGGAGGCCGGTGGCCGCGATCCGCAGGTGCTGGCGTCCGCGAACGACGGCTACCGGCTCGCGGTGCCGCCGGCGTCGGTCGACGCCTTCCGGGCCGAACAGCTGGCCGCCGACGCGGCGCGCGCCCGCGAGGCGGGCCGCTACGACGCGTCCGCCCGGTCGTTGGCCGAGGCCGTTGCGCTGTGGCGGGGCGAGCCGCTGGCGGGGGTTCCGGGGCGGTTCGCGCAGAACCAGCGCTCCCGCCTGTCCGAGCTGCGCCTGCACCTGCTGGAGGAGCGCTTCGACCTCGACGTCCTGCTGGGGCGGCACGCCCAGGTGGTCCCCGAGCTGACCGGCTTCATCCACGAGGAACCACTGCGCGAGCGGGCGTACGGACTCCTGATGCGCGCGCTGTACGCCGCCGGGCGCCAGGGCGACGCCCTGGCCGTGTTCGGCAGGGCGCGCGAGGTGCTGGCGGACGAACTCGGCCTGGACCCGGGCCCGGAACTCCGCGCGCTGCACGGCCGGATCCTGGCCTGCGACCCCGAGCTGGTCGCCCCGGTACCGGCACCCGCCGCCACCGGGGCGGTGCCGGCGCGGGCGGAGGCCGGCGACGCCGCGGACCCGGGGCCGGCCCCCTTCGCCCGCCCGGCCCAACTCCCCGCCGGCCTCGCCGACTTCACCGGCCGGACCGCCGAACTCGCGGCCCTGTCGGACGCCCTCACCGACCGGGACCGCAGCGCCCTGGCCGTCGCCACCGTGAGCGGGATGGGCGGCATCGGCAAGAGCGCGCTGGCCCTGCGGGTGGCGCACCAGGTCAAGGAGGCGTTCCCCGACGGCCAGCTCTACGCCGACCTGCGCGGCACCGGTACGGACCCGGCGGATCCGGGAACGGTGCTGGCCAGTCTGCTGTCCGCCCTGGGGGTGCCCCGACGGGAGATACCCGGCTCGTTGGAGGACCGGGCCCGGCTGTTCCGTACCGTCCTCGACGGACGCCGGGTGCTCCTCCTGCTCGACGACGCGCGCGACACCGCCCAGGTCAAGCCCCTGCTTCCGGGGTCCGCCCGCTGCGCGGTGGTGGTGACCAGCCGGGCCCGCCTCGCCGGCCTGCTGTCGGGCAGCCACGTCCAGCTGACGGAGTTCAGCCCGGTGGAGGCCCTCGCCCTGCTCAGGCAGATCGTGGGCCCGGAGCGGATCGACCGGGAGGAGTCCGCCGCGGACGCGCTCGTCGGCGCGTGCGCCCACCTGCCGCTCGCGGTGCGCATCGTGGCCGCACGCCTGGCGGCCCGACCGGGCTGGACGGTGGCACACCTCGTGGTCCGCCTGGCCGACCAACGGCGCCGACTGGCCGAGCTGCGGGCCGACGACCTGGCGGTCGCCGCCGTCTTCGAACTCGGCTACCGCCAGCTGACGGACCAGCAGGCGGCGGTGTTCCGCCGGTTGGCCTCCGTGGCCCGGCCGAGCATCGGCCTGGCCGCCGCCGCCGCGGCACTGGACCTGGCGGAGGCGGACGCGGAGACGTTGCTGGAAGCGCTGGTCGACGCCGCGCTGCTCGAGTCGCCGGAACCGGGCCGGTACCGGCATCACGAGCTCGGCCGGGACTTCGCGCTGAACCTGACCGGCCCGCACACCGGCCCCCCGGACGAGGCGGACTCCGCGGTGCCGCGTCGCCTGCTCCACCACCTGATGGGAATGGCCGCCGAGGCCTTCCAGCGGATCGTGCCCGGGGACCCGGTGCACAGCACGATCACCGCCACGACCACGGAGCCGGGCGACGCACGGATCGGGGACCTGGCCGAGGCCCGGGCCTGGGTCGTCGCGGAGTTCGACTTCGCGCTCCACGCCGTCCAGCTCGCCCTCCGACGCCAGGGCGGCGCCGAGACGGAGCTGCTGACGGTGGCCGCCGACCTCCTGGTGGCCCTCAGCTCGTTCGGCCAGGACATCCCGTACGCGCGCATCGCCGTCACCGCCGACGCGCTCGCCCGCGCCGCGGCGCAGGGCGGGAACCACCGCGCGGCCGGACGCGCCCGTTTCATCTGCGGCAACGCGGCCCTCCAGGCCACCCAGTTGACCCGGGCGCGCGCCAACTCCCACCTGGCGGTGGAGGCGTGCCTGCGGGCCGGCGACCGCGCCATCCTCCAGCAGGCGTACAACGACCTGGGCGTCATCGCCCAGTTCGAGCAGCACTACGACGAGGCGGCCGAGTGCTTCGACCGGGCGCTCGCCCTGGCCCGGGAGCAGGGGCACCGCTCCGGCGCGCTGACCATCACGCTCAACGCCGCACTGGCCAGGATCCGCGGCGGCCGCGCCGAAGAAGCGCTGCCCGCCTGCGACGAGGCGCTGGAGGCACTGCGCGCGCTGGCGGACCACCACGGCATCGCCCACGCGCTGTGCGTCCGCGGCCAGGCCCTGCACGAACTGGGCCGCCTGCACGAGGCGCTGGCCAGCTACGAGGAGTGCCTCGACCTCTGCGAGACCGTACGGATACCGGGCCAGCAGGCACAGGCACGCTACCGGTACGCGGACACCCTGAACGCTCTCGGCCGCACCGAACCCGCGCTGGACGCGGCGGCCAAGGCGGTGGCCCACCTGCGCACCGTGCCCGACCGCCACCGCGACCAGGGCTACGCCCTGCTGATCCACGCCCGCGTCTCGCTCGACGCCGGCCACCGCGAAGACGCCCTGGCGCATTCCCGCGAGGCGCTGGAGGTCTTCACCCGGGCCGGACTGCCCGAGGCCGCGCAGGCGCGTCGGATCGTGGACGCCGCCGCTGCCCCGCACCCGGTGGCCTGAGCGCAGACCGCGGCAGGCGGCGCCCTGCAAGGATCACGTCGGCGCTCCGGCGGGACGGAGGCCGGATTGCGGCTTCGGTCGGCGGGCGGTGCCACTGGGCGTGACGACCCGGCACCACCGCCCGCCCGCGCCCGGGCGCCGTCAGGCCTTGCTGTTGAACTCCGAGGTCCCCTTGCCGGGCTTGTCCTGGTGGTCGGCCGCGGACGTCAGTCGCGCGTCACCGGAGTGGGCCGACGCGCCGGCCACGGTTCCCAGCACGGCCAGGACCGCGGCCAGGGCGGCGGGAGCGAGGAAGGCCAGACGACGCGTGACGGACTTCTGGATGCGCTGCACGGGAAACCCCTGTCTGTTCGTCCAGGGACCCATGGGTGCCACCTGGCGTGCGAGTTGTTCTGCGACCGACTATCGCAGCGCCCCATCTACATCTCATATACGCGCCGAGCACGGGGCGCCCGCAGCGCCACCGGAGGCCGGTCGGCCCCGACGGCGCGCGCTGGTGGTTGCCCCGGTGCGCTGACGGTCTTCCTCGGCCCGACGGTCGGCCTGTCGCTGGTCGTTCCTGGGGTTCGTCGAGAGCGCCGGTGAGGCGACCACCGTCCGGCGCGACTCGCAAGGACGAGACCACCCTGGTCACGAGCCTTCCGGTCGCCCCTGGGAGGATCTGCGCCATGACGACCGACATCCGCCGGGCCGCGGGAACCAGAACCCTCTCCGACACCCTGCTTTCGATGTTCGGACAAGTAGCGCCCCGCGAGAAGCCCCGGCCGCAGCGGATGGCCGGGGCCGGGTGCGGAGCCCCTTCCCGGCAGTCGCCGCGGTCGCGGCACCCGGTGACGAATCCGGCTGACGGCCCGGCGCACCGGGGCTGCGGGCGGCCCCACCGGGGAGCCAGGTCCTACCCCTGCGGCCGCTGGAGCTTGGTCATGATGCGATCCAGGACGGTGATTTCCTCGGGGGCGAGCGCGAGAAGGGTGCGCGGGGGGCGGGTCAGGATCGATTCGGCCCGCTCGGCGGCGGCGGTGCCGGTGGCGGTAAGACTGACGATCTTGGACCGGCGGTCCACCGGGTGGACGCTGCGCTCCACATAGCCGCGCCGCTCCAGCTCGTCCACGACCAGCGTGGTGTACGGCTTGTCGGTGGAGAGCCGGTCGGTCAGCTCCCGCATGGTCAACGGGCCGGCCAGCAGCCGGCGCAGCGCTTTGACGCGGAAGAAGCTGAGGCCCAGCGCCTCCTCCACCTCGGCTCGGCGGTTCTCCTGCTTCAGCACCAGGAAGGACATGGCGGCCCAGACCCGGGCCGCCTCCGGTGGGACCACCGCGCCGGTGTCCGCGTCATCGTCCGGGCGGGGCTCGGCACCGCCGCCCGTGGTGTGTGCACCCGGCCCGCCGCCGTCGTTCCTGCTGTCGTTCATCCGCTGTCGCGCTCCGCTCTACTGGTCGGTCCGGGTCCGTGTCCGACCGCGGCGCCATGGGTCCGGCCTACCCGGTCCGACGGCCGGTGGTGAGGATACCGAGCATCAGCACCGCTGCGCCGCAGGCCGTCGCGATCCACCAGCCGACGTGGCTGGCCGACGGGAAACCGGTGCTCAGCGGGCCGTGCACGGCCGAGGTGGCCAGGGAGCCGATCACCGCGACCCCGAGCGCCTGGCCGGTCTGGCGGCTGGTGGTGGCGACGGCGGCGGCGACCCCGGCCTGGGCGGGCGGCAGGCCGGAGACGGCGGTGTTGGTGACCGGCGCGTTCAGCATGCCGAAGCCGAGGCCGAACAGCGCGTAGGAGCTGACGAGTTGCCAGGTGGCGGTGTGCACGCTCAGGCCGGTCAGCATCAGCATGCCGGCGGCCATGGCACTCCCGGAGACGACCAGCGGCAGGCGTGCTCCCCGGGTGGCGACCAGACGGCCGGCCATCGGCGAGACCAGCATGGTCACGCCCGCCATCGGCAGGGTCAGCACGCCGGCGTGCAGCGGTGAGCAGCCGCGGACGTCCTGCAGGTAGAGGGTGTTGAGCAGAAGGAAACCCCCGAGTGCGGCGAAGCCGAAGATCGCGATGGCGACGGCCCCGGCGAAGGGGGCGCGGGTGAACAGCCGCGGGTCGATCAGCGGCGCGGTGCGGCGCAGTTCGTAGGGCACCAGGCAGGCCAGCGCCAGCGTGGCGACCGCGAGGCAGCCCAGGGTCTGCGCGGAGGCCCAGCCGGCGGTGGGTGCCTCGATGAGACCGTAGGCGAGGCTGCCGAGCAGGACGACGATCAGCAGCTGCCCGACCGGGTCCAGCGGGCGTGGGTGGTCGGCACGGGAGTCGGGGACGAACAGTGCGCACAGTACGAGGGCGGCCAGGCCCACCGGGATGTTGGCCCAGAAGATCGCGCGCCAGCCGACGAAGTCGACCAGGCCACCGCCGAGCAGCGGCCCGAGCGCCATGCTGACGCCCGCCACCGCGCCCCACACGCCTATCGCGCGGGCCCGCTCGCGGGGCTCGGTGAAGGTGTTGGTGATGATCGACATGGCGACCGGGTTGAGCATCGCACCGCCCACCGCCTGCAGCACGCGGGCGGCGACCAGCCAGTCCAGGCCCGGCGCGAGCGAGCACAGCAGCGAGCCGAGGGTGAACAGCATGAGGCCGGTCTGGAACGTGCGGCGCCGCCCGAGGCGGTCGCCGGTGGAGCCGGCGAGCAGCAACAGGCTTGCCAGGACGACGGTGTAGGCGGCCACCACCCACTGCAGCCCGGTGACGGTGGCGTGCAGGTCGCGCTGGATGGCCGGGAGAGCGGCGTTCACGATCGTGTTGTCCACGCCGACCATGAACAGGCTCAGGCAGCAGATGGCGAGCACCCTCGAGCGCCCGCGGCGGTCCGGCGAGGCCGCAACGATGCCACGGGCGGCAGGGGAGAGGACGGAAGACCATTTAGTTAATGACATACAACCATTATAGTCATACAACTACCACTGGAGCCGATGGCGTTGCGGGGCCGGCCGAGCGAAGCCCTGGCGCCTCTCGCCGCTGCCTTGTCCGGCCCGGGGTGTCGCGCCGCAGGCCGCACGGGTGTGCGATCTGCGACGGGCCGGTGTCCGCCGTCGTTGGCCACACCGCCGCCGTTGTGCACTGCGTGGTTGCCGGTGATCATGCTGTCGGCGATCGTGGTCGTGGTGCCGGTGAAAGCGCCGATGCCTCCGAAGGAGTTGCCGCAGTTGTCGCGGATCCGGCTGTCGGTGACGGTGAGCGTCCCGAAGTTGGCGATGCCTCGGCGCGGGCTGTGGCCCGACAGCTGGGGATCTCCCGGGGCACGGTGGCGCGGGCCCTGGCCTCGGACCGGCCACCGGTCCACCAGCGCGCTCAGTCACGTTTTCGGCGACACAGGGCTGCCCGAGGGTGGTTCTACAGCTCGACGTCCATCCAGGCGATGTCGTTCAGCTCGACGTCGAGGCCGCGGGCGCGGCGGCCGCCGTCCTTGAAGTACTCGTCGCGCAGGGCCTCGGCGAGGATCGCTTCCTGCTGGGCCTGGGGGGCTCCGGCGTCGCGGGCCGCGTACAGGCGGCGGGCGACGTCGCCGGGCATCTTCTGGGTGATCACGCGGGGGCGGGGGTCGTCGGTCGAGCCGCCGGCCGCGCTGAAGCCGAACGTCGCGGAGATGTGCAGCATGAAGCCGCGCTGCTCGGCGTCGCGGCGAACCCGTTTTTTCACGCGCGGCTGCCAGGTGGCGCGGACCTTGCTCTCGATGGTCTTGGCGGCGGCCGGCTTCGGGACGGCCTGGCCCTTGAGCCAGCGCTGCACCGTGCGCTGGGAGACGCCGAGCTCCAGGGCGAGCTTCCTGGTGGAGCCCTTGGCCCCCTTGAGCAGGAAACGCATCCGGGCCTGGACGGACCGCGGGATCGGGCGGGTGCGCTCGGCGCGTTCCAGACCCTCGTCGATCTCCCGGCTCACGCTGCTCCTTCCCGGCCGCCCGGGGCGGCGGCCACTACTGGTGGTCGTGGTGGGCGGCCCGCCGGTCGGCGCCGGCGGGCCGCGCCCAGGGGTTATTCGTCGGCGGAAACCTGGCCGCCGGTCTTCATGTGCCGAGCCGGGTTGGCGTCGTCGGCGATGAGCGCAGCGATCTCTGCCATCGGCCGGGAGCCCTCGAACTTCACCAGGCCCGGTGAGACCCCGAGGCGCAGCGAGGTGGTGAGGGTGCCGTCGGGTTTGGTGAGGATGTCCAGGGCGCCGGGGCCGGGGGCGGGGAAGACGGCGCAGTCGGAGAGGACGGCGATGGGGTGCAGGCCGGTGTCGGCGGCCATCTTGCGGAGTTTGCGGTGGAGGTTGACGGTGGCGGTGTCGATGACGAGGGCGCGCATCAGCGGGTCCCAGGTGGGGCGTTCCAGGGCGGGCCAGCGCTCGCCGGGCTTGTAGCCGTGGCCGCGGGGGCGCTCGCGGAACTTGCCGATGGTGCCCTTGGCGGTCTGCTTGATCGCGGTGAGCACCGCGAGCTCGGCCGGGTCGCCGGTGGTCTTGACGGCGGCCATGGCGTCGAGGAACTCGAACGGGTCGCAGTCGGCCAGGTCGAGCGGGACGCCGAGCGCGGCCATGGTGTCCAGGTACGCCGCGCGGAGCCTCTTGTGCCACGGGTCCAGGTACGGGCCGTGCTCGTACCGCAGGTAGGCCTCGGTGGGCCGGACGTCGGCGCCGAGCTCCACCGCATAGGCGACCTTGACGGTGGAGTACCAGGCCGGGCCCGTCGGCCGCGAGCCGTCCGCGGTGAACGGCGACGGGAGCAGCGGGTCCGTCTCCACCTGGGACAGGTCGACCAGCCAGGAGCCGGGCAGCTTCTTCTCGAAGGCCGGGTTGAGCTCGTGCACCGGCTCCGACAGCGGCAGGGTCAGGCGGCCGGCGGCCGCGAGGAACGCCGTGTTCACATCGAGGCCGACCCCGTACAGCGCCGTGCGCTTCTCGTCGTCGGTGAGCTCGCGGAACCAGTCCCACGCCTCGGTCACCAGCTCCTCCCCCGGGCCGCGATCCTGGGCGAGCGGGTGCACGTCCGGGACCTCCGGCGGCGCCGGGTCGAACGCGTCCTTGGGCCGGGAGCCCTCCACCGGCCCGGACGTCCAGCCGGCCTCGGTGCGCACCGCCCGGGTCGGCGGGCGCAGCGCGGTGACCAGTTCCAGGCCGCAGACGGCGGTGGAGCCGCGCGGGGTGAGCACGCGGGTGGCGTAGGTGCCGAGCAGCCGGGCCAGGTCCTGGGCCGCGAGGCCGTCCGGAATCTGCCAGCCGCCGGTGGCGAGGGCGCCCCAGGCGGGGATGCACAGCTGCACGCACTGGCGCTTGCCGTCCTCAGGCGTGCGGTAGACCCGGGCCCACGGGCCCAGGCCGCGCTGGGTCAGCAGCCACCCCGCCCGCTCGATCGCCTTCACGGCCTTGTGGGTCTTCGGCAGCTGGCCCAGCCGCTGGACGAACTCCTTCTTCTCGTCCCGGCCCATCGGCGGCAGACCGAGCTCGGCGAGCGCGGCGTCGGAGATGACGACCAGGGCGTCACCGTCCTTGCCGTGCCGGTGCAACCTGGGCGAGCCGAGCTTGGTCTCCAGCGCCCACTCCACAACGTCGGCGAGCGTGCGGCCGGCCGGGGCAGTCGGCGCGAGGGTGCCGTCGGCGAGATGGGTCACCAACGCTTTGCCGGACGAGGCGACGTCCAGCACCGCCAGCGGACCAGCCGGGAACCGCGCCGCCGCGGCGGCCTCCCAGTCCGCTGGCCCGGCTTCGGCGGCCGACTTCTTCGCCGCCACCGTCCGCGTCCGCGACGCCGCGCCGGCAGCAGGGCGGGACGACGCGCCGCGCCGGGCCGCAGCCGGTGCGGCGGCCGCACGGGCGACCTGACGGGGCGCAGCGACTGAAGCGACCGAGGTTGCCGACTCGGCCGGGGCCGGTGGGGCGGGCTGCTCCGCGACCGGGGCGGCAGCCGTCGGCTGCCCGACCGGGGTGGGCGCGCACCAGCCGCCCATGTGCACCGGACGGCCCTGCGAGCGGTACGGCGTCGGCCGCCCGCACCGCACACACGGCGCAGGTCGGTCGGCGACCAGCTCCCCACCCTCGGTCCGGTCCAGCTCCATAACCGCGTCGCCGCCGAACACCACCGGCGGATCAGGCACGGCGGCCGGGACGGCTGGCTGCGGCGCGGGCGCAGCCGGGAGCAGCCTGGCGGCCATGCCGTCGAGAAGTTTGGCGTAGGCGGCACGGGGCTCGCCCTGTGGGTCACGCTGGCCGGTCTCCCACGCGGTGAACGTGCTGGCGCTGACACCGAGGGCCTTCGCGGTCTCCGCCTTGGTCAGCCCGTACTCGGTGCGCAGCCAGGCCCGCTCGGCGGGCTCGGGCAGCGGCACCTGGCGGCGCGGACCGGCGCCGAGCAGCGCCTCGACCGCCTCGGAGGCTCCTGGCGAGGTACCGGGCATCTCTGCTTCTCCCCTCTCTCCCACGGTGGACGGACGGTGTCAGGCCGCGCGGTACCGGCCGCGCTGGACCCGCACCACCCGGCCGGCCTTCAGCAGGCCGTCGATGTACACCGACGCGCCGTTGCTGTTCGTCTTCTTGCCCGCCGCCGTCATCGCCTCCGCGATCTCCCCCAAGGTCATCGGCTTCGCCGACGCCTGAAGGATCTTCACCATGGCGTCCGCCTTCGTCAGGTCCTGGACCTCCACCCCCGGCACCACCGACGCCTCGACGAGCTTCCGCAAGGCCTCCCGCTGCGCCTTCAGACCCTCGATCCGCACCCCCAGCAGGCCCCACTCCCGCTCCGCCGCGCGGAGCTCCTTCTCGACCCGCTCAAGATCCGCACCATAGAGAGTCATGAGCCAAGCATAACAAAGTAGCCATCGAGCTTTGTAAATCTTAGATAATTAATGCTAATTGACCTTAGAGTCCACCCCGGTACGCACGGCCTCCGCATCCAGCAGACGGTCAAGGACTCGCCCTCCAGCGCACCGCAACTGAGGCGGTCCCGGACCCCCGCGATGCCGATGATCGCCGAATGCTCCTCCCAGGTCCGTCAATGGGCGACCACCATCCTCGCCGACGACCCCGCCATCCAGCGCACGCAGTACATGCCAGGAGTCGGGCACCACATGTGGAACGGCCTCGACGACAACAACGACCGAGCCGCAGCCGTCATCACCGCGTTCCTTCAGGACGAGCCGGCGCCCCTGCCGAACTCCCCGACCCGCGACGAGACCCCCGCCTTCCTGCACGACCACAAATGAAGACCCTTCAGCCTCTCGCGGACGCATAGCCCTGTTGTGCAAGTGGCCCGTTGCACCGACAGCTCGGCGGCGGTGCTGCCGAAGGCCGGCTCCTTCCCGGTGTGCGCCGCCTACAACTCCGTGCCGCGGCGTCCATGGCCCGGACGGTTCGCATCCGGGCCATGCTGTTGGCCGTGCTGGCGCTGTTGCTCAGCGACGAGGCGCCTGGCAGTGCGTAGGGCTGGGCGTCGCGGCCGCTGGCTGACCCCCGCGGGTGCGGGGAGGACATTCCTGACGTGCGGCGGTGTAACGCCTTTGCAACTTCTCGGCCGTGCCTGGCGGCCCAGCTGTCGGCAGCTGGCGGACCGACCTGTTGAGCTGTCAGGCAGCACCAGACATCGCGCCATGCTCCCTCGCCTCGGGGCGTCGACACCTCAAGCTCCGCACGCAGGAAACTCCCCGCCCAAGCGAATCAGCCGACTTCGCAAGCGCTTCGCCGTCCAGACCGCAATCTCCAGCAATCACCCTCGTACATTCCATTCCCCCCTCCGCCACCCCGACATCACCACGCCCGGGAAGCGAAAGCCGGCCAGGCAGCCAGACGGACAGTCGGGCTTTCCCGGAAACCCGGACCCCGCGAGCCCGCCATTGTGCTCCATCACACGCGGGTCGCGTCAGGCTCCGAGTCGATCATCTGGAATGCTGTTCCAGTCCGCCGCCCACGGCTTTGAGCGGCGGGCATCCGCAGTACCGGGCGCACCGCCCGGGAAGCCCACGGAAAGAACGGAACATCATGAAGCCATCTGTGCTTGTCGTGTCCACCGACCCCCAGGGGTCCGCGGTCGTCTGGGCCGAGCGGGTGGGGGACAACCTGCCCTTCGACTTCATGGCCGCGCACGACCAGGCCGAGCAGCTGGTGCACCTCAAGAACACCGGCGCGAAGATCCACGTCATCGCCAACCAGAAGGGCGGCGTCGGCAAGACCACCACCACGGTCAACCTCGCCGCGTGCACCTTCGACGTCCTCGGCGCGAAGGACGAGTACGAACACATCTTCATCGACACGCCGGGCACCCTTGCTGACGAGGAAATTCTGCGTCGGGCGCTGGAGATCGCGGACGACGTCCTGGTCCCGATGATCACCGAGCCGCTGTGCTTCGACCCGACGGCCCGCACGATCCAGAAGGTCATCGAGCCGATGGACATCCCCTACCGGGTCGTCGTCAACAACTGGGACCCCCGGGACGGCCGCGCCGACCTCGAGGACACCGAGGCGTACATCGCCGCACGGGGATGGCCCCGCGCCAAGACCGTCCTGCGCCGGTACAAGATCCACTCCCGGGCGGTGGCCGAGGGGACGGTCGTCACCCAGTACAAGGAGAGCGGCACCGCCTACCGGGCCCGCGAGGACTTCTTCCGCCTGTCGCTCGAGCTCGGGTACGGGGGTCGCTGATGGCAGGCCGTCGTGTCTCCTTCGCCTCGATGGCCGCGGACCCGGTCGTCGACGCCCCGGGTGTGGAGAGCACCAACGACACCCCGGCCCGGTGGGTCCCCACCGCCAACTGCCTGCCCAACCCGCGCAACCCTCGTGACGAGCTGGGCGACCTCTCGGACCTGGCGAGCATCAAGGACCGCCAGCTGCAGAGCTGCCTCGCCGTCACCCCGGCCGCCTATCTCCGGCTCTGGCCGGAGGACCGGCAGGCGCTGGGCGCGGGAGCGCAGGACGTGGTCATCGTCAACGGCAACCGCCGGCGGGCCGCCGCGCAGCTGTACGGGCGCGAGCAGCTGCTGGTCGTCGTCGACGACTCGGTGGCGGAGTCCAAGGCGACCCTGCTGCGGGCGGCGCTCGACGAGAACATGGCGCGCAAGGACTTCGACCCGATCGAGGAGGCCAACGCGGTCCTGCTCATCGTGGCGCAGTACCCGACCGCCAAGGAGGCGGCCGAGGCGGAGGGCTGGTCCCAGAGCTGGATCTCGCACCGCAAGAACCTGCTGAAGCTCCACCCGGAGCTGCAGCGCCAGGTGCGGGCCAAGGCGCGCGGCGAGGACGGCGTCTCCATCAACGTCGCGCGTCGGCTGGGTTCGGTGAAGGGCATCGAGGAGATGTCCCTGGCCGAGCAGACGTCGGAGCTGGAGCAGCTGCTCCAGGCCGACGCCGACGCCGTCGCGGCCAAGCGCGCGGCGAGGGTGGAGGCCAAGGCCGCGGCCAAGACGCCTGCTGCCGCACCGGCTCCGCAGCCGGCGGCGGTGCAGCAGCCCGCTGCGCCCGTGGCTCGGCCGGCTGCCGAGGCCGTGCCGTCGCCTACGGAGCCACCGGCTCCCGCCGCCACCGTGCCGGAGCCCGCTCCCCGCAGCCCGCTTCCGAGTCCTGAGCCCGCTCCGAGTGCCGACCGATTTTCCGCGGAAAATTCCGAGCCCCTCCCGATGCCGGAGCAGCGGGCCGTGGCCCCGTCGGACGAACAGCCGACGGCCACCTCGCAGGTGGAGCTCGGTAGCGTCGACTGGCACAACGTGGAGGAACTGGCGGACGCCATCTGCCGCACCCTCTCGGCCGACGAGGCCTACCGCCTCGCGGACGCGCTGGCCAACCGTCTGCTGACGACCGGCAGCTGACGCGACCTTGGTGCCCTCCTCGCCGACCAGGCGGGGAGGGCACCGGGCTTTCTGTCTCCTGAAAGTCCCGCAGGCCTCACCTGCTCCCCTCCCGCGGCGGACACATGGCACGATGTCCGGTGCTCTTTGATCCCTCAACAGCACCATCAGCACGAGCACACTCCGTGCAGTAAGCAGCACCAGCGGACCCTTGAAGCCTGTGGCGCCAGCCAGTCAAGACAGGGCAAAGGCTGTGCTCCGCTGCAGGTCGAATAGGTCCTCCCCGCGCCTGTGGGTCAACCACCCGCTCGACGCCGGGGCCGCCTCCGGGACGCTTTCGCGAGCGGGCGTGGCGCACGAGGCCGGATCGGGCGCCACGCCGGCGGTACCGTCAGCTGGCCTTCCAGGCGAGCGGCGTGCCGTTCTTGTCGATCCACAGCAGGTACGTCAGCGGCTTGTCGGCCGGTGCCAGGTAGATCGCGCACTCGTGCTCGCTCTGGCCCTTGACGAAGTCCTTGCCGCCCTGCGGGACGTCGCTCTCGCACTTCGGGAAGGCGCTGAGCAGGTCGACCTTGCGTGCCTGGTCGGTGTCGCTGACCATCGCCCGCAGTTGCAGGTTGAAGTAGGGCTCGAAGATCCCGTTGCCACCGGTGTGGGTGTAGGTGACGTTCACGTAGTACGGCGTCTTCCCGGCCAGGTCCTCCGGCTTGAGGAACTTGGCCAGGTCGGCGCTGTCGCCCTTGACCACGCCCGTCATGGCGATGCCGACCGAGATGTCGCCCTTCTCGTGGTCGGTGTAGGTGCCCTGGGCCTTGCCACCGACAGCCAGTGCGCCCGGGAAGCCGACGCTGGTGGCACTCGGGCTCGATCCGGCCTGGGTGGGGGCGGAGGTGGAAGCCGTGATGGTCGGCGCACTCGTGCTGGTCCCGTCCGTCCGGCCGCCGAAGTCGGCGCCGGGGCTGGAGGGCGCGCCCGCGCTGGCGGGGGCCGATGACGGCCCGGCGCCGGCGGCGTCGCCGCCGCTCTGGTCCGGCCCGCAGGCGGTCAGCATCAGGGCGAGCGCCGCGGTCGTCGGCACGGCCGCACGCAGCAGGAAGGTGGTACGCATGAAGGAATCCCCGTGGAAGTGAATGTGACGGCGTGAACTCTAACGGAGCGGGCTGCCGTGGCTGATGGTGGATGCGCGCGTTGGCCTCGTCCTGGAGCTGCTGCGCGGTGAGCCGACGAGGTGGACGGCGGGAGCGACGGCGGTGATGCCTGCCCTCGGGGTGGCTACTGGGCGCATGCCCCCATGCTCTTGCAGCCACGGTCGGGCCGGCCTGAGTACGGATACTCAGACCGGCCCGACCTGCTACTCGATCACGTCTGTGCGAGTGGACGGTCTGGACCGGTTCGCCGTGCCTCGTCTCGTCACGTTTCTGCCCGAAGGGTCGCCGACGGTTGGCGGGACCGTCGGCGACGGACGTCCTACGCGGACGCGTTCGACGGTTCGGGGTCGTCGCGGCGCCAGGTGTCGCGGTCGCCGATGTGGTCGTAGACGGGCAGTTCGTCGGCGAGGACGTCGAAGTGGGGCAGCGGGGCCCACAGGGCGCGGTCGCCGATGACGTAGAGGCGGCGTTTGGCGCGGCTGGCGGCGACGTTGAGGAGGTGGGGGGTGCGGGCGGCCCATTCGCGGGCGCCGCGGCGGCCGGCGCCGAGCAGGAGGATGACGACGTCGGCCTCCTTGCCCTGGGCGCGGTGGACGGTGGCGCAGCGTTCGTCGAGGAGTTCGGTGGTCCAGCCGGGGCGGGTACGGCAGGTTTCGGTGGCTTCGCGGACGAGGGCGCGGAAGGGGGCGATGATGCGCAGGCGTTCGGGGGTGACGCCGTGGCGGTGGAGTTGGCCGAGGAGGAAGGTGAGGGCGCGGCGGTCGCGTTCGCCCCAGGGGGCGTCGGTGGGGCGGTCGGGGTCGGGGGTGTCGAGCCAGCGGCTGGGAAGGAGGCCGTCGTGGGTGGGGACGGGGAAGGGTTGGGGGTGGGTGCCGTAGACCATGAGGCCGCCGTAGGCGATGTCGTTGCTGACGGTGAACATGGGGTCTTCGCAGCGGCGGTGGACGCGCAGGGGTGAGCCGACCCAGACGGTGTCGTCGGTGCCGGTGGGGTCGGGCAGGTAGGTGCCGTGGCGGTTGACGCGGTCGGCGACGGCCTGGGCGGAGGTGGCGGAGGGGAGCCATTGTTCGTCGACGTCGTGGGCGAGCAGGAGGCGGCGCTGCAGGGCGGTGGGCATGGTGACGACGGGTTCGAGTTGGAGTGGGTCGCCGACGAGGACGGCGCGGCGGGCGCGCCAGAGGGCGCCGACGGCTGCTTGGGGGGTGGCTTGGCCGGCTTCGTCGACGAGGATCCAGCCGATGGAGCCCTGGCCGAGGCGGGCGAACATGCTGCCGATGGAGGAGAAGGTGGTGGAGACGACGGGGACGAGGAGGAAGAGGGTCTGCCAGGCGTGGCGGACCTGCTCGTCGGGGACGGGGCCGCTGGTGTTGGACATGAGTTCGATGAGGACCTCGAGGTTGCCGCGGACCTTTTTGGCGGTGTTCGCGACGAAGGCGCGGTGGAGGTCGAGGGCGCGCAGGAACAGGTCGCTGCGGGCGGTGCACCAGGCCTCGTCGGACCAGGGGGAGCCGAGTTCCTGGTCGTGGTTGTCGAGGTGGGTCCAGTCGAGGGGCAGGGAGGGGAGAGTGGTCGCGGCCCGGCGCAGGGCGCGGTGGGCGGCGTCGAGGTCGGCGGTGGCGGTCTCGAGGTTGCGTCGGGCGGTTGCGGCTTCGCGCCGGGCCTGTTGGACGGCTTCGTGGGCGGCGGACTCCGCGGTGTGGGCGGCGTTCTCGCGGGCGCGGGCACGGGTGGCGGCCTGGGCGGCGTCGGTGAGGGCGGTGGTGGAACGGGTGTGCAGGTCGGCGGCGGCGAGGTCCTCGACGCGGACGCAGCGGGCGATGTGGTCGTAGGCGTCGTTGAGGGCGGTGCGCTGCTGGACGAGGAGGGCGAGGATCTCGGCCTGAGTGCGTTCGTGCTGCTGTTCGGCGGCACGGCGTTCGGCTTGGCTCTGGAGCAGGCGGCGCAGGCCTGTGCGCAGGCCGGGTTCGGTGGTGGGGAGTGCTTCGTAGCGGGCGGTCAGGGCGTCGACGTACTGGCGGTGGTGGGCGGCGCGTTCGCGGGCGACGGCGAGGTCGGCGCGGGCGCCGGCGAGGGCTTCGCGGGCCTGGGGGATGCGCTGGGTGGCGGCCTGGTGGGCGGCTTCGGCGGCGAGGGCCGCTGTTCCGGCGGTGATGGCGGTCGTGGTGGCGGTGGTGTGGCGGGCCTCGGCGGCCTCCACGCGGCCGTCGGCGCGGGTGATGGCGGCGTGCAGGGCGTCGAGGAGCTGTCGGCCGCGTCCGGAGTCGGTGTCCGCCAGGGCGCTGGCGAGGCGGGAGCGTTCGCTGCGCAGGCGTTCGACTTCGGCTTGGGCGGCTTTGAACGCGGTGACGGCCTGACGCCAGGAGGGGATGGGCTGGGCGGGGCCGGCGGGCGTCGCGGGGGCTGCGGGCTCGGGGGCGGTACGGCGGCCGCGTTGGGTGGGTTGGGGGGTGCGGGCGGGCTTCGGGGCTTTGGGTGGGATCCAGTCGCCGAGGATGGTCTTCATGCCGCGCAGTGGGGGCAGGCCCTGGGCGGTGCGGGCGTCGGCCTCGTCCTTGGGCAGGGTGCCCCACCAGAAGCGGTCGCTGAACTTGGTGCGGTTGTTCTTGTTGCCGAGGACGGCGGCGACCAGGCCCCAGGCGGGGGCGCCGTCGAGCAGGGCGGAGGCGAGGTCGGAGAAGTGGTCGGGGCCGCCGTGCCAGTGCTCGTCGAGGGCGGCGGCGCCGGGTAGTTCGGCGGTGACGTTCTCGACCGCGCCGTTGTTGGAGGAGGTGACGACGATCTCGTAGCCGGTGAGCCGGGGGTCGAGGGCCGCGACGAAGCGGGGGCGGTCGCCCCGGCGGTTCATGCCGCGCCAGGCGCGGCCGATGAAGGCGTCCTCGGGCCGCTGGTAGGAGGCCATGACGCTGGCCCGTTCGACGACGAGGGCGGCGACCAGGTCGCGCAGCATGGTGGTCTTGCCGGTGCCGGGCGGGCCGTTGACGGAGAACAGGCCGCCGTCGGTGCCGGCGCGTTCGGCGAGTATGCGGTTGACGGCGAACTGTTGGCTGAGGGCGAGCGGGTAGCGCGCCTTGGCGGGCCAGCGGCCTGCGGGGACGAGGGCGGGGGCGACGCCGTCGAGGACGGCCTGGCGGTCCTCGCGCAGGTCGGTGCGGGTGTGGGCGGCGATGTCGTGGTGTGCGGTCAGGTAGGCGTTCAGGGCGGGGCCGAGGCCGTTGCCCGCGTGGGTGCCGTTCTGGCGGTCCTTGCCGTTCCTGGTGTCCGTGAGGGCGGCGCGGACCCGGGCGAGGTCGGGCGGGAGGAAGCTGTTGAGGAACGGCGGGGTGACCGCGGGCTTGGCCTTCGGGTCGCGCGGGAGGCGGACGAGCTTGCTGCGGACCCGGATCGCGCGGGGGTCCAGGTGGTGCTGGACGCCGCAGAGGTCGGCGATCTGGGCGGTCAGGGCGACGAGGTCGGCGAAGGTGACGGGGCGTGGGCCGGAGTCGGTTGTGGCGTCTGTCTCGGCTTCGGTCTCGGGCTCGGGCTCGGGCTCGTGGAAGGGCGGGGGCTGGGATACGGCGGGAGCGGGGGCTGGCTCGACGGGTCCCGCCGTGGTGAGGGAGTGGTGCTCGACGGGCCGGTCCTGGGCCGGGCGGCGGGCTGCCACCCAGTCCGCGACGCGGCGCACCAGCGGCTCCGTCGCCCCCTGGACGGCGGCGCCGGCGACCTCGCCGAACAGCGCGCCGACCGCCGCCACCGCGGCGCCGCCCAGGATCTCGGCGAGCAACTGCTGCCAGCTGCGCGGCGGGGCCGCCGTCTCCGGTACGGGCGCCGGGTTCGCGGGCCGCGGAAGCGGTGGACCCAGCAAACCCGGCGGATCGGGCGGGAGTGGCGGCAAGGCGGAGTGCCCGGCGGTGTACGGGATCGGCGTGGCGGTCAACTGCCCCACCGCGACCTCGAACGCCTCGCCCAGCTCCTCGAAGCCGTCCAGCCACCCCGGCGCCGACGGTCCCGGGTCGAAGAGCCGGCCCGTCGCCCACGCGCACGCGGAGACCACCGACGTGCCCTCGACCGGCCGCCCGTACTCGTCCAGGACCAGCGCGAACATCGCGCTCCGCCCCGGCAGCACCAGCTCCTCCTGCGGCACCCCCGGATCCGGCTCGGTGCCCTCCGGCAGCACCGCGATCATCGCCTGACGCAGCCGCTCCAGGTCGAACACCCCGCCGTACACCTCGTGCCGCCACACCTTCCCCCGCGGCGCCCGCCACGCCGCCGTCTCCGGATGCTCCGGCGCCCACGGGAGCAGCGGCGGCGCCTGGCCCGCAGCCGGCGTGAGGTCCACGGCGGGCGTGTCGGAGGCACGCGGCCTGCCCGAGCGGCGCTTGCGCGGCACCTCCGGGATCTTCGGCGGGCTGAACAACTCGATGGCTCGCCAGCACTCCAGCAGGTCCTCCACCCGCCGATCCCGCCCGCCCCCGGTCCGCACCCCTCAGCCCCCCGTGTCGAACTCGCGGCCCGCAGCCGCTTCGTGTGCCGATCAGCAGGCCGCAGAATCTACCGGAGAGCGGGTGGGTGAGCCGAGTGCCCAGGTCATGGAGCCGGGGCGCCATCGGCAGCCCTGCATTCGCCCAGGATCAGCTGCCAGCACCGCAGGCCCAATGAACCAGCTCCGCCCGCGGAGTTGACCACATCCAGCCCAGCCTCACCGACACATGGCACGATGTCCTAGATTTTTTGACACATCAACAGCTCGCTTGCGCCATCCGCATGTTCACGGGGCGGAGCGTCGAGCAAAGAAACAGCGAGGGCGCTACATCGCCCCAGCTCAGGAAGTGTCCTCCCCCGCGTCTGCGGGGTCCGCCGTCGTTCACGGCCGAATGGCACGCGGCCCTCCTACGCCCGCCCCCGCCGCCGTCCCAAAGGCGGCGGGGGCGGCGGTGTCCTGGTGGGCACGGTCACGCGCGAGCGGCGCCGGCGCCGGCGCGATCTTCGAGGGGGATGATGCGGCTCTCGGCTGTGCCGATGAGCGGGGTCTCGGAGTACACGTCGAGTTGCCCGGTCATGGGGCCGATCCCGATCCGGTGCACGGTGGTGATGCCGACGGTACTCACCGTCGCGCTGTGCCCGTTCAGGTTGACCGACGGCACCAGCACGGAGAACGACGTCGATCCGCGGTCGATCGTTGTCTCGATCGTCACGCTCACCACACGGCCGAGCGGGCTTTCGACCACGCTCACGTCCTTACCCCGGAACGTGTGGGACCTCGTCGAGTCGGCGTACTCGAAGGAACTCAGGCCGCCCGGTCCGAGCGGCATCCAGACGACATGGAGCGGGGCGTGGTGCCCGTGGGAGGAGTGGAACTGGTAGTAGTCCGGCTCGGTCACGGCTTCTCCGTCTCAGTTGGCGATCCCCCCACCTGGCGCCCCAGCCTCCGTCGGGTCCGCCGCCGACCCCTTGCGGGCACGCACGTTTGGACCGAATGTGCGACACGGGCTCGTCCGAAGGCAGGCAGGAGGGCCGGCCGACGGATTGGCACCAAAACTGGGCATCAAAAAATCGGAGTCTCGGAGTCGCAGACCGACATCGTTGGTTTTGTTCACGAGAACGGGAGGCACCCGACCGTCGGCACGCCGGCAAGGTGGGCCGACCTGGCCGGCGACCCCGGAGCGCCTCACATGCGCTGGCGCAGCAGGCCCACGCACGCGATGTAGGTGACGGCTCCGAGGGCCGCCATCCAGAAGAACGGCGAGCCACTGTCCCCACCCGCCAGCTCGCCGATGAGACCGCCGAGGTTCGCGACGGTCAGCACCACACCCGTGGCCGCCCAGGCGGACCGGCCCATCAGGGCGAAACGCTCGTCGGATTCCGCCGTGACCCCTCGGTAGGTCTCGCTGCGGCGGCTCAGCAACGCCAGGGCAAGGGAGCATAAGGCCATGACTCCCAGCATCACCAGTCCGAGGGCAGGGCGGCCGCCGACGACCGCAGCCGCCAGGCAGACGACACCGACGCCGAGGAAGAACAGCGGGATCGACCTGTTTGCCGTCTGTTCAATCATCTGCTGAGTCCTCATTGGCATGGAACATCTCCTCAATGCTGATCGCGAAGAACTTGCCCAGGGCGAAGGCGAGCGGCAATGAGGGCGTGTACCGCTCGGTCTCGATGGCGTTGACCGTCTGCCGCGAGACTCCGAGGGCGGCTGCTAGTTGCCCTTGCGAGAGCCCGCGCGCCATCCGTAGTTCTCTGACCCTGTTTCTCACCTGTAAAGGATGCTTGTCACCCTTCGCATGTGTCAAGCTTGCTTTACAGGGTCGCCTCGCTCAGGCGGGTCACAACAGGCAGGAGGGCCGGCGCTTCCCGGGCCTCACACAAGGTCAGCCCGCTGCCGAAGCTCGTGAGCATTCCGTCCCGGCTGCAACCACAACCACCTCCCGAACCGGTGTCGAAGTGCTGTCTGTTTTCGGGTTCTGGCTCAACTTCTGTGGAGCGACGGCGTGGGCGCTCGTCCCTGCAGCGGGCCCAAGCCTCTTACCTGCAGGTTCTTCGGCGTCACGGGGCCGATCCGCTGAGCACCGACGGGCGCGCAGTCTCGCACCAGGCCGGCCCCCTCAGACACGCGTTTTTCACCTCGGGGCGTCGACGGCCGCGCGGGCTTCCCGGGCCGGTGTCGCCCGGCCGTTGGAGAGGTGGCACGGGCTTCGGCGGGGATGTCCCTGGACGCTCGCTCTTGAGCGGCGGCCGGCCACAGGTCCGGAGCGGTTGACGGCCTTGCGGGAGCGGCGCTTCGCAGGGAAGCCTGGAGTCGATAAGTAAACTTACTAGCATCTCATCACAGCACACTGCTATAGATCGTCCCCCCGACGATCAGGTCGCTGCAGCAGGAACTGGCCGAGTTCGTGGCCGAACGGGACTGGGAGCAGTTCCACACGCCCAAGAACCTCGCCATGGCCCTCAGCGGGGAGGTCGGCGAACTCCTCGAGCTGTTCCAGTGGCTGACGCCCGAGCAGTCGTCCGCCGTCATGGCGGACCCCGGGCGCGCGCAGCGCGTCCGGGAGGAAGCGGCCGACGTCCTCGCCTACCTGCTGCGGTTCTCGGACGTCCTCGGCATCGACCTCGAGCAGGCGCTCATCGAGAAGATCGCGGCCAACCGCGCCAAGTACCCGGTGCACCTCGCCCGCGGCCGGGCCGACAAGTACACCGAACTGGGGGACTGAGCACCACATGCTCATCGTGCTGCAGCCGGCCGCGAGGTCGGACAAGAACGTCAACGAGCACTACCTGGACACCATCGCCTCCCCGGTCGTCCTCGACGACCACGCGGACCTGCTCGCGCCCGAGGTCCGCACGCGCCTGGACCAGCTGTTCCCCGACGGCTCGGCCCAGATGTGGGGCGTCGTACCGGGCAAGAAGGAGGCTCCTCCCCGCACCAGCGGGAGGTCAGGCCGCCGCCCGGGAGGAAATCCTGCGCCAGCACCTCCTCCCCGCACCAGCGGGAGGTCAGTGTCAGCGGTCGTCTGCTCTGGGCCCGCCCCACCCACCCGCTTCAGCAGCAAGGCATGTCTCCGTCGGCGTACACGAGTGCCCAGGGAAGGCAGTACGGACGGTGACGGTGCAACGCTCAGGAAGGGCCCTGACCGGCGAGGGCCTGTTCGACCAGTGCGCGAAGTTCCCTGTCATGATCGATCATCGGATATCCCCCCTCCGCGCCCAGGCGGCGGTCCGACCGCTGGACCGTCAGCAGCGCGGCCCGGATCGCAGAGCTGATCTCGCCCATCCGGATCAGCGCCTTGAGCGCTTTCCGGAAGTTCCCGAAGCCGTCGCCGCCGTCGGCGATCGGCAGCACGAACTCTTCCAGGACCCGCATGGTCGGTTCGGCCTGGCCGGTGATCGACCAGAGCGTGGCAGCGGCGTTGAGGCGCTGCCAGTGAGTGCCGTTCTCCATGACGGACCGGACCCGGTCCGCGTAAGGGGCCGCCTGGGCACCGAAGTCGGCCAGGGCACCGATCGGCCCGTACAGGGGTTCTTCCGCCGTCATGACCGCATCGCCGACCAGCCGCAGGACCGCTGCACGATCCCCACCGATGTGCGTGGCGACCGAGGCCACCAGCTCGTGGTTACCGGGGTAGTCCAGGACCTCGCAGGTGCGCAGGGCCGGTGCGGCCGAAGCGGCGACTGGCCCCAGGGCCTGCAGGATGCGGAGCACGTAGACGGAGGTCCAGGTGTCGGCGAGCAGCGGCAGGAGATCGGGCAGGGCCGGCAGCGCGTCCTCGCCCCATGCCTCCAGCACTACGAGGAACTCGCGGGTCGCACCGCCCCGGGCCCCACCCTGCCGGATCGCCTCCTGTATCTCGGGCAACAGGACGTCCGCGTGGGCCCGCAGCGGGACCAGCACGTCCGTGACGTCCGGCCGCCTCGGGTCGGCCAGGCAGTAGCCGCGGCCCTGCTCTTCCTCCTGTGCGCGGAGCTGTTCGATCAGGCCCGGTAGGGCGCGCGGGTCACCGATCCGAGTCAGTGCCCAGCGGGCGATCTCGCCGACCGTTCCGTCGAGGTAGTCGTCGGCCCCGTCGTCGTCCAGCAGTTCGGCGAGCCGGTCCGCGTACGGGGCCGCGGCCGGGCCCAGTACCGCGAGGATGTTTGCGACTCGAAGCCGTACGGCGGCGTCCGGACTGGTCAGCAGAGCGCCCGCCAGCGGCAGCAGGGCTGTTTCCACGGAACGCCGTTCGGTCAGGAGCCGCCATGCCACGTCCAGCGCCTCCCGGCACAGTGCGGTGTCCCCGGTGCGGTCCGCCGTCTCGACCAGGCGGACGGCGAAGCGGAGTTCGGCGTCGGGGTCGTGTGCGAGCTGCCATGCCGTCGAGCGGACCAGGTCCTCGCGGGTCCAGGGGCCTTCGACAGCCGGAGTGAACCAGACCTCTTCGAACCGTGGCCGCAGTGCGGGATCGGAGAACACCGCGATCAGCCGGTCCATCCGGCGGACCGGGAGATCCCGGTCGAGTTCCGCCGAGGCGTGCACGGCCGCGACCCACAGTACCGGGTCGTCCACCTCCAGCATCTGTGCCAGCACCGCCCGCGCGTCATCGACGACGCCTCCGGTCCCGCCCACCCCGGTCTCGCCGGACACCGCTTCGCCGAGAGCCAGCAGGAGCGGGAGGCGTACCGCCGGGTCCGTCTCCGCCCGCCACCGCTCCAGCAGCCGTTGGACCCCGCCCGCCAGGGGTATCGCCGCCCGCCGCACCGTCGGCTCCGGATCCGCGAGCAACGCCCGCGCTCCCGTCCAGTCCTCGCCGGCCAGGGCCGGCGCCTGCAGGGCCACCAGCAGCTCGACGAGGGGCACCCGCGCGCCCATGGCCGGGTCGGCGGCGAGCGCGACCACGAACGGCAACGCGACCGCCGCCGCCGACGGCGTCTCGCACCCCTCCCTCGTGACCAACGAGTACAGCGGGTAGCAGTCCTCCTCCGTCGCCTCCGCACCCGCGAGAGCGAGCTGACGCAGCGTCTGCGGTATCACCTCGACCGGGTCCATCGGGTGCCCTGTCTCGAGCCCCTCCCACACCACGGCGTCCAGCGCTTCCAGCGAATTCCCCGCCATCATCACCCCGTTCACCAGCACCTTGCTCTGCCCCCCGTCGGCCGCCATCGTGCACGAAACATGCCGCCCTGTCGCATGAATTCGCTCGGCCCCGGACCACCTGGCCAATCCTGGGGCAAGCTAGTGGCTCGGCCCAGATCCTTGGCCCGGTAAATGATCTCCATGGTCAGCTGGATCGGGTTAGCCTCGCGGAATGACTCGGACCGGTCGGTATCGGTGGCGTACCCGTCTGCGCAGGCACCTGCCTTGGTTCCTCGTCGAGCGAGGGCTCGCCGACAAGGGCAGCCAGGATTGCGGAGCCCATGAGTGGTACAACCACGACGGCGCTGTGGCGCGTTGCTACCACTGCGAGGTCGCAGAGCGTCCCTGGGTTGCACCTCCACCAGTGCCGGATCGTGACCGTGGACCGCACCGGCGTCCTGACTGGCCGTACAGCTGGCGCGGCCCGACACGCCGGCCTTGGTCATAGCCGCCCTCGTCGAGCGGTGGATCACCAATCGCCGAACCGTCGGCTCCGCCGGCGCGCCAACGGCTTGTCTTCCCGCTCTCAGCGGGAAGACAAGCCGTACTTTTGCGGCACGGGAGGTCGAGCTGGAACCTGTCAGCAGACCGTGGTCGCGCTGCGAACAGGCCGCCGGGCGTTCGTGATCACGAACTGCGGGAGGCGACTTGTCCCCGGTCGACCATGACCCGCCGTCCTGTGGGTCAGCAACAGTGGGCGTCGCGCTGGTCACCCTGGTCGTGCTGGATGCGCTGGTGGTCGAAGGAGTCCGCGTTCAGCGTGCGCCCGTAGACCTTGGACATCTCCCAGGCGAAGGAGCGGATCGGGCTGCTGCGACTGGCCACCTGCGGGAGCTCGCTGTTCGGGGCGATCCGCTGCAGCCGCCGTGGGGTGTGGACGCCGTACCGGCCGACCGCCGCGCCCGGGGGGCGGCGGCCGCGTGCGGCCTTCGGGCGAGCGTAGCGGGTCGGGGCCCGGGTCGGTCAGGGGGTGTTGCCGTGGACGATGGTGCGGCCGGGGTAGTGGGCGTCGATGTAGGTGCGGGCGGCGGTGAGGTCGCCGACGACGCCGACGGTGGTGCGGCCGTCCGGTGCGGCGTCGGTCCTGAACACCTGGAAGTCAGGCCGGTTGAGGCCTTGGAGTTCGCCTTCGAGCTGGTAGTCGTGGCCGCGCCGGTAGACGAGGTCGGAGGTGATGTGGCCTCGCACGACCCGGGTCTGTCCGGGGAAGCGCCGGTCGAGGGCGCGGCGGGCCGCGTTGAGGTCGCCGATCACCTCGACGGTCTGCACGGCATCGCCGGGCTGGGCCCCGACGGTGTCCACGTGCCAGGTGGCCGGGCCGACGCCGGCCTCGTAGATGGCCCGTTGGAGGTCGGCCAGCGCCTGCCCCCGGGGCCCGGCGGGCTGGGCGGCGGCCGCGCCGCACGCGATGGCCAGGACGGAGAGGGTCGCCAGGAGCCGGCCGGTGAGCGCGACGTCCACGGGTGTGCCTTCCTTTCGTGCTGTCAGGCGATGGAGAGGCCGAACTTGTCGATGACCGGCGAGATCGGGGTGTAGAGGACGGTGTCGTAGCAGGTGGTCCGTTCCGCCACGGGGGTGCAGACGGCCTTCTGGCCGCCGCCGGCCACGATGATGCCTCTGGCCTGCATGTCCTCGCCGCCGTTGATGCTGGCGAAGACCGGCCCGCCGCTGTCACCCTGGGCCACCGCGATGGTCCGGTCGTCGGTGCGCTCGGCGATGTCCATGTCCGTGTGCCAGGTGCCCTCGACGCTCGCGGCGTACTCGGTCTTGGTGATCTTCAGCCCGCAGTGCACTCCGGACATGGCCCCGCTCGAGCACACCAGGCCGCCGACGGAGTTGTGACCGGCGCCGAACACGCGCTTGGAATAGCCTGCAGAGTTGTCCCACGCCCCGTCGTAGAACCGACCGCTCGGCGTTCCGTTGGTGTTGATCACGGTGATGTCGAGCCCGGTGTCGGAGTCGGAGGCCTTGCCGATCTCGGCGCCGGTGCCGGTCTTGTAGGTGCCGGAGGTCCCGCAGTGCGCGGCGGTGAGCAGGACGGCGGTCTTGCCGCGCCAGGCACCGAACCCCGAGGTGCAGAACGCGTCGCCGGGTGCCCTGAGTTCGGCGCCGGCGCTCCAGGGGCTGGCGTCGCTGTGGCGGGTCGAGGCGGCGGTGGGGGCGGTGGCGGGTGCGGCGTCGACCGGGACACCGGCGAGCTCGGCGGCGTGCGCGGCGACCTGCTCGCCGGTGAGGGCGGACCGGCGGGCGGTGTCGGGGGTGTAGGTGACGAGCAGCCCGGTGCCGTCCGCGGCGGGCCAGGCCGCGTTCCACACCGCGTCCGCGTCGCCGCGCACGGCGGCCCCGACGAGCCGGTTCCGCGCCTGGCGCAGCTGCCGCAGGGTGTAGGGCGCCTGACGGACGGTCGCGGTGATCCCCGGCGGGGTGCGCTCCAGCAGGCCGGCGACGCGCGCGGGCACGTCGCCGTGCCAGTACAGCGTCAGCCGGCCCTGCCGCGGGTCGATGGTGTGCCCCGCGTAGCCGGGCACCGTCGCACGCCGGTGCTCGGGCACCCCGGTGATGGCATCGGCGAGCTGCTCCAGCGCGGCCTGACGCCGGAGCACCTCGGACTCCACCGTGCCGTCCGAGCGGTGTGCGCCGCGCCCTGTGGGCACCTCGGCCGCGCGAGCGGGCACCGCCGGGAGAAGGGCTGGCATCGCCGGGAGAAGGGCGAGCACGGCGGCCCCGACGAGACCCGTCCTCCTGTTACGCACCCGCCCAGTACCCCACGGCACGGGCCCGCGCCGCCAGCGAACGGCTGCCCCGTCACCCGCACGGGCGACGACACAAGGGTGGCACGGCACTTGTCGGTTGCCGTCCTGCCGTTGCCGCTACCCGACTCGTGGCGATGGCCATCTTTCTCGGGGCTGTCCGTGAGGCCGGGACACCCGACGATCCGGCGGTGGGGCCGGTGCGGTCCGGTGCCGGGCCGGCACTTACGCGGGCCGGTTCAGCCGGCCCGTGGATAGGCGTTCGTGCAGTAGGGCTGGTAGAGGCCGCGGCCGACGTGGCTTTGGATCCCTCATAGGGGGCGACGTCGGTGGCCACCTCGGGTTCCCCGGGGGTGCAGTCCGGGCCGTCGGTGGAGATGGGGCCGACCAGGTGCGCTCAGCGTGCCGGTGCTCGCCGCCCGGCCGACGGCCAAGGACACTGAACGCCGTGACTGATGTGCGCGAGATCCTGGATTACCAGACCTTCGGCCGGGCGGTGCGCGAACTCGCGCAGACGATCGCCGACGACGGCTACGAGCCCGACCTCGTCCTGAGCATCGCCCGCGGCGGCGTGTTCGTGGCGGGCGGTCTGGCGTATGCGCTGGACTGCAAGAACATCCACCTGGTGAACGTCGAGTTCTACACGGGCGTGGGCACCACCCTCGACATGCCCGTCATGCTGGCGCCCGTGCCCGCCGCGATCGACTTCACCGACAAGAAGGTCCTGATCGCCGACGATGTCGCCGACACGGGCAAGACGCTGAAGCTGGTGCACGACTTCTGCCTCAGCCACGTCGCCGAGGTCCGGTCCGCCGTCATCTACGAGAAGTCGCACTCCCTCGTGAAGTGCGAGTACGTGTGGAAGAGGACCGACGACTGGATCGAGTTCCCGTGGTCGGGGGAAGGACCGGTCGTCAGACGTCACGGCCAGGTGCTCGACGCCTGATCCGAGGACGACGCGGCGACGGCCCGACGAGGCGCAGCGACCAGACCTCGGATTCGCCGACCGGACACCAGGCAGCCCGCCGGTTGATGTCCTCGCTGTGGTGAGACGGGGACGCCGGTCCGGACACACCGACCGTCATCCGCGGCACCGACCGCCACACCTGCGATGGATCCGGGCGTGAAGCGCAGCAGGTTCAGTCGCCGGCTCAACTGGGTACGGCGACCCGCCATGGGAACGGATGAGCACGGAAAGGGCTGTCAAGGCCCGGGTCCGGCGGCAGCCGGACTTCCGTGATCGGCACAGTGACGCCTCGCTCAGCTGCACGCGAGACGTGCTCGAAGCCGTCGAGCTAGGAAGACCGCCGGCTCAGACAGACCGAGTCAGGTTCCGAGGCCTGGACGTGTTCGCGATCCCCGCCCACGAGCCGGTACAACGCGTGGGCGAGTACACCTCGATGAGGTGGCGGGACCCCGCGGAGTCGGGCTCGGGGACGATCCGGGCTCACCGAGTGTCGACGCACAGCGTCAAGTGACGCAACGTCGTGTACGTAAGCAATCCGTGCCAGATGTCGGCTGTCAGCCCGCCGGTCCGCGGCGCCGTCCAACACTCCGTCGGACGGACTTCTCCCCGGCACTGGCAGGGGCACCATGACTGCGACGACTGTCGCCATGCCGATCTCATACCGCCTGTGCCATGCTCACGTACTGTCGGCCGACCTTGGGGGGACTTATGAGCCGAATCAACTGCCCGCAGTGCGGCGAGATCGATCAGGTGCGCAGCGTGCCGAGTGTTTACCAGTCGCAGACCAGCCGGTACTCCGGGACGAGCACCGGCTACTCCTCCGGCGTCGCGTACGCGAGCGGCGTCGGTGCGGTGCCGGCCTACGGCCGCTCGACCGTCCACACCTCGGGTGTCTCCACAACTCTGCTGGCGAGACAGGTCGCTCCGCCGCCTCAGCCTCAGCTGGCCAAGCCCGGCTCCGGGTGCGAGATTGCTTCCCTGTTCTTCCTGGCACTGGTGTTCCTGCTGTTCCTCCTACCGCCAGTGCTGACGTCCGACAAGCACGAGCTGCGGGGCTTCCTGTTGGCGTTCGGCATGTTGGGTGGGCCCCCCTTGGTTGCGGGGGTGGTCATGGCCGTTAGGCGCGCCGAGAGGGGGGACCGGATGCGGCGACAGTTCGAGGAGTATTCGGCGATCCAGCCGTCGCTGGCCGCGGCCTGGAGAGCCTGCTATCTCTGCCTGCGCTGCAACGTCGCCTACCTGCCCGATGGGGAGTTCGGGATCAGTCCCGCACCGGTCGTGCCGGTGCGCGACCTTCACGGCCTCGTCGCGGTCACCGCCGCCCACCTGCGCGACGAGGACTGACAACCTTCGCTCGTTGATGGGTTGACACCGCGCGCGACGCTGCACGCCGACGCCAGGCCTCGGTGTGTGACCAACAGCAGCAGCCGGACGACGGATTACGCCGGCCCTCAGGCGGGACACAGTGGCTGCGTGAGGCCTGCTCCGGCGGGCTGTCATGGGATCGGCGCCGACCGGGAGGCGAGGACGGCTGCCCGGACGCGGGCAGCTCCGGCGGCCGCCACGGCCGCTGCGCCCACTGCGCCCACTGCGCCGTCCGGCTCAGCCCGTCGCCCGCCGAGGCCCGCGCATGCGGCGCAGGCTCCGGGCCGGGGTACGGGGTCGTGGCACGTGGCGCACTCGGCGTAGCGCGGCTTGGCGGACTGCTGTGGTGCCCGGGCGGGCGGCAGTTTGTGCTGCAGGCGGTGGCGCAGGACGCCGACCGGGGAGTGCGCACTGGACCGGCACCGCGTCCGACCACGCCCAGGCCCGGATCCGGTTCCTGGGCACCGAGCTCCAGTCCGCGCACAGTGAGCTCGACTTCGTCAGCAAGGCGCTCGCCAAGGCCGCCGAACAATTCGCGCTGGCCCAGGCCCACTTGGTCTACGCCCTCGACGACGCCAAGAGCGCGAAGCTCAACGTCGCCCCTGACGGCCGCATCACGTGGGACAAGGAGCCTACGTCCGCGAACTACGCGGGCGCCGGCGCCGAGACGACGGCGATCGCCATCAGCAACCGCATCACCGCCGCGCTCAACGAGGCCGACCACGCGGACCAGGAGATCAGCGCGCGGCTGAACCACCTCGCGACCAACGCGAGCAACGGCCTCGGCCTGGACGCCGCCATGGTGGCGAAGGACCAGGCCGCCGAGACCGCCCGCGAGCAGATACCCGCCAAGGGCACCGACCCGGCCAGCGTCAAGAAGTGGTGGGACGGCCTCACCGACACCGAGCAGCAGAAGTTCATCCACGACAACCCCGACCAGGTCGGCAACCTCGACGACGTCCCCGCCGTCGCCCGCGACCAGGCGAACCGCCTGAACCTGACCCGGTCCCAAGCGGACCTCCGGAAGCAGCTCAGCGACCTCGACAAGTCCGAGCCCCTCTCGGTGACGGGAACCCCGTACGGGGCCACCGAGAGTCCGGACCACATCGTCTGGAAGGCTGAGCGCGACGCGCTGCAGGGCAAGCTGAAGGGCATCCAGGCCATCCAGGACCGCCTCGACAAGTCGGTCACCGAACAGGACCCGCGGCCCTTCCTGCTCGGCCTCGACGCCGCGGCACCGGGCGGCCGTGCGATCCTCGCGCTGAACGACCCGGACACCGCGGACCACGTGGCCACCTTCGTCCCGGGCACCGAGTCCAAGCTCGCCGACGTCGGCGGCACCATGGACAAGGCGAAGGAGATGTACCGCAGCGCCATCGACGCGAGCCCCGGCAGCAAGGTCTCCACGATCGCTTACGTGAACTACACGGCACCGCAGTCGGCCAGGCCCAGTTTCACGCAGCCGGTCCCGGACGCGGCCTACGAGGGGTACGCCAAGGACGCGGAACAGAACCTCTACAACTTCCAGTCCGGTCTGCGGGCCACCCACCAGGGATCCCCGTCCCACAACACGATCATCAGACACAGCTACGGCAGCACCGTCGTCGGCTACGCCATGCGCGACAAGGGACTGCCCGTCGACACCGTGGTCTTCGCCGGAAGCCCCGGCGTCGGCGTCGACAAGGCGGGCGGCCTCAATGTCGACCTGGCGAAGGGGACGAAGATGGACCCGTCCAAGGTGTACGCGGTGCTCGGCGGTGACGACTCGATCACGGACTGGACACCTGACCCCTTCGCCCCCGACAACTACAACCCCCGCAGCGACGACTACCACCTGCGCTTCGGGCGCGATCCGATGAACCCGGCCTTCGGCGCCCAGCACCTGCCGTCCCAGAACACCGACCACGACCACTACTGGAACAAGGGCACACCGTCCTGGAAGAGGTTCGGCCAGGTCATCGCGGGAAGGCCGGTCGCATGAGCCGATCCTCACAGCCGGTACCGGGGGGGGGGGGAAGGGGGGGGGGGAGGGCGCTGTGGTTGGCTCTTCCTGGCGTTCTCCTCCTTCGCCCCCCCCTCCCCCCCCCCCCCCC